>JAZRDI010000081.1:0-3007 GCA_045660185.1 Eubacteriales bacterium | reverse complement strand
AATAGAGTAAATGGTTATCCCTTCAAGGACTGCTACAGCCTTAGCGAGGTATGCTACACCGGAAGTCAAGAAGAGTGGAAAAATATTTACATTTCTCCCTATAACGACTCCCTGACAAACGTAAGCTTCACATACAATTGGTGCATCCACACCTACTCGAGCGAGTGCGACACGCGCTGCAACAAGTGCGACAAGGAGAGATTCTCCGAGACCGAGCATAGCATTGTAGTTGACTGGTATCTCGCTCCAACTTGCACAACAACAGGTCTTACCGAAGGCTCGCATTGCTCGGCTTGCGGAGAGGTATTCGTAGAGCAGACCGTTATTGACATAATCGAGCACGACTACATAGAGGGTGTGTGCTCGATGTGTGGAAAGGAATATTTTAGCGAAGGACTTGCGTATATATCTAACGGTGACGGAACTTGTTATGTAAGTGGTATTGGAACTTGTACGGATACCGATATTGTGATTCCTTCAACATCACCCGATGGGTTAACCGTTACCGGAATTGGCGAAAAAGCTTTTATGGGAAATAAAACCATAACATCTTTAATAGTTCCTGACAGTATAATAACAATAGGACAAGAAGCTTTCTATTATTGCAACAAGCTCGACTCCCTAAGCATTACCAGTTATGAAATCAGTATTGGTTATCACGCATTTGGATATTGCGATGCATTAAAAAACATTTATATCAACTCGAATATTGATAATTATAATCCGTATAACTCCTTAGGAATATTTTATGGTTCTGCGTGGGGTGCTCACGTTATAATAGGAAAAGATGCAGTCTCGATTCCCGACGGATTGTTTGAGCGTTCTGAAATTAAATCTGTTGAGTTTGAAGATGATAGCGAATGTACATCTATCGGCAACTATGCATTCATCGGTTGTGAATGGCTTGTGAGTATAGAGTTTCCGGAAAAATTAACAACGATAGGAAGTGGAGCATTTACATCCTGCTATCGTTTAGTCGAGGTTGTAAACAACTCCGAAATCCAACTTTCCTTGGGAACTAGTGATAACGGAAGCGTTGCTTTAAACGCAATCGAAATTCATTCGGGAAAAAGTAAAATACATAATATTGACGGATTCTTATTCTATACGTATAATGGTGAAAACTACTTAGTTTCATTCTGCAAATATGAAAACGACGTGCTTTATCTGCCGGAGAGCTGTAATGGTGAGGAATACATAGTGAATGTAAGCGCCTTTGAAATGGCTCCTTCCGATTTTACTACACTCGTAATTCCTGCAGCCGTAAAATCAATAGCAAATAAAGGGTTTTATCATTTCAACAAGAACCGTCATTATAACATAATACTTCATTCTGGAGTGGATAAAATCGGAGATGATGCCTTCGACGATGCACTTCAAAATGTTTATTTTATCGGAACAGAAGAAGAGTGGAATACCATTGAATTCGGTAAAAATAGCATTCCGACATCTACCGTTATTCATTTCAACTACGTTCCGGAAGAATAATAACCAACAAACACATTTAGCGAGCCGTTTTTTTGCGGCTCGCTTTTACTATTTCAAAACTTTAATGTACCGGTAAATTCTCGTTCTGCTCATATCGCAAACGCGCGCAAGCTATAATACATTAAGTTAGTTCATTCCCTATAAAACAAACTGGACACAACACAAGGAAAAACGCCAAGATGATGTGTCCAATTTTTTATGAGTTTGCTTTTGCGGTATTTATGGAGGAAATAAGAAGCTTCCTAATTTTACCGCAGTCGTTTTTTAATTGCTTGTAATTTTCTTCTACGATAAGATTAGTTTTGACAAATAATTCTAACCAATACTCTGTTTCGTAACATTCCTTTAATGCTATCTGCATTTTTGCTATAAAATCAGCGCGACTACTTGCATAGTTCGCTTCGTGGATATTTGCGCCTATGCTTGTGCCTGAGCGGAGGAATTGATTTACTATTGCAGACTTTCCCTTTATGCTATCGCATAAATTGACGATTGAAATAGAAAAATTCATAGATAAGTCTACGATGATATTGTTAGTCATAGCAATGCCCTCTTTAATAAGTATTGCGAGTTTGCGAACTCGCATGAAATGCACTATCGTGCTTGAAATGACGGCAAGCCGTCTTGAAATGATTGCTACGCAATCTTGAAATGCACTTTGTGCATAGAATGAAATCGCCCTCGATAGGATAAATATGTGCCACAACGGAAACCGTGTGGCGCATTTCAAGCTCACGAAGTGAGCATTTCAATCAGCGTAGCTGAATTTCAATCGACCGAGTTTATCTCGGGCGAATTTCATTGCAAGTCATTCGCTATGCGAATTACTTGCTTGCTTCCTCAATCGCAACAGCGACCGCAACAGTCATACCAACCATGGGGTTGTTACCTGCACCGATGAGACCCATCATTTCTACGTGAGCGGGAACGGAGGAAGAGCCTGCGAACTGAGCGTCAGAGTGCATTCTACCCATAGTGTCGGTCATACCGTAGGAAGCAGGGCCTGCTGCCATGTTATCGGGGTGAAGAGTACGTCCTGTACCGCCGCCGGATGCAACGGAGAAGTAGTTCTTTCCGTTCTCGTTACACCACTTCTTGTAGGTTCCTGCAACGGGATGCTGGAATCTTGTGGGGTTGGTGGAGTTACCGGTGATAGAAACGCCAACGTTCTCAAGACGCATGATTGCAACGCCTTCGGGAACGTTATCAGAGCCGTAGCACTTAACAGCCGCACGAGGACCGTTCGAGAAAGGCTTCTCGGAAACAACCTTAACCTCTTCGGTATAGGGGTCAAACTCGGTCTGAACATAAGTAAACCCGTTGATACGGGAGATGATATAAGCTGCATCCTTTCCAAGACCGTTAAGGATAACGCGAAGAGGATTTGTTCTTACCTTGTTAGCGTTAAGAGCGATCTTGATAGCGCCCTCTGCTGCTGCAAAGGACTCGTGTCCTGCCAAGAAGCAGAAGCACTCGGTTTCATCGGAAAGAAGCATTGCGCCAAGGTTTCCGTGGCCAA
>JAZRDI010000080.1:0-60522 GCA_045660185.1 Eubacteriales bacterium | reverse complement strand
GTTGTTCCTCTTCCATACCGCTTTCAAATGCAGAGATTGCGGCAGCAAGCTTCTTTGCAGCTTTGAGATCTTCGTAGGTCTTGAAGAGCTGTTCCTCTTCCATACCGCTTTCAAATGCGGATATTGCGGCAGCAAGCTTCTTTGCTGCCTTGAGATCTTCGGCGGTCTTGAAGAGCTGTTCCTCTTCCATACCGCTCTCATATACGGAGTTGTCTGCAGCGGTCTTAAGCTGTGCAGCGGTGTCAAGCATATCTGCTTGAGCGATTGACTTGTCTTGAGCGGCAGCGTAAATAGCCTCTGCTTCTGCCTGCGTAAGAGCGTCGGCATCCTCGAGCATCTTTGCCTTTGAATAAGCATTTTCTGTGGATGCTTCGTAAGTTTTCTGTGCTTCTGCGGATTTTATCTCCGCAGCGGTCTTGAGTATATCGGCTTTTGCCTCTGAAAGTTCTTTTGCAGATGTGTAAGCTTTTTCAGCCGAATCGGATTTTACGTCAGCTGCAGTTGCAAGAAGGTCATCCTTGGCAGCGGTTTTTTCGATAGCGGCAACGTAAGAAGATTCATCTGTCACCTGCTTGAATGACTTAGCGTCCTCAAGAATTTGGGCTTTAGTATAAGAATCCTCGGTATGCTTTTCATAAGCCTTTTGAGCATCTGCGGTTTTAACCTCCGCAGCGGTCTTGAGTATATCAGCCTTTGCCTCTGCCGACTCTTGAGCGGCGGTGTAAGTACTTTCGGCTGAATCTAACTTGACGGTTGCAGCAGTTGCAAGAAGCTCATCTTTTGCGGCAGCCTTGGCGAGCTTGGAGGCATAGTCTGCTTCGCTTGTAGCTTTTTTATTGTCCGAAATAGTGCGGAGCATATCTGCTTCGTGGAACTCTCTCTCATAAGCGGAGAAGTCAGAAGCGCGCTTTTCTGCAGCCTTAAGCTCGGCGGCAGTTTTGATCATGTGCTCTTCTGCTATGCTCTGCTCGTAATGAGATGCATCAACGCTTGCTTTCTTTTCGTCCTTGAGTGCTTTTGCAGTGTCAACCAACTGTTGCTCGGCAATTTCTCTTTCGTAAAGGGCAAAATTAGTATCGATCTTCTTTTTGTCCTTGAGTGCTTTTGCAGTGTCAACCAATTGCTGCTCGGCAATTTCTCTTTCGTAAAGGGCAAAATTGGTATCGATCTTCTTTTCGTCCTTGAGCGACTTCGCAGTGTCAATCAACTGTTGCTCTGCGATGCTTCTATCGTAAGCAGAAGTATCAGCATCAAGCTTTTTAGCTGCTTTAAGTTCGGCAGCGGTTTTGAGCATATCCTCTTGGCCGGCAATCTTTTCGGCATACTTCGCGTAATCGGAGATACCGTCGGCGGTCTTAAGATCTTTTGCGGTCTTAAGCATATCAGCCTGACCTTCGGATTTTTCTTCGAAGGCAACGTAATCTGATTCAGTAATATCGGCCTTGAGAGTGGATGCGGTTCTAAGAAGCTCTTCCTTGGCAGCGGCTTTCTCTGCGGCGTTATCGTAAGAGGAAAGATCCTCGGTGTGCTTAAGAGTAGCAGCAGTTGCAAGAAGTTCTTCCTTTGCGGCAGCTTTCTCTGCAGCATTATCGTAAGAGGAAAGATCCTCGGTGTGCTTAAGAGTAGCAGCGGTAGCAAGGAGTTCTTCCTTTGCAGCGGCTTTTTCTGCAGCTTCATCGTAGGAAGATATAGTCTTGTCGGACTTCAAGCTTGCAGCAGTAGCAAGGAGTTCATCCTTTGCGGCAGCTTTTTCAGCAGCATTATCGTAAGAGGAAAGATCCTCGGTGTGTTTAAGAGTAGCAGCGGTAGCAAGAAGCTCATCCTTTGCGGCAGCCTTTTCTGCAGCATTATCATAAGATGAGAGGTCTGCACCGTGCTTAAGAGTAGCAGCGGTGGCAAGGAGTTCTTCCTTTGCAGCAGCCTTTTCAGCGGCTTCATCATAGGAAGCAATAGTCTTGTCAGACTTCAAACCTGCAGCGGTTCTAAGAAGTTCTTCTTTAGCGGCAGCCTTTTCAGCGGCTTCGTCATAGGAAGATATAGTCTTGTCAGACTTCAAGCTTGCAGCAGTAGCAAGAAGTTCTTCCTTTGCAGCGGCCTTTTCAGCAGCTTCATCGTAGGAAGCGAGAGTCTTGTCAGACTTCAAGCCTGCAGCAGTTCTAAGGAGTTCTTCCTTTGCAGCAGCTTTTTCAGCAGCTTCATCGTAGGAAGAGATAGTCTTGTCAGACTTCAAACCTGCAGCGGTTCTAAGAAGTTCTTCTTTAGCAGCGGCTTTCTCTGCAGCATTATCATAAGAGGAAAGAATTGCATCAGCCTTAAGCTCGCTTGCGGTCTTGAGCAAGTCGGCCTTGCCTTCAGCCTTTTCTTCGGCAGCAATGTATGCGTTCTCGATAGCATCAGCTTTAAGCTCGCTTGCGGTCTTGAGCATATCTTCTACGCCGGATTTCTTTTCCTTGAAATCAGCATAGGTGGACTCTACTTTATCAGCTTTAAGCTTTTCGGCAGTTTTAAGCATATCCTCTTTGCCGTACTTCTTTTCTTCGGCGAGGGTGTATGCCTTTTCGTTTGCTTTATTAATTTCTTCTTCGCCTGTTTTGCGAAGGTCATCTGTTGCTTCTTTCTTATCGGCAGCGCGATCGTATGCGGAAATGCGAGATTCTTCGCGGAGTTTTTTAGCATCCTCGAGCATCTTCTTTCTGCCTTCTTCGTTTTCCTTCTTCTTGGAGTAGGAATCGGATGCAGATTTGTCGAGCATCTTCTCGCTTTCACGAGCATAATCCTTTTCGCGCTCTTCTTTTTCTCTGGCTTTTTCGTAATCTCTAACCAACTCTTCATTGGTCTTTTCGCGAGATGTCTTCCAAAGATCGTCTTCCTTTTCCTTCTCTCTGTTACGTTCGCTGAATGCAAGCTCCTCGGGAGTTACCTCACCGTGTCTTGAAATAGCGTTATCAAACGATGTGTCATTTGCATCTTTGACGCCTGCGTTCTGGCGAGCGTAGGAAAGAATATAAAGAGCATCCGCAAGATTCTGATTCATCATCTTCGGATAAGAAGCGGCATTCTGGAGATAGGGAAGTCCGAAGTTTCTCGGATCCATATTGGGATAGAACTTAAGCCAATCCTGCTGTGCGTTTACGCCTCTTGCGGCAGCAAAGTCGCGATAAGGATCTAAAGGCATACCGTTGCCGGCAGCAGACTTCAAGCCGAACTCGTTATCCGAAGTATCGGAAAGCGCGGTATTGGCATTCTCACCGCCCGTCTTTGATGCGACGTTAGCGCCGAGAATTCTATCAATAGCAGTGTTATATTCGTCATCCATGAGTTCTTCGAGCGCGATCTGGTCGCCGAAGTTTTCGAGCTTTTCGGTCTTGCTCGTAACGTCATGGTCTTTTTTGGAGAGGTGATTTTTGTTTTTAACCGTTTCGACTATAGATTTAGCAAGGATTATTTCGTAAACATTGTCATCGTCTGAGCGAACAACGGGGACAAAGTTTTCCTGATTACGCAAAGCGTTTCTTCTTCTTACAGCGTTTTCCACGTCGGTGGGGAGAGCAACGACGGGAATGAGAAGCGACTTCGTGTAGTCTTCCTTAAGGCTTTCAACGTAAGAATCAGAAACCAACTCGGGAGAGGTTTCGGTAAGTCTGCTCCAAAGAAGAAGGTCTGCGTTATATTCGTCAATTTCCTTCTTGAGAAGCTTTTCATACTGATTCTTGTATTTCTTGGAGTCGATTTTAGAAGCGCACTTGTAGTTCTGCGAATAGCACTCGATGAGCTGCTTCTCAAGGGCCATACATTCCTTGAGGTAAACGAGTCTTCTGTTTCCGGAGGACTGGTCTGCTTTTTCGCGGAGCATATTTTCGGTTATGTTTGCTTCTTTTTCGAAGATTTCAGAACGGTCAAATAAATCGAACGCGCTCTTTATATCTTCCTTGCTTACCGTTTCTTTGCCGAGAAGGTCGGAGGAAGCCTGATTAATGGCAGTACGCTCCTCTGCGAAGAATACGATAGGATATTTATCTTCGGAAACAAGGGGCTTACGTCCGCTGATACCCTCTGTTGCGGGGCGAACGGTGGACATAGCCTTGTCCTGCATTCTGTTAATGTTTTCGGTTGTTCTGGGGTTCGCTTTTGCAAGCTTCTCGGGAATCTCTACTTCCTCGATTTTGGGAGCGGGCTTTCCTGCCTTTGTGCAGTTGAGATATTCGGGAGGAATCTCTGAAGCCGATTCGCCTGTCAAATGATTCCAATAAGCAACGTCTGCATTGTACTCATTTATAGCATCTTCAAGCTTCTCGGAGTATTCTTTATAATATTTCTTGTTGTTGGAAATGATAGCTCTTGTAACAACGTCGGAATAGGAGTCTATAAGAGCCTTTTCCTTATCCATACAACCCTTAAGAAGAAGCGTGGATTCATCGCCGTGATAGGTCTGTTGCTTGCGACGGAGGTTCATCTCATCATCAAGCATGATTTCCTCAAAGCTTTCAACCTCTTGAACGTATCTATCGAAGGACTCATCGTCAAGCTTCATCGTTGCAACTGCAAGATATTCACCAAACTGTTCCTTTTTAGCCTCTCGAGCCTTTTCAAGCTCTGCTTGCTCTTCTTCGCTACCTTTAGCATCACTTACGGTAGCCGCGCTGCGATTAGCATCACTTTCGTTTGACTTATCGGAGTTAGCTTCACCCTCGGTGTTTTCACTGTTTTGAGCCTCATCGTTCTCAAATTCGTTTTCAGCGGCAGCTTTTTTAGCCTTTTTGGCAGCCTTCTTTTCGGCTCTTCTTGCAGCCCTTGAGTCTTTATCGGAGTCTTCTGCTTCTTCGCTTTCGTCAGAGTCTTTTGCTTCGCCGGTTTCGTCAGAGACTTTTTCGTTTTCTTCGCTTTCGTTAGAGTCTTTAGAGTCCTTGGCGCTCGACGAGTCATCATCTTTAGAGCTATCCTTTGCCGCAGCATCCTTTGAGCTATCTTTGTCAAGAGAGTCATCTTCGTTGGAGCTATCGTTTGATGTTGCGTCCTTTGCCTTTCCTTCGTCGGATTCGCTCTTTTCGGAGGAGTCCTTTGAGGTAGAAGTCATGTCATCGTTTGAGTTTTCGTCGGAGCTTTCTCTTTGCTGACGTTTGTTATCCTCGTTCTTAAGCGCGTTCATTCTTTCATCAATAGATGATGCATAATCCTTGGATTCGGAGAGGGAAGAATCCTCGGACTTGTTCTCGGTAGAGTCTTGAGCCTCGTCGAGAGTTTCGCTGTCTTTTGCGCTTGCATAGCGGGATTTTACTGCTTCGCCGGATTCGTTAGAAGAATCGTCTGCGTTATCTTTGTTGGTGGCGTCGGCAGTATCGATAGCTTCAGCTTTTTTAGGACTTTCGGAGGAATTGTCCTCGCCGTCGGTGGCTTTTGCTGTGTTATCTTCGGTACTGTCTTCGCTCTTGCCGTCGGTAGCTTTAACGCTATCTGATTTTTCTTCATCTTTTGCATTCGCATCGGAAGAATCCATAGCTCCGGCTTTTTTAGGACTTTCGGAGGAATCGTCCTTTTCCGAAGACTTTTTAGCTTCGTTATTTTCGAGGTCTTTTACCTCTTTATCACTAACCTCAGTACCGTCTTTGTCGTAGTACTTCTTGGTTTCGGGATCATAATACTTCTCGGACTCTGCACCGTTAGCGCTGTCCTCGACGTTATCAAGCTCGTTTGTACGAGCGGAAGAGGCTGCATCTTCGGAGTCGTCTGCCATACGGGAGGAAACGTGCTCCTCTTCGTTTTGACCGTTGTTGCCGTCGGTTGCGTTGCTCTTTTCGTCATCATTCTTGGAAGCATTGTAAAGAGCTGCCGCGCCGATAGCATCGTCGAATTTCGAATCCTTATTTTCGGATGCATTATCGCTCTTGTCGTTTTCGTCTTTTAGCTCGGAAACGTTATTTGCGTTGTTTTGTTCGTTTGCCGAAGAATTTATATCGTTTGCGGTTGAATCTGCACTTGCGCCGTCCTTTGCATCTGCGTTTGCGGAATCGGTAGCGTTAGCATCCTTGCCGTCAGCATTAGCATTGGCAGCACTTGTGCCGTCTTTTGTATCTGCGCTTGCGGAATCGGTAGCGTTAGCATCTTTGCCGTCAGCATTAGCATTGGCAGCACTTGTGCCGTCTTTTGCATCTGCGCTTGCGGAATCGGTAGCGTTAGCATCTTTGCCGTCAGCGGCAGCGTTGGTAGCATTTGCGCCATCCTTTGCAGCTGCGCTTGCGGAATCGGTAGCGTTAGCATCCTTGCCGTCAGCATTAGCATTGGCAGCACTTGCGCTGTCTTTTGCATCTGCGTTTGCGGAATTGGTAGCGTTAGCATCCTTGCCGTCAGCATTAGCATTGGCAGCACTTGCGCCGTCTTTTGCAGTTGCACTTGCGGAATCGGTAGCGTTAGCATCTTTGCCGTCAGCGTTTGCGACTGTTGCGCTTGCGGTATTCAATCCGTTGTTGTTATTTGTATCTGCATCGGTTGCGTTTGCGTTCTGTCCCTGTGCTCCGGAGACTGCGGAATTGCCTGAGAGAGTTGACGCAGAGTTTGTACCGTCAGCAGTGTTGTTTATTGCCACGTCGGCGTTAGCGCCGAGAGTAGCAGCGGAGGTTGCGGTTTGTGCAGCGTTGTTATCCTTGCCCATGGCTGCCAACGCAACGAATGCGCCGGCTGCAGCAATGGCACCGGCTGCACCGACAGCGCTTACTGCACCAAGAGAAGGATAGAGATTGCTATCGTCATCTTGATCTCCGCCTTTCGTAGAATTTTGTCCGGGGGTGTGGAAGTTAGGCGCTGTTTCGGGCGCTTTTGCCGAAACGTATTTATAGTCCTTCCCATCAACGTCTCTTTTGATGGGGGGTATAGGAAAATTTTTGAGCTGCAACTCATTCTTTCTCTTCTTATCAGCGTGATCTTGACCAAAGTTAGTTTCCTTGTTGGCAAGATTATATGTACTGTTGTCGAGAAGATAAGCCTGCATCGGGCTCATCGGAATTGTTTTTTTCTTTTTCTTCTTTTTAGGAAAGTTAAACGGAAACCCGGCATTTGACTTGGGGGCATTAGCCTTGTCTGTATCCTTATTGGACTTTGTGGGGATTTCCTTGGGTTCTTCCGCTCTTTGAGCTACGGGAGCAGCTTTAGGAGCTTCAGCTTTTGGTGCTGCAGGGGTGGCCTTTGGGGCTACGGGAGCAGCTTTAGGAGCTTCAGCTTTCGGTGCTGCAGGGGTTGCCTTTGGGGCTACGGGAGCAGTTTTAGGAGCTTCAGCCTTGGGCTCTTCGGTTTTAGGAGTAGCGGGCGCGCTTTCCTTGGGCATCGCGGGAGTAGCCTTGGGAGCTTCCTGTTTTGGTGCTTGGGGCGCTTTAGGTGCCTGAGGAGCCTTAGGAGCTTGAGGCGCTTTAGGTGCCTGGGGAGCTTGAGGAGCTTGAGGCGCTTTAGGTGCCTGGGGAGCCTGGGGCTTGGGCGCAAAAGGAGCTTTGGGCGCTGCGGGATTTGCAGCGGGAGCGTTGTTTTTGGTGTCGGGCGCTTGCGCAGGTGTCTGCTTGGGCGCGTCTGCCTTCTTAGGCTCTTCTGCCTTGGGCTCGGGATTTAAAAGAGCCTCAAGGTCGGATACGTCAACGGTGATGATGTTATCATTGTTAACCGGAGCGTTCTTCTTTTCGGGCGCTGCGGGGGTATCGTCGTCGAACGTAATTGTGATTATATTGTCATTTGCAACGGGAGCCTTCTCATCTTTCTTGGGAGCGGGCGTTTCGTTTGCATCGTCAAAGCTAATCGTGATAACATCAGAGTTATCCTTCGTGTTAGCCTTGGGAGTTTCGGTTGTCTCGGGCTTTGCCTCGGGAGTCTTTGGAACTTCGGGCTCTGCCTTAGGATTGGACTTGGGGCTTATCATAGCGCGGCGCTCTTCAAGACGCTTTGCGTATTCGCGCTCTGCCTCTTCCTTTGCGTTCTTGTAGTCCTCCACAAACTTCTCGTTTTCCTTCTGCTTTGTGGAAACCTTTTCGAGATAGGAATCCTTCTCGGCGTTACGGCGGTCAGCATCCTCCTGATGCTCACGCGCAGCGTTGGCGCGGGCAGCTTCCTCTTCTTCACGCTTTTTGCGTTCAGCCTCAGCCTTTGCCTCCTCCTTGAGCTTGTTGGCCTTCTTCTGCGCAGCCATAGCTCTTCTTCTTTCCTGCTCCTCACGAAGACGCTGTCTGTAATTTTCAGCGTACTCCATCTCGGCTTGCTTTTTCTTGAGGTAAGCTTCGTTCTTCGCTTCATCCTCTTTGCGGCGGAGCTCAAGCTCCTCCTGTCTCGCGAGTTCTTCGCGATCTGCTTCCGCTTTTTTCTTTGCTTCTTCTTCACGCTTTGCCTTGGCGCCCTCTCCGGCGTTTTCAAGAGCTAAGCTTGCAGAATTAAGCTTTTCGCTTATTGACGGCGAGCTGTCTGCCGTCGCGGAAGCGTTCTTGTTTTTCATTTCTTCGCTCATTTTTCCTCCCTTTGCCGAAGAGTGTATGGCTCCTCGGCTGATTTATGTCAATTTTTTTATTCTTTAAAGTTGTGTGACAGATAGTCTAAAATTTCACGTCTTAAGACTATCCCGATAAAGCATCCTCGGTCGTCAACGATTGGAACAAAGTTATGCTCCTTTACGCTTTCGATAAGGTCCTTTACCGAGGCGCTGTGCAATAGCGCCTTTGAATAAGACGTTTGAAGTAATTCGCTTATCGGTATTGCCTCGGCGGCCTCCTTGTTGCAGTTGCCCTCGCGCCAAAGATAACTTAAAACGTCATCGTTGCGCAGAGTTCCAAGGTATTTTCCTGCCGAATCGAGAACCGGAATAGCTCGGTACTTGTGAAATTGCATCTTCTCAACAGCCTGCCTCACGGTACTGTCCACCGTAATATACTCAACAAGGCTCTTGGGAATCATAAAACGCAGTATGCTTATATTCTTCATAGCACCTCACTAACCGCAAAGAGCCGTACCGATAACGGTGGCGAATCTTGACGACGGCGGTATTATGAACCTTAAGCCTTCTTTTTTGTTAAGACCTGCGAAATCGTCGAATTTTGTTTTGCAGTATTCAAGCTCGGTGAGATTTCCCGTCAGAACAATGTCCTTAACACCGCACGAGCGCGCTCCGAAGACGGAAATCATGCCGACGGTTTCAAACACCATATTAAGAAGACCTCTTGCAACGTCTTCCCTTGTGGCGAGGTCACTGACGTTACCGAAGTTTGCGGCGGTCAAATCTCTTGCAAGCTCGCTTAACGTGTCATCCTTGGTTATATCGCAAATTCTTAAGTCGATTTTTGAAAGGTCTCCTTGAGAAGCCATATCGGATATATGGTCTATTGCCTCGGCTTGCATAAGGAGCTTTGAAAGTCCCATAAGGGTTCCTCCTCCAACGCCCGTTCCACCGAGATATACCATTTCTCCGCCTGCGGTAGCGTTAACCAAAGCCGTTCCGGTGCCCATGCTTACGCAGAGCGCCTTGTCCAGTCCCGAGAGGTAAAGACCTCCAAGACCGATGCTTTTAAATTCCGGAACCTTAAAGCATTCAAGTCCGTAAAGCCCTCTGGATAGATATGCAGAGCCAACGCCGGTCATCATAACCTTGTCAATCTCCGAAAGGGCTAAACGGTTTTCATCTGTAAATTTGCCGAACGCTCCGTAAATCGAGGTTATCGGGTCGTTCGCCTTAACGAGCTGCGGTTTTATCAACTCTCTTTTGCCGTCGGCTTTTCTAAAGCCCACGATTTTTGTGGTGCTTCCGCCAACGTCTATTCCTATAATTATGCTCAACTTACCGCTCCTTTCCCGGCTTTAGCTATGATGCTTTCAAAGGAAAGGCCGTATTTGTCAGCTATGTCTCTTGCGTAGGATTTACCGTCGGGCTTCGCTCTTACTATCTTAAACGAGCGCTTTCCTTCTTCAATTCCTGCGACGAGGGTATCAATGTTAATTCCGCCGAGCTCCTTGGATTTTGCGTTTATTTCGGGAACTCTTGCGGCGAGCTCGTGAAGGTGAGTGGAGAAAATTCCTCTCGTCCTCATAACCGCAAATCCCGTCAGAATTTCAGAAGCGATGTAAGCCGCCTCGTATGCTCCCGTAGATGAAAGAGATTCATCGAGAAGCACCATACTGTTTTCCGTAACGTCATCAAATATCTCTCGAAGTCTTGCGCACTCTTCTCCAAGACGACCCTTGTCTATCGTATCGTCCGCACCCTCGGGGAAGTGAGTGAATATACCGTCAACGGGAGATATGTCCGCCGCGCTTGCGGGGACGGGAAGTCCGAGCATCGTAAAGGCTTCAGCAGCGCCGAGCGCAACTGTTATTACCGATTTACCGCCACGGTTAGGACCTGTAAGAACGTATATTCTCGCAGAATCGTCGAATTCGAAATCGTTAGTCACTATTTCATCGTCTATCGCGAGAGCAACTCTTGGGTTGAATAAATCCTTCGTTTTGAAGATTTTGCTTTCCATCGGGTGAAGCGTCGGAACCGTCATTTTGCATCCGGGATGCTCCGAAAGCTTTTTCACAAGCTCGGAAGCTTTGGATACGAATTCGATTTCGGGAAGAAGCTTTAGAAGGAAGTCGGTGTTATCGAGAACGTACTCTCCTACTATCGAGCGCCAGCCTTTTATCGAGGATTTGAAAACGTCTTCTATCGCGGAATGGAATGCAACTGCAAGAGCCTCGCGCTTGTTGTCGCTCTGTCCTTTTCCCATGGGGGAAAGCTCTGCGATGCAGGTCATAGCATCGTTGCGGAATGAGAAGCGGAGAATTTTATCAAGCGTCTTGCCCGACTTGAACACGTCGGAGTTTACCGAAATAACTCCTGCAGAGCATGGACGAAGCTCTCTGTCAAGGTTAACGCCTATCGTAACGCTCTTGACCTCGTGAACTCTTGAGGCGAGGGCGGAAAGCTTTTTGTTAAGCTCTCTATAGTACTCCGAATCGGCAAGCTCAAGCACAAAGCTTGAAAGCGAGAGAAACGCAGGGCTCTTGATTTTGTCCTTGATAGGCTTAAATCCCGCGCTTAACATATCTATGCAGCTGACGTAAAGCTCGATTTCAGTAATGCTGTAAAGGTAAGAGTCGCCTGAATTTGCGCTCTCCGAATCAAGACGTCTTAACTGGCGAATGTCATCGAGTATCGGATGAACCTCGGCAAGCACCTTTTTAAGTTCGGGGATGCTCATAATATCGTTCATCGTTTGCTGTCTGTATTTGATAACCTCAATATCGGAGGTGAAGAAATCACCGAGTGATGATGCCTTGAGGTCGAAAAGCTCGGTGAGTCCAAGCTCATCGCAAACGGCATCGCTGATATTAGGTAAATTGTCTCTGTATGAATGGAAGCTGTGAAGCTCCTCTGTTGGATAAAGCAGACTTATAAATTTTTCTTGCATTGTTTTTCTCCGTCTGTGCGTACTTATAATATAATAATATTAATTTATTTTATCATAAAATTATTCTTTTTGCAAGTGCAAAATGAAAAAAAGTAAAAATATTTTCGTCGCGACTTGAAGTAATGAAGGACATTTTGTCTGAAAAAGCACTTTTTTCATTCCTTCGAAATTCTTGAAATTTTGTGTTCTCGCTGTTTTAAACTGCCCCTTCGCACTGTCGAAGAAAATGCAATAGTTGACAAATGCTTCGAATTGTGCTATAATTGGAGCGTTGTTGTCAAAATAACAGTTTTTTACAAGAGGCGAGAAAATTATGAAAAACGAAAAAAACAACAAGAAGAAAAAGAAGAAAAAATGGATAAAACCGAGGCATATAATTGCCGAGGTGATACTCAACCGTATTCTTCATCCGTACTGTAGATGGAAGTACAAGGTTAAGATTGAAAAATTCAAGGACAGAGATAAGGGTCCTTATTTAATTCTCTACAATCACCAAACCGGATTTGACCAATTCTTTATCGGGATACCGTTCAAGCCCCCGATTTATTACGTCGCGAGCGAGGACATTTTCTCTATGGGATTTGCTTCGAAGATAATCAAGTATCTTGTCGAGCCCATTCCGATTAAGAAGCAGACCTCTGACGTTTCGGCAGTTATGAACTGCATGAGAGTTGCAAGAGAGGGAGGAAGCATTGCCATTGCTCCCGAGGGAAACAGAACGTACGACGGAAAACCGGTTTATATGAAGCCTGCTATCGTCGGACTCATCAGAGCGCTTAAAATGCCCGTTGCATTCGTGAGAATCGAGGCCGGATACGGAGTTCAGCCGAGATGGAGCGACGTTGTAAGACGCGGAAAAATGAGAACTTACGTTGCATCGGTGCTTACACAAGACGAATACAAAAATATGACCGACGATGAGGTAATGGCACACGTTGAGCGCGAACTTTACGTTAACGAGGGCTCGGTGAGCGGAGAATTTAAGTCGAAGCATTTGGCGGAATATCTTGAAAGAGCAATTTACGTTTGTGACGATTGCGGTCTTTCTGAGTTTGAGAGCCACGGCGATATAATTCACTGCAAAAAATGCGGTAAGCAAATCAGGTACCTTCCGACAAAGGAGCTCGAGGGCGTGGATAAGCCATTCAAGTTTAAATTCGTCACGGAGTGGTACGAATATCAAAAGGAGTTTATCAATTCATTTGATTCAAAACTTCACACGGATAAGCCCCTTTATACCGAAAAGGTTGATTTTTCCGAGGTAATACTCTACAAAAACAAGGAGCTTATCGAAGAGGGTGTAACACTTGAACTTTACGGTGACAAAATCGTGCTTACAGGTGAAAAACTCGAAAAAACAACGTTCGCATTTGACACGGTATCGGCTATAACCGTTCTCGGAAAGAACAAGCTTGACGTTTATGCGGGCGGAAAAGTGTACCAAATTAAAGGTGATAAGAGATTCTGCGCTCTCAAATACGTGAATCTTTATCATAGATATCTAAACTTAACAACGGAGGTTGAAAATGGTTGCTTCTTGGGACTCTAACGTTTGGGGCTTTTTCAACATTATGGCGATTCTTTTGATGAGCCTTTTGCTTGCAAACGCATTGAAAAGAGAAATTAAATTTTTGGAGGCTTCGCTTATACCCACTTCGGTTCTCGGCGGAGCAATACTTCTTGTCATATCGGTAATTTATCAGCTTGTAACGGGAGATATTCTTTGGAACACCGTGCTTTTCGCAAATCACGGTTCGGCATATCTCGAAATGACTACGTATCACACGCTTGCGCTAGGCTTTATAGCTTCAACGCTTAAAACGACAAAAACGCACTTGAACAAGCGCAGAAACCGTGAAATATTTAACACGGGTGTCACCACAGTATCTACTTATCTTATGCAGGGCGTTCTCGGTCTTGCAATTACAATCATCGTAGGAATCTTTATTTCGGGAGTATTTGAGGCATCGGGTATCCTTCTTGCCTTCGGATACGGTCAGGGTACGGGTCAAGCGATGAACTACGGTAATATTTACGATTCATATTACGGAAACGATAACGGCGTTATCAAGAGTATCGGTCTTACTATTGCTGCGGTTGGATTCCTTGTAGCATCAATCGGAGGAGTTATCCACCTTAACGTGCTTAAGCGCAGAGGTAAATTCGTTAACCACGAGGAGTTTGATGAGATAATCGATATGGACGAGGTTCACACGTCCGAGGACATTCCTATGCAGGGAAGCGTTGATAAGCTCTCTATCCAGCTCGCTCTCGTTACCTTTACTTACTTTATCGCCTACATAATGATGACCGTTCTCGGAACCCTTGTTTCCGGAATGAGAGACCTTATATTTGGCTTTAACTTCCTTCTCGGTGTTCTTGCGGCTACGATGGTTAAGCTCAGCATCAACACTCTTAAGAAGAAGGGAATTATAAAAAAGCAGTATGCGAATAACTTCCTTTTGACACGTCTATCCAACTTCTTCTTCGACCTTATGGTTGTTGCGGGAATTGCGGCTATCAGACTTGATATAGTCGGCGGTTACATTTGGGTTATAGTTGTTGTATGTGCGGTTGGTATGATTACCACCTATGCTTACAACCGTTTGGTTGTGGTGAAACTCTTCGGCAGATACAAGGAAGAGCAGTTTATGATGATGTACGGTATGCTTACCGGTACTGCAAGTACGGGTACTATCCTTCTTCGTGAGCTTGACCCCGACTTCAGAACGCCCGCATCGGAAAACTTGATTTATCAGAACTTCCCGGCAATCGTCTTCGGCTTGCCCCTTATGTTCCTTGCTAACCTTTGTCCGAAGAAGCCTGTTTTAACGTTGATTATTATGGCTGCTATGTTCGTAGTTCTCAACATAATACTCTTCCGTGAGCAGATTTTCAAAAGACGCTTCAAGGCGGTTCATGCGAAGCTTGAAGAAAACGCGCGAGCTGCAAAGCTTCGTAAGCCCATTTTCAAAAAGCGTCAGCAGAAAAACGATAAATAATTTTGCATTTTAAAACTGCGTGACGGCTCTATTGCCACGCAAATACAAAACGAGTAAGATGAGAGAAATTTTCACCTTGCTCGTTTTTCTTTTAGCTCACGCAGGACATTGAAATATTTTGCTTGACAAAATCCATTAAATGTTATATTATATAGTTAACCGAGGGGGTATAATAAAAACACCCGTCTCGGACCGAAAAGGAGGAAAAAACTATGAAATTAATGAAAATTCTAACAATGGCGCTTATGCTTGCGCTTTCGCTCTCGCTTGTGGCTTGCGACATTTCCGCTATCCTTGGCGAAGGTGAAGACGGACTGCTTGACAACGGTCTTGGCGATGATATTCTTGGTACAGATGACAACGAAAACGAAAATGACGGAGCTGCGGACCATTCGTGCGAATATGAGCTCGTGTCCAAAACTGACCCTACTTGCACTGAAGAGGGAAGAGAAGAATATAAATGTAAGCTATGCGATAACACGAAAACGGAGTCTATAGACATGCTTCCTCACAATGTGGTTATCGACCCTGCCGAAGAGCCTAACGGAAGCAATCCCGGTAAAACCGAGGGTAAGCACTGCTCGGTTTGCGGTACTGTAATCGTTAAGCAGGAATACATTTTTGCAGGTGATTATTCTGTTGCTGAAAAGTATGACGGCGATTATGCTTACAACAGTCTTTTGAAGCTTAATAATGCCGAAAAGTTAACCGAACTTTACAAAAGATTCGATAAAGCGGCAGATGCTTTCCATAGCGGAACGGTTACCTTGACCGAAGATGACGACTACGTTGTAGAAAGCGTTAAATATTCCGACCTTGGATTGAATGCAGAAGAGGCCATGGCGGCATGGAGCGCTTACCGCATTGACCATCCGCTTTACTACTGGATTTCGGGAAATATTACTTATGACAGTAAAATAATCAACCTTATCTGTGATACCGACTATGCCGACGCGTCTGTAAGAGCTCTTCTCAATGCGAAGATATATAGCGGTGTTGAAGCCTTTGTTGAAGAAGGATACACCTCGTCAAAATACAACACGGCTCTTGCTTTCCACGATCTTATCATACTTGCAATCGACTATGCTTACGAGGCAGACGGAGTTACTCCCGAGGACGATGTATGGGCGCACAACGTAATAGGCGTGTTCGATAAGGGCGCGGGCGTGTGCGAATCCTACTCAAAAACCTTCCAGCTTTTGCTAAACTATTGCGATATTGAAAACGTTTTGGTTTCGGGTTGGGCAAACGAAGCTCACGCTTGGAATCTTATCAAGCTTGATGACGGAAATTGGTATTGGTGCGACTTGACGTGGGACGATACCCCCGAATTTATGTGGGGAATATCTTACAGATATTTCTGCGTTAACGATACGGTTAACGTAGGTTGGACCGACGGACCTTTCAGTATGGCTGCGGCAACCTTCGTTTCCAACCATACTCCCAATGGAAAAATTGACACGGGTATCAATTATAACTACGAATTGCCCGCAAGATCAAGCGTAACCTACACGGGCGCACAGATAATGCTTAAGGATACGTTTGATATAGGAAATCTCACATATGCCGTTGCCGGATATAACTGCGTTCAGCTCGTTGCTATAAACGCAAACGGAAATTACGTTATCCCCGCTACAGTGACATACAAGGGCGAAACGCTTGACGTTGTTTCGGTAGGAACAATGAAGAACGGATACTTCTACACAGGTTCGATAGCAACCTATACTAACGGAGCATATACCGAACAGTATGAGATTGGATCCATCACTCTTCCCGAAAGCGTTATACTTATTTGGGACGATGCTTTGAATATCGATTCTCTTACCGCCATTAACGTTGACTCAAAGAATGAGGTTTACACCTCGCTTGACGGAGTTCTTTTCACGAAGGACCTTGGCGTTATCGTTAAATATCCCACCTCAAAATCGGGACTTGAATACACCCTTCCCGAACAAACCGTTATAATTGCTGCAGGCGCGTTCTCCACGTTCTATTCTAACACGCCGAATATGATTGAACTTCAAAAGATTTATTTGACCGCGAATGGCGTAGAAGCGGGAATCAGAGATTACGGCTACGGATACTATTCAAAGAAATACATAGAAAATAACGCTTGGGAAGAAATCAAGAATGCCATTGCAAAGAATGGTGAAATCTGTTTGCCTACGGCATAACGGCTGCATTTAATGTAAATTATCACTTGTTTTAAAAATAATAAAAAAGCAAAAACGAGCAGGAGTACAAGGCGAAAAAACCTTATATTCTTGCTCGTTTTTTTTGTTTTGTATTTTTTATTAACACTTGACCGAAAAGGTTGCAGTCGGACTAAAAATGTCAAAGTTAAGTGAAAAAGTGGCAATGGTAAATGTTAGTTTATGAAATATTATGACTACTATAGTTTGCAAAATTGCGCTATTACACTTTGTTTTCGTATCTCTCTGCGGTGATTTTTCCGTCTGCAACGTGGAGCTTACACACTCTTGCGGTGCGCTCCTCGGTGTAGGGAACGTTATTGTCTTCCTTGAGGTCTCTGCCGTGATAGATAGCGTAATACTGTCCCTTGTACTTGATAACGCTATGGTGACCGGTTCCTTCCTCAAACTCGTTTTTGATAAGAACGGGATTAAAGCCGCCCTTGTCTGTCATCTTGATGAAATCTACGTTAAGAAGATTTTCGTCGGTGGATTTTGCCGAGGAGTAACCGATGTGATACGTATCGTTCTCATAGCAGCCACCGCTATACATAACGTACTGCCAATCGCCCTCCTTGAACCAGAAAGCGCCCTCAATAGTGTGCCAATCCTTGCCGTCACCGAAGCGGTTGCGCATGAATATTTCTTCATCGAGAGTGGGAACAATAACCTCTTTGGGTGTGTTTGCGGGTGTCATGGGGTCGAGAAGTCTATCTACGAAAACGCGAGTTCCAATTCTCTCGCAAGCGGTATTGTCCTCTGCGTACCAAAGGAAAAGCCCGTCGCTCGTTTCAACAACGTGCGAGTCGATTGAGAAGCGGTTGTAGAAGGTCTTCCAATTAGTGAAAGGACCGAGGGGTGAATCGGAGGAAGCCGCGCGCATAAACTGGAATTCCTCGTCTGTCGAGCAGGAAACGTAAACGTAATACTTTCCGTCAATCTTTGTAACCGAAGGAGCCCAGAAATCCTTGTGTCCTTCCATATATGCAACTACGCCCTCGTAGTGCCAAACTCCGAAAATATCATCTGCCGAATAAGCTTCAACGCCATTAACACCGGTAACGTATAAATAGAGCTTATCCCCATTGTCAAAGATAAAGGGGTCGGGCTGATGCTTTCCTTGAACGTCAAATTTAAGCTTCATTGATATATCCTCTTTTCTGTTTGTTTTCAACGCTTCAATTTTATCACAAACTTTCGGAAAATGCAACATATTTTTTGCGCGACTCTGAAAATAGTGCAAAAAAGACCTCGATTGCTTTCTTCAAAATTAAAAAACGCTTTATAAGTATTTTCTATTGTACAGAAGTTATAAAATTTTTGGTTGTTTTTTACAAATAGTCGAAAAGTCCATTGACTTAATTTGGTTTATCGTTATAATAAAAGTATGTAATAAAAATATTTTAAGCAAAAATCTTATATTTTAAGGAGAAATTTCATGAAAAAGAGAGTTTTACCATTTCTTCTCGCGCTGGTTCTCACGGTAGCTGTTATCACTTGCATAGCTATCTTTGCATCGGCTGCGGATTCGCAAACGCCTACTCTCCCCACGGCAGCCAAAGGCGAGGTTATCGACGTGTGGCTTGTCGCAGGTCAGTCGAATGCTATAGGCGCAGCAAAGGTTGATAATTATCCAACCGACGAAGCGTACGCCGAATTCAAAGCGCTTCTTACCAACGGTTCGGAGAACGTATGGCATTTAAGAAATACTTTTACCGAGTTTGTTCCCGCAGGATTTAGTCAGGGAAGCGGAACGCAGTGCGGTCCGGAGCTTGGTATAACAACCGCCCTTGATAAAAGCGCAAATAAGAATGCGATTATCAAGATGGCATACGGAAATACCTGTCTTTATGAAAATACAACGAGCAAGGAATCCATAAACTACGGAACGTGGACTCCCCCCTCTTACATAGAAAGCCACAACATCAATACGGTTGGCAACAGAACGGGTGACCTTTATCTCACATTCATAGCTAAGGTTGCAGAGGGACTCGAGCAGCTTATCGCAGCGGGCTATACTCCCAATATCAAGGGCGTATGGTATATGCAGGGCGAGGCTGATACTCTTACAAGCTCCACCACCACCGAAAGATACGAGGAGCTTCTTCTCACTCTTATCTCGGATATGAGACGCGATCTTACCGAGGTTTCGGGATATGATTGCAGCGAGCTTCCTTTTGTTTACGGAAGAATTCTCAGTAACCACGTAAACGTTGGCAAGGACGTGCCGTCAAGACTTACTCAGGTTCAGACCGCGCAGGATAACGTTGCTAACAACACTTCTCTTAAAAACGTGTTTATGGTAAACACCACAACCGACCTCGTTGACCCCATAACAGGCGAGCATAGACTCCCGGTTCAGCAGGACGGCTGGCATTACGATTCGCTTTCCCAGCAGATGATAGGAGAGAAATTCGTTAACATCGTTGAGGGCGTTGACGGACTTTCTACAAAGTATGGATATATTCCCGAGGCTTATACGGACACACAGAAGTATCCCTTCGCGCTTTTCAAAAACGTGAACGGAAGATATGTGTTTGATAGCGTCGGTGAATATAACGTATCCAATCCCGCCGGTGACAAGAGCTGGGAAACCGTTATGACCAGAGCTATAACACTCACAAAATCCAACGGCACTGCAGTTACCGATGAAGCGGTAGTTCTTTTGCGCAGAGACCTTGATACAAAGAGCTTTTTGACGCACACCTCGGATATTGGAGCAACCGTTACAGTTGACCTTAACGGATACACGTTTGTAACGAGAACGAGCTTCTGTAATACCAAGACCGATGACTGTCTTCCAAGCGGAGCAACAGTAGCAAATGACGGTATAATCAACGTAAAGAACGGTACTCTTCTTATGGGCGGATACGGTATTCTCTATTCCGCAAAGAACGGCACTTATACGGTTGAAAAGAAGCTTACCTTTAATTTTGAAAACGTGAACGTAGGCTTCGTTGAAGGCTCAAACAGTAAAACGCTTATTGGTATAGCGTACGATAGCCATTCCGGTGAGGTTGTCGCTAAGTATGAGATGAATTTCGTTAACTGTACGTTGGACGGTATTACGAACTGTCCTAACAGAGACGATTTCGTGTTTGCTGACCTCACTGCAAGCGGTGAAAATGAAACTAACGGATATAATAACGCCGTAAGTATTACGTTTAAGGATTGTACGCTTAAGGCGAAGGATATTAAGCACCTCGATTTTACTATGAGCCCCGAGGGCGATTCGGTAACCTTTATAAAGGGTGAGGACGGTACGTTCGGAAAGGTTATTCTTCCGGAGGCAACCTATTCTCAAAAGTTTGACGGAATTGATGACGGATATGAAGCAAACGTTATATTGAGATCGAGATCGGGTGAATACGATGGTTCAAATAAAATATATTACCTCACTACCGGTTCTGACGTTGAAACTCCCTACGGAATTATTCCCGCAGCTTATTCGAATTCCTTGGCAAATCCCTATGTAATATTCAAGAAGATCGACGGCACGTACGTATTTGACAGCGCTCAAAGCAACGTGCAGACCTCGTTTGAAAAAGCGACCGCGCTTACTCACGTTAAGACGGGCGTTACAGACGACGTCGTTATTCTCGTAAGAGAGTCCATTGGTAAGGACGGATCTTTCCCCTACAACGTTTCCGATATTGGCGGAACCGTTACTCTTGATCTTAACGGACACACGATAAGACCTACAACCGCGCTTCTCAGAACCGACTGGGATGATGACGGCGTTGTAAACGGAGTGCAGAAAACCGCAACGGTAAACATTAAGAACGGCTCGCTTGAGGTATGTCAGTTTGGATTACTCTTTACAACACTGAGCGATAAGAGCGCATACACAGTTCCAAAAACCTTCAATCTTAACCTTGAAAACATTAATTTGGGCTTCTATTCATCGACTGCAAATCAGACGGGAACTCGTAAGTATATGGACCTTATTGTCAGTGACAGAAGCAATTCCTCTACTGTAAATTCATACGTAAACGTTACTGCTACCAATTGTGTATTCGACCTTGAAACCAATGCGAGAAGCGTTGCGCTTCTTGCAACCCTTGACTGCGGTGACAACGATAAGGATACCAACGATTATAGTGTTAAAATCATCGGCGGTGCTATTATCACCGATAGTATTGGAAAGGTTAACTGTCATACAAAGGGAAGCGGAGATTCCTTTACCTTTGAGAAGGATGCAGAGGGAAATTACACAAAGATTCTTATGAAACAGAATCTTACAGAGCCCGCGAGCACCGAATTCAGAGTTGCGGAAAACGGAAAGAACTTGAGCTTTATTGAAACTACCGATAAGGTAGGCGTTTACAAGGTTTACGATATGTGCGAGGACGTTATGACCAAATACGGCAGAATTCCTTATTCTGCGGCAATTAATGACTTCGCAATATTCGTGAGAAACGGAAATGACGGATACGCTTACTATGGCGCATACTCCGGTTGGAAGCTTGCTTTCCAGGCCGCCGCAACGGCTACCAACGGTTCCGATACGGCTTATGACGAGGCTATAATCTTTATGCTTCGCGATAGTACAGAAACAAGCACTCCCTATTATG
The DNA here is from genome assembly GCA_045660185.1 of Eubacteriales bacterium. Lineage (GTDB taxonomy): Bacteria > Bacillota > Clostridia > Oscillospirales > CAG-272 > UBA1740. Next base: position 39,346 of record JAZRDI010000080.1, on the reverse strand, counting down.
CGGGAAACATTTGCGGTATAGTGAACGTTGACCTTAACGGCAATACTCTTACCTTGAAATCAAGTCTTTTCAATACCTATCTTGAAAAGAATAACGGCCCAGTTGCAACCGTTAATCTATTTGACGGAACCGTTCGTACTACTAATTACGGACTTGTTTATAGCGGTGTGAAGAGTGAAGATACCTCTTACGAGGACGCGGGCGTTTCAAAGACTGTAAACGTTAATTTTAATAACGTTACCGTAGGCTTTGCGGAGAACAGCGATTTGACGAAGAACGCGAAGCTTATTGCCAACGCTTATACGGGAAGCGCAACTGTTAACACAACTATCAATATGAACTTTGTTGACTGTACGCTTGACCTCGTTACCAATGCGTCGTCCACAGCAACCTTGGGAGAGGGAAGGGGAAAAGTAAACGCAATTAAAAATACCAACACCGTTGACTATAATCTTTCGTTCACAGGCTGTGAATTCTTCGTTTTCACTCCCTCGCAGATAACCCTCGCTACAATGAGTGAGACGGGTGACAGTTACGTAATCAACAAGGGCGCAGACGGAAAATATGCGACAGTAATTACCAACGTTTCTAAAGAAGAGGTTTACGCAGACATTATTCCGGGTAATAACGGAACAAGTGCCGTTAAGCTTAGAACGAATTATCTTGGAAAGGTTGGCGGCTATGCTAAATATGAGCTTATTGAAACTGACGGAAACATTATTGTTTATACCGATTACGGTATAATTCCCAAGGATTACGTAAATATAGCGGCAAACCCCTTCGCAATCTTCTGCAAAGCAACGAAGGGTGGAGAATACGTCTTCGATTCGACAACAACAACCTACACGTTGGCTATGGACAGAGCAGTAGCTCTTACTTCCGCAACGCTTGCTTCACCTGCTTACGAGGTGGTTATACTCATGCGTTCGGATACAATCTGCTCAAACTTCCCGAAAAATATCAGCAATATCGCAACTACGGTTACGGTTGACCTTAACGGCTATGAGCTTCAAGCGCTCCAGAGTCTTTTCAATAGCACTACCGGTGACGTTAAAGACCCGAGCGGAAACATCGTTAAGACCAACGGAACTATCAATTATAAGAACGGTCGCTTGCTTATGAAGGTTCACCCCGCGCTTTATATCGCAAAGGGAACAACCTACACTGCAGGATATCAGAAAACTCTTAACGTAAACTTCGATGACATTTATATCGGCTTCTGCGATCAGCTTGATGATAGCTACGCATTGCTCGGTAGAATAGCATCAAACCTTACCACAGAAACCGCAATCTTTAATCTCAAATACACTAACTGCGTTATAGATATGGTAACAAACCGTTCGAGCCGCGCCGGTTTTCTTATAGGAAACTGGGCGCCCACAAGCGGAGCGGATACCACAAAGGTTACTATTGATTTTATCGACTGTGACTTTATCGGGCTTACCGAGGCGGATTTTGTTCACAGAGTGAGCGAAGGACAAGACGTTATCAAATATTTGAAGACAAATGGACAAAATTACGCAACGCTTACTCTTCCCAAGAGCGCTCCCGCTCCCACGGGTACATACTCGCTTGGTAATACTACGGCGCAGTTCGTTAAGATTTCCGAAGACGAACAAACTGCAATATACGCGCTTCGTCCCACCGCAATAATTAATCTTAATTACACACCAAAGGCAAGCTTAACTCTTTATACAAATCTTGTTTTGAACGTATATATACCCGTAGATAGTACACTTATGTTTACATTAGACGGTGTTAAATACGAAAACCTTACCGAGATTGCAGAAAACATAGTTACTCTTGATGACGGAAAGAATTACTATCGTATGACAGTTGAGCTCCCCGCTGCAGAGGCAGGAAGAGATATTGTTCTTGAGGTTGTCGTTAAAGCGGGCGATGAAACTGTAAAGGGTAGCTTCACCTTCTCTACCTTGAAATACGCAGGCAAGCTTATTGCTAACGGAAACGGAATTGAGAAGCAGCTTGCAAAGGACGTTGTTGCATATATTCAGGCGGCTTATAATTACTTTGTAAGCGCAAATACCGCAGATGAAATCGCAAGAGTAAATGCTCTTGCAGACGAGCTTATCGGCGGAGATTATGACGGAACACCCGTATCGGTTGGAACAACTAACATGGTTGCCCCGATAACCGGCGTAACTCTCAATCTTGACGCAAATCCCACCATTCGCTTCTACGTTACCGATACCACTGTTTCGTTCTACGCAAACGGTAGAAAACTTAACACGGTAAACGGTACAGATGCAAACGGCGCGTACGTTGAGCTTGACGTTTATGCATACGTTCTCTCGGCAACCATTACCTACGCTAACGGCGGTAGCTATCATATTTCAACCTTCCTTGAAGGCGCAGTCGGCGAGGACCACGAAAACCTCGTATCCTGCTTCATCAAGTACACCGAAAGCGCGGCAGCGTACAGAAAAGCTGCTGTAAAATAACAGTCGCTAAAAATCGGTGCAGCCCCAAGTAGAGCTGCACCGAAAAAACTAAATTCTTGTTGAGCGTTTATTCAAGCGTTTATTGAAGAATCTAAATTCACATAACAAAAAAGAGAACTCGGCAGTTGTTATATCGGAGTGATATATCAAAGCTGCTTTGTTCTCTTTTTTATAATTATCCGAATAATGCTTTGATTAGAGCATTAGCGTGTAAGATTTTGCGTGCTTTTACTCTTCGTCTTTCCAAACGGCTACAGGCTTATCCTTATAGCGTTTTTTAAATATTCTTCTTCTGAACAGGTAGATTGTGTAAATAAGCCAGAGAGTGAAGAATATCGCGAATGCTATAACGGCATTGGTCAATGACTTACCGGCGAAGCTTAAGAGTAAGAGAAGTGGAGCTATCATGACCATAGCCGGGAAGTTTGAAAGAATATAAAGGCTCGAGGTGGGTGTGCGGAGAGCGGGGTCAACCTGCTTCATCAAGATAACACCGTTAGATGCAGTTCCCGTGAGCGTACCGTAGCTCATAAGGAAGAATTCATGCTCAAAGCCCTTGAAGCATTCCTTGGCAACGAGTCTTATATAAACGTAAGTGATAATAGCACCTATGATACTGAGGGTTACGATAGGAAGTATATAATTCTTGATATCGTTGATTTCGATTGCCGCAACGCCTGCAACGATCATAAGGTCAAATGCGAATCCCGAAATACGATCCATTTGATAGTTGTTGATGTAATCGCGATGCATAAGCTCGGTTTTCTTTAAATACTTAACTACGACCTTGATAAGCATAGCCGCAAGAGAAGCCCAAAGGAAGTTAAAGCCCCAAGCGATGCTGTTTGTGAAATCCGAAAGAGCACCGAGAAGACACATAAATCCAAATGAAAGAGCATAAGCTATAGCAACGAATCCTATTTGAAGAGTGAACTTGTCAACCGATTCGTTATCGGGTATTTCGTGGGTTTCGGGAAGTTCGTCTTCCTCGTCAATTATGGGTTTAGAGCTGCGAATGGCGAGTTCACCGCGCTTTTTGTAAATATTTATGTACAAAACTCCAAAAACAGACGCTACTATAAATCCGATGGAAGCCAAAGAAAGTCCAAAGCTTCCGTTTCCTGCGAACATCGTTGCAGGGGTGTTGGTAAAGTTAATATCCCAGCTGAGAGCATTTCCGGGGCCTTGTCCGAAAGCGAGGGGAAGAATAAGCCCGCATATATAAGAAATAACGTTATCGCCGTATCTTGTAATAAGGAAGAGGATAATTGTGATTCCAAGACCGACAAATGCTTGGAGCATATACGTTCCGCCTTGAAGAGCACCAAACTCAACAATCTGTGCTTTGTTGGTTTTATGTGTACTCTTTTCTTTTTTTAGAGTCATAGCAGCAAAACCAATTGCCAAGCAATGATAGGTTATAACCTGCATCAAACGGTTGTCTACGATGACAAAGTCGAATTGCTTTGAAACAACGTTAACCACAAGAAGCAACGTACCGCCGAGAAGCGCCGAAGGAACGAGTCCTTTACGGAAGATTGCTATTTTGCGTCGGAGAATGTTTCCCACGACCAAGAAAATCAGCAAAAGTCCGAGCTGAACCATAAACGACCAAACGGGTCCGTAATTGGCTAATGAAAAATTCCAACTAAATTCGCTATTCAAAAAAAACATCTCCATTTCATAAATTTATATGCACCAATTATAGTACAAAAATGGCAAAAAGTCAAGTATTTGAATCTTTTTTGGCATAAAATGTAAAAACCGCGTTATATTTGTTTGAAATGAAAAACTCTTTTATGAGCAAATTTTCCGTTGAATATAAAGATGAGATAAATCGAAAATAAACTGAAATTTGATTATTTGAATAAAAATAATAAAACTTTCCAAAAAAGACTTGACAAACGCCCACGGCTTTGATATAATAGATAGGCATTCAAACAGAATATTCGGTTCCATAGCCAAGTGGTAAGGCAAAGGTCTGCAACACCTCTATCCCCAGTTCAAATCTGGGTGGAACCTCCAAAAAGAAAAGCACTTCGTAAGAAGTGCTTTTCTTTTTTGGAAATGAAGCGCGCTGACGCGCATGAAGCGAGTTGCGAAGCAACTCATGAAGCAGGGCTTTGCCCTATGAAGCGAGCCTTCGGCTCACGGGAAAGTAACATCGCGCTTCGCTTCATGGCGGCAATGCCGCCGCTTCATAGAAGCAGTAAGGCTTCTGCTTCATATTCGCGAAGCGAATGCTTCATTGACAAAATAATGAATTTATGATAACTTTATCTAAAAGACGGTTGATATTATGGCAAATGATAAGCTTTCGGAACAGTCAATAGATTTTGCGGTTCTAATACTATTGCCGAGTAAAACTCAATCTTCTCCTCGCACGAAATAGCTTTCTCAAAACGCCGCCGAAGGACGACTTTGAGGAATACGCCAAGAAAGTGATCGACCGCACGTATTTCATCATTCTGAATAAAATTGATGAACTCGCCGGCACGAATGAGAGACTTTGGGAGTATTATCACAAAAATCTTGACAAAAGGAAAAATGTGTGGTAAAATAAAAAGGATGAGGGAGTAGTAGGCGCGCAAGCGTAGTAAGTCAACATCCTGGCCTTTTTGGTCTGGCTTGCTTTAAATTGCGAGACTCATGTATGCGGAATGCCATACATGGAGTCATATTTTTGCTCCAAAGCCAAGTGTGGTTTGCCGTGCTTGGAATTTTTTATTTTTAGGAGGAAAACAATGGAATTTTTTGGCTTTACTATCTTTGGCTCTCTTGGTGGGGGCGCACTTTCAGCTGTTGCCGCGTGCATTTTTATTGTGGGTCTTGTATTCATAATAAAGGGCGGTGACTGGTTCGTTGATTCGGCTTCTTGGTTTGCCGAGGCAATGGGCATACCTAAATTCGTAGTCGGCGCGACTGTCGTTTCGTTTGCTACGACTCTTCCCGAGCTTCTCGTTTCTGTAAGAGCTGCTATGAACGGCTCTGCGCAGCTTGCTATAGGAAACGCAGTTGGCTCTGTTACCGCTAACACTACTCTTATTATGGGTGTGTCGCTCGTTGCTATGGCGGGCGTTGTAAGCAGAAAAGAATTCTCCTTAAGAGGAGGTCTTTTGTTGGCAGCTGTCGTAGGTCTTACGTTGTTGTCCCTGTCTGGCTCTCTCCCTGTTTGGTCGGCATTCATTCTTTGGGCTATCTTCATTACGTTCATGACCAGTAACCTTATCGAAGGTAAGAAGAGCGCAAGCGCGGAAATCTCCGGTTCTTATGAAAAGAAAGAAGTTCCCACGAAAGTACTCTTCTTCGTTATCGGTACTCTCGGAATCGTATTCGGCGCGGAGTTCCTCGTTTCGTCGGGCAAGACTCTTGCTACCGAAATCGGTATCAGCGAAGCTATTATCGGATTCACCGTAATCGCTCTCGGAACATCGCTTCCCGAGCTTGTTACAACTCTTACCGCAATACGCAAAAAGGAAAACTCGCTCTCCGTTGGAAACATCATCGGCGCGAACATTATTGATGCAACTCTTATTCTTCCTTTGTGCGCGGTTATCAACAGAAAGCCTCTTCCCGTGGAGAAAATCAACCTCGTATTCGATTTCCCAGTTTGCATTGCGGCTTGCGCAGTTGCGATAGTTCCCACTATTATTCAAGGTAAATTCAAGAAATGGCAGGGCTACGCTCTCTTGGCGATTTACGGTCTCTATATGCTCTTCTTGATTCTCAATGAAACCGGCGTAGTGACCCTCGCTTGATTTATTCTTAAAGCTAAATAAAAACAAAACAAGCGCCAAAAAGTTAACTAAAGTTAGCATTTTGACGTAAACTAAATAAAAACAAGGTGAGCCGATGCATTAAAAGCGCATTAAGGCTCACCTTTTTGTTTGTGTTTTTAAAATATTGTTTTTTAGTTTGAAGTTTATTGTTTTTAGTTTTAGGTTTGTTTGCTTTTGAACGTTTTCGGATTATTGTTTTAAACTCTTATGGGGTGTTTTTAAACGTTCGTTGTTTCTTTAATTGCTTTTTTAGCGTTGTGCTTTGCGGCGAGGGCTATGTAGGCGTAGTAGAGGCCGTAGATTGCCATCGTTGTGCCGAAGATTGCGGCAATTGACAAGAAGGGCATGAGAATGGGTGACATACCAAAGCTTGAGCCCGTGAGGAACAACCAATCGTAGTGCCAATCACAAGGGTCATTTCCTGTGTAAGAGGTATTGTATGCGAGGTTGCCGAAGGTTGCCCATGCGGCTATACAACCTAAAGCGATAAGAGTTTTGTACCAGTTCTTGATAGTGGGAACAAACTCGCCTGAGGCAAGGGTGTTAAGTCCCCATGCAAATACGCAACCGTGATAGATAAACGTTTGAAGTATCTTGTAGCAAATGGGTGAAATTTCGCCTATAGCGTTGCCGGGATAAACGAGGTACATGAGGGGTGCGGCTATAGCAAGAATTGCCACGGGTTCTTTGAATTTTGCGAATTTTGGATTGAACTCTGCGAATGCTAATATGGGACAGAGCACCGTGCAAATATGGAAGGGGAGCTTATCAATATTCATCGTAAAATCGCTCGATACGAAGGGTTGAAGGAAGAAATCGGATACGTATAGCACGATGGTGGCGTACGCCAAAGCACGAAGAGCGGGACGAGTCTTTTCCTTGTGGCTTTTAAGGTAGTAGGCAAGCCCGATTGCGCAAGCCAAAATAATCAAGAGATAAAGAATGTGGAAAAAGTTTAAAAACGCGATTTCAAACGGCTCGGTTCTTTTCTTGAAGAGCCATATCATAAAGTTATGCATATTTTTCTCCTTTGTTAATTTATTTGACGTTTAATTGTACTTATGAGATGTTTTTATCTGAATTTATTGTATGCGCTTTGCTTTGTTTGCGTTGGAATATCACACGGATGCAGAGCTGCTTTTGTTTTTTTGCGCGGTGTGTTCTTTAAGGAGCGTGTACCATCTTTCCTCTTTTGGCAGGGAAATTTGCTCGTAAATCGCCGTGCATATAAATACCGCTAAAACGCCCGCAACTCCCATCACGGGTGTGATTAGCCAAGGAATATCGGGGAAGGGCGCTTCCAAAAGATACATCGAATTACAGGGGTCGAGATTGAATATTGCGTATATAGCGTTGATTATCGCGCCGTCTAAAACAAAAAATGAGAGTCCCGCGATGGCTGAAAATACATTTTTTACTCGAATTTTGACTATTCCCGAAACCAAAAGATAAACGCAACCGATAATCATCGTTGAGTGGCTGAGAAGCCCTTTAAGAACGTCATAGTCCAAAAGGCTTGGCGTTGAATCGTAGTTCTCGTTAAGTAAAATACCGATACTTCCGCACACGGTGCCGCCCCAAAACGTGAATTCCGTTAGCAATCTGTAAGCAATTCCGTCGCGTTTTTTAATGAAAGCCGATGCGACGAGCAACCACATACAAACGTTACACGGATGTATAGGGAAGAGCATAACGCTCGATATTTCCGCATTGCCTTCCTTAAGATAGTCAACCCAAAGTGAGCTATAGTGAATTATTACGGTTATAATCGCAAAGAACTTAAGCGCGGCATATTTCTTATCGTCTGTTTTAAAATATTTGTGCATAAGAAACAGCATGGCGGCACTCAAAATTCCGGATACAACCATATAGAGTATATGACCTAAATCAAACATAGTTAATATTGTTCCTCCGTTTTCACAAATAGCATTTTATCAAAAACAAATAAAAAAAGCAACAAAAAATGACATTTTTAATTCTTAAGTATTATTAAGCGGCAAAAACGAAAACCAAGCGATAAAAAATCGGAAAATAAAAAAGACCGCCGTAAGAAAACCGTCGGCGGTCTTTGTGCGCATAAAACGCTTATTATGTAAACAAAAATTTGCTTTGGTTGAGTTTAGTCCTCGATAGCAGCCTTTTTCTTGTTGATTTTGCTGATTATTTCAAGGTCGAATTTAGGCTCTCTTGTTTCGAAGTGGAACAGTCCGTTAATCTCCTGCTCAACGTCGGTGAGCTGGGTGTAGCAGAAGCCGAACATCTTGGGGTTGTCAAGAAGGGCGGTGGTAAGACCGTCGTATCTTGCGTAGAATTCCTCGTAGCTATGAGGCGCGCTTCCGTAGCTCCAAGCCTTCTTGCTATCGTTTTCCATAGCTGCGCTAAGGTCGATTCCGATTCCTCCGTACTCGGAAATGAATACGGGCTCGCCGCGCCAGGTCTGTCTATCAAGATATGCTCTCGTTCCGACAAGTTTGTTTTCCTTATAGAGAGTGTCGTATCTCTCCTTGAAGGTTTCGGGATTCTGATCGTAATCGTGGAGGTCAAATATATCGGTGATAAAGTGGAAGTTACCGCTTGTGTCAATGCAAGGACGTGTGGGGTCAAGGCGCTTGGTTTCCTCGTAAACTATACGCAAGAGGGTGTTATCCTGGCGCTTTTTCTGGTCGCCGAAGTCCCAAGTTTCGTTGAAGGGACACCAACCGATGATAGCGGGGTGGTTGTAGTCGCGCTTAACAGAGTCGAGCCAATCGGGAAGGAATGTGGAGAGGTTTCTTATATCAGAGTGGTCAAGTCCCCAGTTTCCGTATTCTCCCCAAACCAAATAACCGAGTCTGTCTGCATGGTAGAGGAAGAGGGGCTCGAATACCTTCTCGTGAAGTCTTGCTCCGTTGAAGCCTGCAGCAAGCGAGCATTCAATGTCCTTTATAAGAGCCTCTTCGGATGGAGCGGTCCAAATACCGTCGTGATAGAAGCCCTGGTCGAGAACGAGTCTTTGGAAGACGCTCTTGCCGTTGAGAAGGAATTTGCCGTCCTTCATCTCAATGTGACGAAGTCCGAAGTAGCTCGAAACCTTGTCCTTACCGAATGTGAACTGAATATCGTAGAGATTGCCCTTACCAACGTCCCAAAGGTGCTTCTCGGAGAGGGGAATTTCAAGAGTTCCGGTAACGGAAAGGTTCTTCTTTTTAGCTTCTCCAACCTTCTTACCCTTGTAGAATACCTCTGCGGTAAGATTGCCCGAACCAACAAGCTCGCAGCTAACCGATACGGAGGAGTTGATTGCATCGGGAGTTATCTTTGCATACTTAATGTAGCTTTCGGGAACGATTTCATACCATACTGTCTGCCAAATACCCGTTGTTCTCGTGTAGCAGCAGCCAACGGAATAGAATTTCTTGGACTGCTTACCGAGACCCTGTCTTTGAGAGCGAGTATCATCAAAGCAACGAATGGTTATATCGTTTTCACCGGGCTTGAGAAGCTTGGTTATATCGTATTCGAAGGAAACAAATCCGCCTACGTGAGGAAGACCCGCTTCAACGCCGTTAACGTAAACCGTGGTTTCAAAATCTGCAGCGCCGATATGGAAAATAACTCTTTTGCCGTTAAGGTCCTTTTCGGTGAAGGTGAGAACCTTCTTGTACCATACCTGGAGCATAAAGTCCTTCTCGCCAACACCCGACAGAGAGCTTTCGGGGCAGAAGGGAACTGTAATCTTCGAGGGAAGAGTCTTTGCTTTGTGAAGATTTCTGTCAAATCCACTGGCGGATTTATCTATCTCAAACATCCATTCGCCGTTGAGGTTGACGAATGATTTTCTTTTCCATTGAGGATTGGGGTATTCGGGACGCGGAATAGTGTTAATCATTGCGAGTTCTCCTTGAAAGATAAAATATTTATATTTTTGTGTTGATATTTCCTTTTGAATATTATATAATATACATACATTATATCAGTATAAAAGTAAAAATGCAATACAATATTTATTTTTAGTGCATTGGATATTAATATAATAGCATAAAACAAGCCTCGCAGTATGACATCTTAGGATATTATATGTGACAAAAGGTGACGTTTTGGCTATTGTTTGTGAATAAAAATACTGTGGACTTAAATCTATAGGTACAGTAACAGGAGATTTTTATGACGCTTGAAGAAACTAAAGAAAGAATGCTTTCGGGCAAGGTTTACTATCCATCCGGCGACGATTTGATGGCGGAGCAGAGCGAGGCGCTCGAAAAGCTTTACGATTATAACGCGACGCGCCCATCGGAAAAGGAAAAGCGCGAGAAGCTTCTTCGCGAAATGTTTGCAAAAATAGGCGAGGGTTGCTATATAGAGCCGCCGCTTCACGCGAATTGGGGCGGAAGACATACATACTTCGGAAATAACGTTTACGCTAACTTCAATCTCACACTCGTTGATGATGCCAATATTTACGTTGGTGACGGAACGATGTTTGCGCCGAACGTTGTTGTATCCACCGCAGCGCATCCGATAGACCCTACGTTGCGCGCGGGAGCTTATCAGTTTAATCTCGACGTGCATATAGGCAAAAACGTTTGGATAGGCGCGGGCGCTCTTATAATGCCCGGTGTTACGATAGGAGATAACAGCGTTATCGGTGCGGGAAGCGTGGTAACGAGAGATATTCCCGCGAACGTGGTTGCGTTTGGTACGCCCTGCAGAGTTGTTCGCGAAATTGGCGAGCATGATAAGATTTATTATCACGGCGACAAGAAAATAGACTACGAAAATTTGTAATTTTGGAAGGTCAAAATGGAATCAATAAGAAGCTTATATAAAATAGGAAGAGGACCGTCGTCTTCGCATACGATGGGACCCGAGAGAGCTTGTAAAATAGCGAAGGAGCGTTATCCCGATGCGGATTTCTTTGCAGTGACGCTCTTCGGCTCGTTGGCGTTGACCGGTATCGGTCACGGTACGGATAGAATAGTCAAGGAAACGATTGCCCCAATAGCGTGTGAAATAACTATAGATAAGGACACTCCTACGCCCATTCACCCGAACACGATGTATATAGAGGCAAGACGCGACGGTGAGTTTTTGGGAGCTTTGCGCGTCTTCAGTATCGGAGGAGGCTCTATTGAGATTGACGGAGAGGGAAAGGCGGCAAGTGCGCCCGACGTTTATCCTCATTCTACCTTTGCAGACATTGCAGAGGTTTGCAGAAAAGAAAACATAAGACTCTATGAATATGTGCTTAAATACGAAGGCGAGGAAATATACGAGTATCTTGACGAGGTTTGGGATACTATGAAAAGCTCTATTCACGAGGGACTTTCCACAACGGGAACTCTCCCGGGCGGACTCGGCACGAAAAGAAAGGCGAGAATTCTTTTTGAGAAGAATCATATCGACGAGTCTGCGCAGACGAGAGAAAACCGTCTTGTTTCTGCTTACGCTTTTGCAGTGAGCGAGCAAAATGCAGGTGGCGGAACTATCGCAACCGCGCCAACGTGCGGATCGTGTGGAGTTTTGCCGTCTGTTCTTAAGTATATGCAGGATTCAAGAGGCTTTACCGATAGGCAGATCTTCAACGCTCTTGCAACGGCGGCGCTTATTGGAAATATAATAAGAACAAACGCGTCAATCAGCGGCGCAGAGTGCGGATGCCAAGCGGAAATAGGCTCGGCTTGTTCTATGGCTGCGGCAGCTCTCGGTGAGCTTTTCGGTATGGGACTTGACCAAATCGAATACGCTGCAGAGGTTGCTATGGAGCATCACTTGGGACTTACCTGCGACCCGATTTGCGGACTTGTGCAGATTCCTTGTATCGAAAGAAATGCGGTTGCGGCAATGAGAGCTATAAACGCACTTTCCTTGGCAAACTTCCTTTCGGATTCAAGAAAGATAACCTTTGATCTTATCGTCAGAACAATGTATAACACCGGAAAAGATCTTCCTCTCGGCTATAGAGAAACCTCGGTTGGCGGACTCGCAAAATACTACCCCGTAGAAACCGGACTTGATATGGATTGAGTCAAAATGTAAATAAAGATAGTCAAAATAACAAAAAATAGATATAAAGTTTGGCTGTTAATATAATTTGTTTTGAGTGCTTTTAGACGAAGATAACAAAAATAGACGTTGAAATAAAAAGAGAGAATAAATCGGAAAGTTCCTATGAAAATCAATGGGAATCCGAGATATTCTCTCTTTTTAATTTGTAATACGATTGTGATTTGAACTATGTTTATTCTTCTTCGGTATCGTGCGAGAAGAGGTATTCGTCGTTAAAACGGTCGTGCTCGTAAATGATAGCGCCGTCTATTTCAATTGTGGGATAATAGATGTCAAAGTCGCAGTGCGCGGTTGCGTGAATCATACCGGTTCTGTCAGAGGTGTTATTTCCGAGGGCTATATGAACGCTCTTCGAGTGATGAGTTCCGTCACCCCACCAAGACCAAGGATACATATCGTTTACGTCGGCAGTTACGGTAACAAGACCAACCTCGTCTACCTGGTCAGCGTGTGGATTTGCAGAGAATACGTATTCTTCAAGTGCTGCTTTTTGCATATCGTTGGGAGCTTCCCATTTGGTGAGTTTTCCGTTTTCAATCCAAAGAGTCATTGTGCCTTCGTCTATGCAACGTCTTTGATAGGTTTGAGGGCGAACGTTGCGCTGCGAAGCTCCGTCAATAACCGCTTTGCCGGACACTGTTCCAACCTTGGGAACTATTGCAACCTCGCTATAAAAGGGAACTAATGAGAGCACGTCGTAAATGCTTTCAAAGTTTTCTTTTCCGATTTCGCAAGTAAGGTCAGTTCCAAGCTTCGTTGTAATTCTCATTTTCTTTGCGCGGGATACGAGTCTGCGTAAAACGGGAGTGCGTTTGCGCGCTGCGAGAATTTCGTTTTTATCAAATTGCCAAACGTTCAGTCCATTACCGAGAATTGTATAAAATCTGCGCTTTCCGTCGTGAACCGCATCAAATTCCTTTTGACCTCCAAGATGCCAAGCGTAAGTTGGAGAGAATGAAAACGCAATATCAGATGCTTCGAGCGCTCCCTTTACGTGAGGGAGAAACGGACGTTCAACCGCGGTGAGATATTCAGTTCCGTAGATACTGACGTCGATGATAATGGGGAGTAGTTTAAGCTGCTTTGCGCAAATTGCCAAAAGGTTGGCTTGCGGATGAGTATAGTCATCGCATATTATAGTGACCTTTTCGTTTTCCTTTGCCTCGGCTATATCGACGAGAAGAAATCTCGCGTTTTCGAGTCCGATTTGATTGATTGCACTGTAATCCATTTTGACACCCTTTTTAAAAAATATAGAATAGCGTAATTTGCTGTAAACATTATATCACCGAGGTGTTATTTTGTCAACATGCGCGCGGGATAAAAAACAAGTGCGAAACCATGAAAAAATAGGGCTTGATTTTTTTGACAAAATAGTGTATAATGTAACGGTATTTTGTTTTTTACATCAAAAAAACAGTTGAGGTGAATCTTTATGGACGTTAATTATAAAAATCCCAAAAAGTACAAAACTGCGAAATATCCTATCCGTCAGCCTTTATTCTTCGTAGGGCTTATATGGGTTCTTTCGAAGATAATGCTCATTGGAAAAAAGAAGAAAATCGAAAAAATCGGTATGGAAGGTCTTAAAGGTCCTTACATACTTCTCAGTAACCATATGTCGTTTATTGACTTCGAGCTTGTTGCTATGGCAACCGGCAGAAGAAGAGTTAACAACGTAGTAAATATTGACGGATTTTATCGCCGTCCCTGGCTTCTCGAGTTGATAGGCGCTATCTGCACGAGAAAGTTCACTACAGACATTCATCTTATAAGATCAATACATAAGGTACTCGATAGAGGTGACGTTCTTTGTATGTATCCCGAGGCGAGATATTCTCCCGCGGGTGTTACTTCCTATCTTCCCGATTCTCTCGGACTTTTGCTTAAAAGATGCAAGGTACCCGTAGTTGTTGCGATACACAGAGGAAATTACCTTCATTCTCCCTTCTGGAACTTCCGCAAAAAGCGCAAGGTTCCGCTTCACTCTACGTTCACCAAGGTGTTCACTCCCGAGGACCTTGAGGCTCTTTCCGTAAACGAAATTAACGCAAAGCTTAAGAGCGCTTTTGAGTACGATGAGTACAAGTATCAGAAGGATAACGGCATACTCATCACCGAGCCTTACAGAGCAGAAGGTCTTCACAAGATACTCTACAAATGTCCTCACTGCAAGTCAGAATCTAATATGACATCTTCGGGAAGTGTGCTTTCCTGTCCCGATTGCGGTAAGAGCTGGACTCTTAATGAAGACGGTACTCTTTCGGCAAACAACGGCGAAACGGAATTCTCGCATATTCCCGATTGGTTTGAGTGGGAGAGGGAAGAGGTAAAGGGCGAAATAGAAAGAGGAGAGTATTCCTTCTTTGATGACGTCGAGGTTTACTCTATGCCGCGTTGTTGGAAGTTTGAGGATCTCGGCAAGGCAACATTGAAGCATGACGTTAACGAGGGATTCGTTCTCGAAGGCTTCTACAGAGGTCAGGATTACCGTATTCAGAGAGCACCCATGCAGATAAACAGTCTTCACGTTGAATATGACTTTTTAAGATATAAGCCCTTTGATTGCATTGATATTTCAACCGAAGACGATTCATTCTATTGCTACCCGACAAAGAAAAACGTTATCACAAAGCTCGGTTTCGCCACAGAAGAAATCTTTAAAATAGCTTATGAAAACGCAAAGAAAAAGCGCACAAACGCATCGAAAGAGTCGAGCGCGGAAAGCAAAAAAGTCGTTAACATTTGATGCGGTTTTGTACCGCAAATAAATAGAACCCCCGACAGATTAAAGCATCCGTCGGGGGTGTTTTACGTTGAATTGGTTTTACTTGTTAATTGTTAACGGTTTATAAGCGATAAACCGCAGCCGTATAGCGAAAGTTAACGCGTTGATGTTACGGGGCGGTTATTTATTCCATTCCTTCTCAAAATCCGCGAGAGCGTTTACGTATAGGTTGCGTCCCACGGGGAATGCGAGGCCGTGGCCTGCGCCCGCGATTTTAACGTTCTTTTTGAATTTTGACGAGCAGGCGGCATATAATTCGTCGCTCATTGAGTCGGGGACGAACGCATCGGTGTCACCGTGAATGAAAATTATAGGCAGCGAGCATCTTTTCATAGCCTCGATGGGAGTGTCCTCTTCGAGATTGAATCTGCCGAAAATTCGCGCACCGAGTTTAACGAAGGGATAAAGAAGCTTATCGGGCAGCTTCATATCGCGGATAACCTTTTTGATTATTTCCTTTTGTGAAGAATATGGGCAGTCTGCAAGAACGCAAACTACGTTTTCGGGGAGCTTCTCGCCTGCCGCCATCAAGACTGTAGCTGCTCCCATTGATACGCCGGTAAGAACGAGCTTGACGTCACTTCCAAAACGTGAAACCGCGAAGTCTATCCACGAGAGAACGTCTTTTTTCTCTCTTACGCCAAACGTGATAACGCTTCCGTCACTCGATCCGCTTGCTCTGTTGTCGATGATAAGCGCGTTTCTGCCAAGCGCGAAGCAACGCTCGATTCCGCCCGAAAGATCTCTTTCGGCATTGCCTTGGTAGCCATGGAACAAAAGCTCGGTTATAGCCCCTTTTTTGTGTTCGTAATATTTTCCTCGAAGGGTGAGACCGTCATACGAGGTTATTGATACGTCCTCGTGCGGAAGAGTGCGAACTTCTTTTGTCCACGCGATAATGTCTTCTCTGAAAACCTCGTATATTTCGCCCTTGGGAATCTCATATTCGTCTTTTCCGAGCGGCTTTCTTTTAGGCGAGAAGAAGACCTTAAGAAAGCATATAAATGCGGTGAGAAGCGCTAAAAAGGCAATTCCACCCGCAACAGAAAGAAGCCATAAAAAGGGATTCATTTAATCACTCCTTTATTGTCAATGTTAGTACGCTTATCAAAAAACGTCACGAAATTTAAGAAACCGAGCTTAAGCCGTGTTTGA
Source organism: Eubacteriales bacterium (assembly GCA_045660185.1). Lineage (GTDB taxonomy): Bacteria > Bacillota > Clostridia > Oscillospirales > CAG-272 > UBA1740. Next base: position 23,117 of record JAZRDI010000080.1, on the reverse strand, counting down.
AAGCTTAAGCTCGGTTTTTGTTGTTATTTGCAAATATAAGCTTACAATTTTAAGCGTTTATAATCATTGTGTACGTCGAAAATTAAGAATTTCGACTTGATTGCCATTATATTCTCTCTGCGTTTTCCTTGGTAATCTTTGCGAGGAATTCGTCGAGTGTCATTGTAGTTGTTTCTGCAGTGTCGCGGTTACGAACTGATACGGTTCCGTTCTCTGCTTCCTGCTGACCGATGATAACCATGTAAGGAACTCTGCCAACAACCTGCGCTTCACGAATCATATAACCGATCTTCTCGTTTCTGTCGTCAAGCTCGGTACGAATCTTTGCAGCGCGAAGCGCATCGTAAACCTTGTTTCCAAACTCGGCAGCCTTCTCGGAAACGAGAAGAACCTTTGCCTGCGTGGGAGCGAGCCAAAGCGGGAACTTACCTGCAAAATGCTCGGTGAGAATGCCTATGAATCTTTCGATAGAACCGTAGCAAACTCTGTGTATCATAATAGGTCTTTGCTTTTCGTTGTTTTCGTCGGTGTACTCAAGTCCGAAGTTCAAGGGAAGCTGGAAGTCGAGCTGGATAGTACCGCACTGCCAGGTTCTTCCGAGAGTATCTTCAAGATGGAAGTCAATCTTGGGGCCGTAGAATGCGCCGTCACCCTCGTTGATGATGTAGGGAAGACCGAGCTTCTCGAGAGCTGCCTTAAGTCCTTCGGTAGCTGCGTTCCAGTCCTCGTCACTACCCATACTGTTTTCGGGTCTTGTGGAAAGCTCGATTGTGTACTTGAAGCCGAACTTTGTATAAACCACGTTGATGAGGTCAACAACTGCGATGATTTCGTCTGTAATCTGCTCTCTTCTCATGAATACGTGAGCATCGTCCTGGGTGAAGCAACGAACGCGGAAAAGACCGTGAAGTGCGCCCTTAAGCTCGTGACGGTGAACGAGTCCAAGCTCGCCGACTCTCAAAGGAAGCTCGCGGTAGCTGTGGGGCTGGTTCTTGTAAACGAGAACTCCGCCGGGACAGTTCATGGGCTTAACGCAGAACGTTTCTTCGTCAATCTCGGTGGAATACATATTGTCCTTATAGTGATCCCAGTGTCCGCTCGTTTCCCAAAGCTGACGGTTCATGATAAGGGGAGTTGAAACCTCAACGTAGTTTTCACGGGAGTGAATTTCTCTCCAGTAGTCGATAAGAGCGTTCTTAAGAAGCATACCTTTGGGAAGGAAGAAGGGGAAGCCGGGAGCTTCGTCACGGAACATGAAGAGTCCCATTTCCTTACCGATTCTTCTGTGGTCGCGCTTTTCAGCCTCTTCAAGAAGCTTAAGGTAATCGTCAAGCTCCTGCTGAGTCTTGAACGCAGTACCCTTAACGCGAGTGAGCATCTTGTTGTTCTTATCGTTCTTCCAGTAAGCGCCGGAAACACCGGTAAGCTTGAATGCCTTAAGAGCCTTCGTATAGCAGAGGTGGGGTCCTGTACACATATCTACGTACTCGCCCTGGGTGAAGAAGCTGATTTCAGCATCGGGAGCGAGGTCGCCGATATGCTCAACCTTATACTTCTCGCCTCTTGATTCCATAAGAGCGATTGCTTCCGCGCGGGGAAGAATAGAGGGCTTAATGGGAAGGTTTTCCTTGCAGATCTTCTTCATTTCAGCCTCGATTTTTGCGAGGTCCTCTTCTGCAAGAGTCTTGTCGCCAAGGTCTACGTCGTAGTAGAAGCCCTTCTCGTTTGCGGGGCCGTATGCAAAGTCAGCCTCGGGCCAAAGTCTTTTGATAGCCTGCGCCATGATGTGCGCAGCGGTGTGACGGAGTATGTGAAGCTCCTCTTCGGGTGCGCACTCGCCAACCGTACCGTTTGCGTAAATTACTTTCATTGTTTTATCTCCTAAAATTTATTTTTCAAATAAAAAAACCTCGGGGGCATTCGCCTCCAAGGGTGCATAAAATATACACGGTTCCACCTTGAATTTAACTCACGGATAAAATCCATCTCTTAACGCGAGAAAACGGCAAAGCTTACGCGCGAAATGCGCCTCGCTTGCGGCTCGGGAGTGGTCTTCGCGAAACGGTCTGCAAAGGAGCTTCCAGCATACGCTCCCCTCTCTGGCTTGCCCTTCGTTTCGTTACTCTTTCCGTCAAAGCCTTTGTTATGTGAATTATATCACTATTCGCGTGTTTTGTCAATAGTTATACAAACATTTTGTTTTATTTTGTTTTATTTATTCTTTGGATCAGTAATAAATGGGCGCAAAATTTCTTTCGCGCCCATTTTCGAGCAAGATTGCTTAATTTTGCTCGATTTTTAATGAGGAGTCTAAACTACACGCTCTTACTTCGTAAGTTTTAGTCTTCCTTTTTGATGCCTAACGAGACTGCAATTTTTTCAAAGAGGTTTTTGAAGAATTCTATTATTCTCTCAATAAAGGATTTGGATTCTTCTTTATTCTCCGTGCTGTCGGGAGTAACATTTGTGTCATTGTTTACGTCGGATTTAATTTGTTCTTTTCCACAAACGTCACACTTACAGTCGCCGTTTTCATCCGTACAATCGGTGAGAACTTTAGTACAGATGTCGCACTTATGATCCTTATTTTCGTCATTGCATTCGGTAAGCTTTTCCTTACATAAGTCACAAACGTGGTCGTTGTTTTCGTCTATGCAATCGTTGATTTGCTTCTTGCATACATCACAGCAGTGATTATTGTCATTATCGGTACAATCTTCAAGAATTGCGGTGCATCCGTAATCACATACGTGATCTTTGTCGGTGGGAGAATCGGCATGATTTCCAAGACTATTACCGCAACCGTAGTCACAAACGTGATCCTTATTTGCATCTGTGTGTTTACCGTGCGTCTTACCGCAACCATAATCACATACGTGATCCTTGTCTGCATCCTCACAATCACCGAAATCTTTTTTGTTACATCCGTAGTCACAAGCGTGATCGAGATTTATATCTATGTGTTCACCTTGTATCCTATCGCAACCGTAGTCGCACTTATGGTCGAGATTTTTATCCTCGCAAACACCTATAACGTCATTGCAACCGTAGTCACAAATGTGATCATAGTTTGCATCCACGTGTGTACCGTGAATTTTATGGCAACCGTAGTCGCACATATGATCGAGATTTTTATCCTCGCAAACACCTATAACGTCATTGCAACCGTAGTCACAAACGTGATCAAGATTTATATCTATGTGTTCACCTTGTATCTTATCACAACCGTAGTCACACTTATGGTCGAGATTTTTATCCTCGCAATTGCCGAACTTCTTACCGCAACCGTGGTCGCAAAGGTGATCGTAATCCGAATCATTGCATTCACCGAGTACCTTATCGCAGCCGTAGTCACACTTATGGTCGAGATTCTTATCTTCGCAATTGCCGAACTTCTTACCGCAACCGTAGTCGCAAAGGTGATCGTAATCCGAATCATTGCATTCACCGAAGTTCGCGGTACAAATATCGCAGGTGTGGTCTTTGTTGTCGTCCCTGCATTCGCTGACAGTAATTTCGCAAATATCACACTTGTGATCGCAGTTTTCATCTGTACACTCTGTAATCTTGATTTCGCAAATATCACAATAGTGATCATTGTTTTCATCGTTACATTCACTTAATTGGGTTCCGCAAACATCACACTTGTGATCGAGGTTATCGTCGCTACATTCGGTTTTTTCTCCGCATATGTCACAGGTGTGATCGCTGTTTTCATCTGCACATACGGTCTTTTCTCCGCATATATCACAGGCGTGATCGCTATTTTCGTCCGTGCATTCGGTTTTTTCTTCGCATATATCACAGGCGTGATCGTTGTTTTCATCCGTACATTCGGAGAGAATAGCTCCGCACAAATCACAAGTGTGGTCGCTGTTATCGTTTGTGCATTCCGAAATCTTCGTGCCGCAAACGTCGCAAAGGTGATCCTTGTCTTCATCGATGCAGGTGCTCATAACCTTTCCGCAAGAGCAATTGTGACTTCCTTCGGCTGTCGAGCAGATGCTTAAGGTATAAACAGTTTCGGTTTCGGATGATTTGTTCTCGTGGAAGTAAGCGTCGTTTCCGTCTATACTGTAGTAATAGCTCGGAGCGGGTACTTTTGCGGTTCCAAGCATCGTAAGGCTGATGTAGTTACCGTTTGCTCCCTTACCGAAGCTTACGCTGTCACCGCTTGCAAGTTGATAGAACGAGGCTTGTGTGAATACATTTGCTATAATATTTCCACCGTTGATTTGTATTACCGAAGCTTTTTCGGTTCCACCCGACTCTTTTGCATTAAAGATCGTAACTGCTTTGGTTGCGTTTGATAAATCAAAGGTACAATCGTTGAAGGTAGCATACAAGTTCGATTCTGTAGTTCCTGTGGAGAACGTATCAAGCACAAGCTTGGCTAAGGTTGAAGATTTATGGTAAATAAACTTAACGTTGTTACAGGTAAGATTAACAGTGTAGTTGGCAGTGGAGTTTGCGTGTCCGTTAATGGCAAACGGAGTGTAGCTCAAGTAGGTAACAAGGTTACCGTTAGAAATTGTTATGTTGGTTTCCGTCTCCGTGGTGCACTTATTGATAAGCTGGAAGAGGTGGCTCTTCTTGTCTATCGTAAGCGAGTATCCGCCAAGATCAATTTCGATGCTTCCCGAGAACGTGTACCAGTTCTGCGATGAAGAGGAGTTTTCGCTCGTGTTGTAATCGCGTCTTACGAGTAAGTACGCCTTCTTGTTACTTGACGTGAGAATTTTACTTCCTGACGCAAGGAACGTGTCCCACTTTTCATACGCGCCGATAAACTCTTTGTTCTGGTCAAACACAACGAAGGGATAAGTTGTAGTGTTTGTGTACTGAGAGGGAATATTGCCGTAGGGAGTTTCTTCGTAATCGGGCTTTGCTTCGCCCTCTTCAAGCGTGTAAATGCTTTCGCTTTCAACGGCTTCGTAGAGCTTAAGAGTATACGTTTTACCGGTTGTGTCAGAATAAGCGAAGCTCGATGCATCGTAATTTGAGGGAAGCTTGAACGTAACGCCTTCTCCCAATATGAAACTGTCGTTTTCTAAGGCGGAATAAAGCGAAATTCCGGTAAGGTTATTTGCTATAAATTCCGAATTTTCAATAGTTAAGTAAGCGCTCTTTTCCGAACCGCTATCTTCTTTGAGGTTGAATATGGTGCAAGAAGGAGCATTAGTGAGATCAAATATACAATTCTTGAAGAGTGCGGTAACCTCTGTATCAACGGTTCCGTTGGTGTAGGTAACCATTATCATATTTGCAGCTGTAGAGCCTGTTGCGTATTTGAAGGTTACGCCATCAAATTCAAAGTAGAAGTGGTCTGCAAGAGCATCATTACGTGAATTTATAACAATCGGAGTGCTGCCCTGCGTTTCGATACTACCGTTGATAACCTTGATAGTGGTGCTTAATTTCTTTGCGGTGGTCTTCTTCGCCATTACCTGGAAGAGGTGGTACTGACCTCTCGTTAAGGTGTGGTTTGCAAGGTCGATGGTAAGCTCACCCTCGAATGTGTAAAGGTCCTGAAGGCTTGCGTCATCCTCGCTTGTGGAATAGTCGCGTCTTAAAAGAAGCGTTGCCTTGGTGGTTTCCGAGGTGAGAATGCTCGTTCCTGAGCGGAGAACGTCGTTCCAAGTAGCGTAAGCGCTATAGAAGCTTCCGTTCTTGAATACTGCGAAGGGCCACTTTTCGGTGTCTGCGTATTGAGAGGGGATAGAACCGTAAACTGTATCTATCATATTGGGGTCGAAGGTGGTAACGGTGAACGCTACGTTATCTTCGGGCATCGTGAAGGTATAAGAGCCGTTTTCATCGAGCGTTATTTCGGTGGGTTCGCCCGAGCCTACGGTAATAGTAACGTTTTGAATAACGAAGCCGTTTTCGGCAGTTATGGTAACGGTAACCGATGTACCTGCCTCATAAGCTCCGCCGCCGCCAACGGAAATCGAGCCTCCGCTGACCGTTACGCTGTATTTACCCTCGAAGGATATTACCTTGCTAACGAATTGCTCGCCGAGATATTGCTGAGCATCCGCAACGAAGTGCCAGCGATCTCTTCTTTCAAGATTACTTGCGTCAACGTAAGAAGCGTTAATAACCTTGGAGGCTACGCTTTTTTGAGCCTCTACAACCTTGTCCATATAAGGAGGAATGTCATAGAGGTAGTTGCCGCTTTCATCCTTGTTTTTGTTTGAATCTATAAGTCCGAATATGAATGGCATATTGGAAAGGTTTTCTCCGCTGATATCGGAAAGATCCTTTCGTATGTCGCCGATAAACGCGGTTAAAAGATTTTCATATTCAAGAGCAAGAGCTTCTCTGTTAGTTTCCGCCTCGCCTTGCATCCACCACATACCGCGTATAACGGGTGTGTAACCCTGCGCTTCAAGAAGCTCAAGACCGTTCGTTACCATTTGGAGGAATTCTACGTAGAGATTTCCGATTTTAGTGCCATCGGTGTTAACGCCGTTATTCTGTATGTAAGAGGGGGAAGTCCAGGTTCCGTAGTTTTGCGAAACGGTGTTGCTCGTATCGGGATAAAGGTAGGATGCACCTCTTCCAAGCTTGATGATAGCGTTCATCGAGCCGTTTCCGCCAAGCATGGATGCTATTCCGATTTCCGCTCCGATAGCGGTCTGAGATTTTCCGTGACCTATTTTAGTGGGAACGAAGGAGGATATAACGTTATCGTCCGCAGAGCCGTAGTAAAGAACGTCCTCGAAGCCTTCGGCGAATCTTGGATCGGTGAGTGCGTCTGTGGGGGTGTCTATTGCATATCCCGATGCGTTAGACTGGCCGCCTATCAACCAGACGTTGATTACACCGAGGCTTCCTGCGGGAACGTCGTATTCCTCAAGAGAATAAGTAACGAAGCTATCGTCACGTGATTTTTCACTAAACGCCAAATTTACTCCATCTGCGTTTTTATACATCTGTGAAGGAGCGGCAGCGCTTGCGGGCAATATGAGCTTCGTATATCCAAGATCGGACTTTGCAAATGCAAACGAGTCGTCAGATGCGAGCTTGCAAATAGATACTGCGCTCTCCGAAGCCATAGTAATGCTTCCTCCGTTAAACGTAACTGCAGCATCGTGGTTTGCGTACGTGTCTGCAAGGTTGAAGAGCGTTACGCTTGCGGGAGCGTTATTGTAAGCGTCTATATTACAGTTGGTAACGGTAACCTTTGAGGTGGAGTTGTAGTCTTTGTTTCCGGGATACGTCGTTACGATGGGTGTTGCAGCCGTTGCGCCGGCGCCGTATGTTACGTTCAAGTTTTTAAGATTAACGTTTACAGCACCGTTATTGCCGTTTTTGTTCGTAGTTTGAAGAGCAAAGAGACCGCCCGAACCTCCGATGACAACGTTTCCGTTGATAAGCTCGAAGGTGTTGGTAGTGTATGAGGTTCTCGTATACGTTGCAAACATAGGTAACGATCCGTTAGTAAAGGTCTTGCCGTTAAGGTCAACCTTAAGCTTTCCGCAAACCTCACCGAGAAGCTGATACTTGCCGTCGTTTTTAGCATCGTAATCCTTCAGCGTAAGAACCGAAAGCACCTTTTTTTGTCTTATGGAAGCGCCGCCAAGCGTGAACTGCGTTCTTATCATCGGAATGAGTCCGTCTGTGCCGGCGTCATCTACCCATCTTTCATAAGCGCCGAGATAAACGCTTGCGGTGCTTTCGTTTCCATCATCATCGAGAAATGCGAGGAACGTGGAGTTATCGTAATCGACCTTGGGAACGTAGCCATATTCGGTCTTTACCCAGCCGTCAGCATATTCAAGCTGCATTGAGAACTGATTCTTTTCGCCTCTGTACGCATGGGTAGAGTCATCACCGTCGGAATCTCTTATAGCGGATATGTATTCAACGTTGACAACGTTTCCGTCTTTGGAGAAGTAGAACATAGCAACCATTCCAACGGGCGCGGAAAGCATCTCATCCATTTCCTGAGGGTCTATAAGCATACAGGTTACGGTGTTTCCATTATCGCCTCTGTACTGCGTTCTTACAATGTCATCTACCGGAACGTGACCGGAAAGAATCATTTCAACGTTAGCATATTTGCTGAGAACCTCGTCCCAAAGAACTCTAGGATGCACAGTTCCGCCGGTAGCAACCTCTCCCCAGTTTGCATCGCCTATATTCTCATGAGGAAGCGTTCCCTCGGGATCGTCTATGATTGCTCCATCCTTCTGAACAAACTGGTGAAGAGTGATTATCGCTCTGTAATCCGGGTTCGTATCAAGAATGTTTGCCAGCCAAGTGAGAGCTGCCTCGGAGGGAGCCCAATCAAGCGTAACTATTATCCACTTGTCATCACCGGTTGTTATCTTTCTGTAGGAGTTTTCAATTTTGTAGGAGGTGTTGGATGCGTCGGTGTAGTCATCGAGGAAGCCGCCCATAGCATTTCCGTTGGCATCAACTGTTTGCGAGAGGGCAATTATGGAATTGTAGTATTCCGTTCCTGCACCGAACGTGCCGTTCATACCCGATGAAATATCGTGGTTACCTCTAACGAGTGAGTAGGAGATACCCGCCTCGTCGAGAATAGCGTAGCAATCCTTTGCCAACTGCCATTCTGCAGCGTAGTTAGGACCGCTTGTTTTGTACGTATCGGTTATGTCGCCAAGACCGAGAACGTACTGAATGTTTTTGCTGTCCTTGTTGTTTTTGATCCAGTTGAACATTTGCTTGGTATAAGACGTGCCGTTTTTGGTATCGGCAACGCTTATGCACTGTGTATCGCCGAGTACGGCGAACGAGTACTCATAGTCAACGCCCTGAACCAAGGTCTTTTCGGGAGCAGCTATGAAGCTGTTGCTTGTAATTGTTGAGGCAGACGAGCTGACACAGATAACGCTTATGATAAGCGCCATCATGATTACAAGCAGTGTAAGGATTTTTGTTTTTTTCATTTTTTTCTCCTTTATATAAATTTATTTTTGGTACACGTTTTTGGCTTTTCGAATTTATGCCGTATTGACAAATGTTGACATTTGGTGTATAATTTAAAAAACTCGAAAAGGGGGATGAAAAATGCGAGTACAGGGTGATAATTTCGGTGACGACATAGTTTTCAAGCACCAAATACACGAAAAGGTTTATACCTATCCCGCGCACGTTCATCAGTTCGCGGAGCTGATATATTTGCTTGAAGGAGAGTTGATCGTTACCGTTGATGGAAAGGCACAGAGCGTGCATCCCGGAGAGGCAGTTTTTATCTTTCCTTTTCAAACTCACAAATTTTATTCGCCCGCTAAGGTAAAGGCGGCGATGTATTTGTTTTCTTCGTCTCTTTTGCCGTTATTTTTTAACCAAAACGACGGCAAGATCGGAGAGCGCGCGGTATTCATTCCGTCAGAGGCAACCAAAATGCATTTGAAGGATAAAATTCTGACGGGCGGCGACTTGTCCGTATATAGCGTTAAGGCGTTTTTATACTTGAGTGTCGGCGATTTTCTTTCTCAAAACAAGCTGATTGACGGTTTTGCGGATACAACCGTAGCCGCAAAGGTTGCCACGTATGTTAATAAGCATTTCCAGGAGCCTATCTCGATAAGCACGGTTGCAGCGGCAATAGGATACAGTCCGAACTATCTTTCTCATTGCATTCAAAGACTTTTCAATCTCAATTTTTGTTCACTTTTGGCTTGCTTGCGCGTGGATAGAGCGAGAAAGCTTCTCGTAGAAACCAACAAAAGCTGCATTGAGATCTGCTACGAATGCGGATTTAACAGCGAAAGAACCTTTCACCGCCAATTCAAGAGCATTACCGGTAAGACCGCCAGCGATTACAGAGCGAATTATTTTTGTAAGGCGATAACAAGACCTAAGGTTGAATACTTCAATCAGTGAAGCATCTCTGCCGAAAGAGCTCTTGGCGATGCGAACTGCCGCATTTGGATATAATGCTGCGTTTAACATATTCAGTATATCATTTAATTAACTTTTTCAACTGTCAAAAGTAATGACGTAACTGCCAAAAACTGATAAAATGCCGCGCGCAAGCCTATGGAAATAAAAGAAGTGGGTGACAAAATGCACGCGGTGTGTATATTTTTGCGTGTTTTTGCGTTTTTTGCCGTAAAAGTAATTAATTTTGTGAGTGCTTTCACGTGCTTGATTTTTGGTATGATTTTCGGGGGAAGTCACCAAAGTAAAATCCGTTTATACAAATTCGCTTATACCGCGTTTTAGCGAAAATATATCGCGCACGATTGACAATGCCTAAAATATATGTTAAAATATATAGTTGAAAATATAAAATTCGGAGATAGCTATGATAAAGATTGAAAGAATAAGCGTAATAAATATGGAAAACGCCATCCGCGGCGCGAGAAATCCTATGAACAGCTGGGCAAGAATGGATAGCTATTATGATGAGAACGGAAATTTCGTTCTCGGTGAAAACGACCTTTCTCTTGCTTCAAGACTTGCCGTTGCGGGAAGCGACCATAGAAAGTTTTTGCGCCAGATAATGGTATCTATGGATATAACGGCTCCGCTTTATTGGTGGAAGGAATTCGATACATATAAGGTTGGAACGGTTGCAAACTCCTGCTCAACGATGCATAAAATTCAGGCGAAGGAATTTTCAAGAGATGATTTCTCCTGCGACAGAATGACAGATGAGGCGCTTGCAGTTCTCGATTCGGTTATAGCCTTTCTTGAGTCGGAGCGAAACAAGTTCAATGAGACGAAGGAGAAAGCGCCCTGGCATAATATGATACAGCTCCTTCCCTCGTCATTCAATCAGATGAGAACTGTTAGCATGAACTACGAGGTGCTTATAAACATTTACTATGCAAGACGTCATCACAAGCTCGCGGAGTGGCACGCTCTTTGCGAGGCTATAGAAGCGCTTCCTTACGCGAAGGAGCTTATTCTTGTGAAGAAAGAGAAGATCGAAGAATAATGGCGAACATTTTTGATTTGTTTAAGAAAATAGAATCCTCTGCCGAAAAAGCTCCCATAACGCATATCGTTGCGGGACTCGGAAACGTTGGCAAGGAATATGAAAACACGCGCCACAATGCAGGTTTCATAGCCATAGACGCGCTCGCGGAAAAATACGGAGCAAGGATTGACCGTGTTAAGTTTCACTCGCTCGTTGCCGAGGTTAATATAGGCGGAAAGAGAGCTTTGCTTATGAAGCCCACCACTTATATGAACAACTCCGGAGTAGCGATAGGCGAGGCGGCGTCATTCTATAAAATACCGCCCGAAAACGTTATAGTGCTTCACGATGAGATAAGCTTTGACGTTGGCGTTATGAGAATAAGAAGAAAGGGCTCTGCGGGCGGTCATAACGGACTTAAGAGCATCATAGCTCATCTTGCCTCCGATGCATTCCCGAGAGTTAAAATAGGCGTTGGCAAAAAGCCCTCGCCCGACTACGATTTGGTCGATTTCGTTCTTGGTAAATTCTCAAAGGAAGACCTCGATAAGCTTAAGGCGGAGAACGCAGATATAATATCCGCTGTTGAGCTTATGCTTGAAGGAAAAACCGAAGAGGCTATGAATAAATTTTCAAGATAACTCGATTTTTGTAAACAAACATTTGCAAAAATCAAAAAAGAGAGATAGTGTGTAATGAAGAAGATAACATCTCTTATAACGGCTGATAAAGAGTTTTCGTCGCTTATGGCGCTTGCGAAAGACGAGCTTCGGAAGGAAGAAAAGCTTCCGATAGCGGTTACGGGGCTTTCGGGAGGCGCGCATTACGCTTTTCTGGCGGAGGCTGCAAGACGGCTGTTTTCAGAGTCGAGAGCGCCTGTGCTTGTGCTTGTCGGTAACGATGCGGAGCGCGACTCGATTCTTGACTGTTTTTTGTCTGCGGGGATTAAGGCTGCCGCGTACAAAAGGCGCGATTTCGTTTTTCACAATATTTCCGCCTCTCACGATGCTGAACGTGAGAGGCTTTCGGTGCTTCTCTCGATTGCGGAATGCGAGCTTGAGGCGGTTGTAACAACTCCCGATGCGGCACTTGGCGCAACCGTTCCTTACGAGAGGCTCGTTTCTTTGGCAACTACGCTTGAGCTTGGCGCGACTCTTTCGCCCGACGGCTTATGCGAAAGACTCTCTACTATGGGGTTTAAAAGAGTTGAGTCGGTAGAGTCGGCGGGTCAGTACGCAAGGCGGGGCGGAATTGTGGATTTCTTCGTAAATTCGGAGGATAACCCTATCCGTGTTGAGTTTTTCGGTGATGAGATTGACAGAATAGTGGCCTTTGATTTGTTAACTCAACGCGCGGTGGAAACCAAGAAAAGCGTCAGAGTTTTGCCCGCTATCGAGGTAATGCTCGACGAAGCCGCCGATGAAAGAGTGAAAAAAGAGCTTAAAAAGCTTATTTCAAAAGCCGAGTCGGAGGAAAGCGCGCTTGCTCTAAAGCGTGAGCTTTCTGCTCTTGAAGCAAACCTGTCTTTAGATTCAAGAGATAAGTTTTTAGGTATTATTTACGATAAGTGCGAAACGCTTCTTTCTTATTTTGAGGCAGTTAACGCAGGTGTTGTTTTGAACGTAGGAACGAATGAGGGAGAAGAGAATTTAACGAGATTCCTCGATTCCTTACGCGATAGCGCGAAGCTTTTGCTTGACAATAAGCTCGTAAGCGAAAAATGCACACGATACGCGGGTTCTTACGATGATTATAAGAGATTTCTCTCTTCTCGCGTGACAATTCATATAAATCCCTTCTCGGGCGTTAGTACAATGTCAAAGCTTTCGGGACTCTTCTCCTTTAAAACGAGAAGAACGGTTGGTTACGGAAAAAATCCCACGATGCTTCTTGAAGACGTTTCTGCGCTTATGAAAAGCGGATACCGCATAGTAATCGAGAGCGAAAACAAATCGGGCTTGGATTCGGTTATGAGTCTTTTAGTCGAAGCGGGATACCTACCCGTGCGAAATGAAAAGGGCGAATTTGATCTCGATTCGATGCAGGGAATAACTCTGACGCTCGGTGATTTCCAAGGTTTTGATTTATTAAGTCCCAAAATCGCGCTCATCAGCATGAGCGAGGACGAGGGTAAGGCGGTAATGGCTCACAGACGCCGTCAGCGCATACTTCGCAAATCGGGCGGAGCGGGGCAGAAGATTATGAGCTATGCCGAGCTTGAGGTTGGAGATTACGTTGTTCACGCAAATTACGGTATCGGTCTTTTCGAGGGAATACAAAGTGTTCGAATTGACGGTGTAACAAGAGATTATATAACGATAAAATATGCCGGTACGGATAAGCTCTTCGTTCCTTGCGATAGGCTTGAGATGATTGGCAAATATATAGGCGCAAAGGAAAACGACGGAAGCGTTAAGCTTTCCAAAATGGGCGGCACGGATTGGCATAAGACGAAGAGCCGCGCCAAAGCTTCCGCTAAAGATATGGCTGCGAAGCTTATTAAGCTCTACGCGGAAAGAGAAAGACTGCCGGGATTTGCTTTCCCGAAGGATTCCGAGCTTGAAGAGGAATTTGCAACGAGCTTTGAGCACGAGGAAACAGATGCGCAGCTTCAAGCTATCGAAGAGATAAAGAGTGATATGATGAAGCCGATTCCGATGAACAGACTCCTTTGCGGTGACGTTGGCTTCGGTAAAACCGAGGTTGCTCTTCGCGCAGCTTTTAAGGCGATAATGGGCGGAAAGCAGGTGGCTATACTTGTTCCGACAACGATTCTCGCCCTCCAGCATTTCAGTACCGCGCAATCGAGAATGAGAGGCTATCCCGTTAACGTTGAAATGCTCACGAGATTCAAAACTCCAAAGCAGCAGGAAAAAATCAAAAACGATTTGAAGCTTGGAAAAATCGACGTCATAATCGGTACGCACAAGCTCTTGGCAAAGGATATTAAGTTCAAGGACCTCGGTCTTTTAATAGTTGACGAGGAACAGCGATTTGGCGTAGGTCAAAAGGAAAAGCTCAAAGAAATGTCAACAAATATTGACGTTTTGACATTAAGTGCGACTCCCATACCGCGAACTCTCAATATGGCTATCAATGGAATCAGCGATATGTCCGTGCTTGATGAAGCACCCGAAAACCGCCGCCCGATACAAACCTACGTGCTTGAACACGATGAGGTCATAATTGAGGACGCGATAAGGCGCGAGATAGCAAGAGGCGGTCAGGTACTGTACCTCTTTAACAATATTGACACTATATCTTACGTTGCCGGAAAGATTATGAGAGATATTCCCGAGGCGCGCGTTGCCTATGCTCACGGAAGAATGGAGCGCGACGAAATCGAGGATATTTGGCAGACTCTCGTTTCGGGCGAGATAGACGTGCTTGTTTGTACCACGATAATAGAAACCGGCGTTGATTTGCCTATGGCGAATACGCTAATTATCGAGAATGCCGATAAGATGGGCCTTTCCCAGCTTCATCAGATAAGGGGACGTGTTGGAAGAAGCGAGTGTCAAGCGTATGCGTATTTCACTTACCGTCCCGGAAAGGTATTGAGCGAAATCGCAACGAAGCGCCTTTCGGCAATACGCGAATACGCCGAGTTCGGCGCGGGCTTTAAGGTTGCGCTTCGAGACCTCGAAATAAGAGGTGCGGGTAATTTGCTTGGCAAAGAACAACACGGATATATAGATAGCGTGGGTTACGATTTGTACGTCAAGCTGCTTTCCGAGGCAGTGCTTGAAGAAAAGGGCGAGCCTACAGAGCAGCTATTTGAGTCAACTATAGACTTTAAGGTTGACGCGCATATTCCCGAGTATTACATCACCTCAAGCGCACAACGAATGGACATCTACAAGAAAATCTCTCTTATCAAGACTCCGAGGGATAAAGACGAAATATACGATGAGCTTATAGACAGATTCGGTGACGTGCCAAAGCCCGTGTTAAGACTTATCACGGTTGCGCTCTGCCGCGCGATTGCCGAGAGAGCAAGAATACCGCGTATCGAGCATAAGGGCGCATCTATTCTCTTCTATATGGATAAACCCGATCTCTCAGTATGGTCTATGGTGCTTGCATCGCACGCAGGAAAGCTTGTCGGGGCGGGGGGAGCTGCTCCTATAATCTATAGACTGAGGTTCGGTGAGGACGCTCTCGAAGCTCTTCTTTCCGTGATGACGGATTACTACAATAACGATTCTGAAAGTTGAAATGAGGAAAAGTATGTCGAATAAAAGTAAAAATGTAAAAAAGCTGACAGAAACGTCGGTTGATAAGAAAAACGGTACGAAAACTAAAATCAAGTCTGTAATTAAAAACGTAACCGCAGAGGAAAGCGCAAAGAGAACGAAACGCATCGTTATTATCAGCGTTAGCATAGTTCTTGCTTTAGCTATAATTTTTGGAGCTGTGCTTGGTATCGTAAACGCGGTGAAAAACGCGTCTTACCTTATGAAGCTTGACAGAGTCGGAATAGATGCGGGCGTTGCTTCGTTCCTCGTAAGCATATACAAATACGATTTTATGGTAAATCTTCTCGAAAGCGGAATCGAAGCGGAGGACACGGAAAAGTTCTGGTCGGGCAAGTACGGCTCGGGAACTTACGGAGATCTTTTCAATTATCAAGCAACCGAATATCTCAAAACCGTGGTTTCTGCAAACGCGCTCTTTGACGAGTATGCAACTCTCACCAAAGACGATAAATACAATATTGATTTCGCAGTTGCCGAGGTTCTTAACCGCAAGGCTTCGGGCAGTAAGCAGAATTTCAATAAGCTTACCGAGGGTATGGGCTTTGACTTCAAGGACTTCGAAAAAGGCTCTGAAATGCTTTACAAGATGCGCGTTGTTTTCTCAACCGTTTTCGGTGAGTCGGGCTCAAAAATGCAGACTAATTACGCAGATTACTGCGAACGCTTCTATAACGGAAATTACGTTCGCGCAAAGGTTCTTATCATAAGAACCGAGGATACTTATAAGCTTGACGATGAGGGCAATATTGTTAAGGGTGATGACGGAAAGTACGAAACCCGTCCTCTTACCGATGAAGAGAAGAAGGAAAGAGGGGATTATATAGCAAGACTCGATTTGGCAGTTGAGGGAATCAAAAATAACAGTGAGATAAGCCTCAACGATTTTAACAATCTTTTAAATGAGGTTGCGGAAAAGTACAGCAACGAGAATGTTGTGTCTGCGGTTGCAAACGGCTATTACTTCGCAGAAGGCTCGCAATATACCGAGGCTTTCGGCTTGAAAAACGTTGTTTCCGAAGCGTTTGATATCGAGGTTGGAGAGGTCTACACCAATTCGCCCGCCGCTATTATGGCAGAGGATGATTCCGAGGAGGAGTTTGCGTACAGATGCTACGTCTATAAAATGGAAAAAGAGGATAAAGCGTATAAGAATTCATCTCTTGAGCATTTCTTCCGCGATTTTAATTCGCTTGCAGCAATAGCTCTTTACGAAGAGACTGTCACAAGATACAATAAAAACGTTGAATTCAAGAAAAAGTGGTCAAATCTTAACCCTGTAAGCATTCCTTATAACTTCGATTACAGAGTTAATACCTTCGGCTCGTAATAATAAAAATGCGCAAAAAGTAAACTAAAATAGTCAAAACAATGAAAAATAACGCATTTTAAAGATTAAAATTAAAAAACGAACGCAGTTTACACGTCGCTAATGCATTCAAACGTGTTGCGTTCGTTTTTTTGTTTTATTTGTGATTAAAAGAGGTGTACGTCTTTCTTGAATTTAAAATGGATACGTATTTTATTTGAATTTTAAAGCTATATACTGTTTTGGTGAGTAGCCTGTAAACGCCTTAAACGTGCGGTAGAAATTGCGGTCGCTGCCAAAGCCGCATTCGAGAGCTACGTCAAGAATGTTTAGATGATTTTTCAAGAGAAGCTCCTTCGCGTATTCGACTCGCAGTGAATTCAAGAGTGAAGAGAAGGTTGTTCCGGGAAGCTCTTCGATAACGTGCGAAATATAGCTTGGGCTATATCCAAGAGCCGTGCCTACCGATGAGCGTGTTAAGTTTTCACGGAAATTTTCACTGATATACATTATAATTGAGGCTAAAGCGTTGTTTTTTATATTGTTTTTTTGCGTTGGGATTTTCTCGATGTATTCGTTGAGAATTGCGTATGCAAGCGCTTTGATTTTGAGAGAGAGACGAACATCTGCTTCAATATCTACAACGCGGTCACCCATATCAAACAAATTTTCCCTCAAAAAAAGAGCGAGTCCTGACGAGGCGTTAAAGCCGCAACGTTCACCGCATATTGAAGCTTTATCGCTCGAAACAAAATCCGTAATAAAGTTGCTTGACGGAATCAAAATCCATCTTTTTGTTTGCGGAGTTGTTTTGAAGCTGTGAGAGCGAAAGGGGCTTATTACCATAACGTCACCCGCCTTTAAATGCTCGTTTTTTGAATCGACCGTCAATTCGACCTCACCCTCCAAAATAAACTGTATTTCCGCGAACTGATGTATTCTCGGCGGGAAGTCGTAAGCACCGTTTGCTATAAAGCATTTTACGGCATTGTTGAATCCGAAATTTTGTACCGAAATGAACATGTTTTATTGCCCCATCCTTCTTAAAAACATATAAAAATCTATAAATGACACTATATGGCATAAATTATACTGTATTTGGCACACTTTGTCAATAACTTTGTGCTAAAATTATATTATCCAAATAAAAATTTAAAAGGAGAAAAAATATGAAGAATCGCATTAATGGTTTTAGCAAGATACTCGTTTTGGTATTGTTGCTTTCTCTCGTGGTTGCATCTGTTGCAATTGCTTCGTCTGCTATAGACACGGAATCCGCTGCAGCCTCCGGCGAGGGAAGAACGTTTACCGGAGTAACGAATCTCGACGAAAGACTTCAGCTTACAAGACCTCTTGAGGACATCGTTCTGACTTGGGAGGCGGAAATCAAAATTGAGGGTACGACTGATGCCCTCTGTAAAGGTACTCTTTTCGGAGAGTATGCGGGAAACGGTAAGAACACCGTATTCAATTTTGAAATTTTCAGAAACGCCAGTTACCCCAATCCTTCCCCCGCGCTGTGTTACGTTAACAACTATACGCCCTCGAGTCAGAATTCCGTAGTTTTTGAGAAGGATTCCACCGCGATAGTTGACGCTAACGGAAACACCAATACGCTTAAAGATCACGTTGGCGAATGGGTTCGCGTTGCCATCACCGCAACTCTCGTTGATGCAAGCACGTACACTTATAATTTGGACTGCTATATCAACGGTGAAAAGGCTTATGAAACCGTTAAAAGAAAGAACGTTATCTTTACTGCACAGAACCTTGCGGAAGCGCAGAAAAACAATCAGTTCGGACTTGGTGCCAATGCGGTTGCAAGCGATCCCGTTGAATTTCCCGGCAGTATCAGAAGCCTTGCTCTTTACGGCAACGCTCTTACCGCGGCTCAAATAAAGGCTTCCTATGAAAAGGGAATTACGAGCAAGGGAACGAACCTCATAGCTTACTATGATATGTCGGTTGTTGAAGACGAGGACTTCGAAGAGGACCTCTCGGGTAACAGATACCATCTTCGCAAGAACAACTATGATTATATCGTTAATAGCGAGGGCAGAACCTTCTCCGGCGAAAGACTTGAGCTTGTTAACAAACTTACAGAAGCTCCTCTTACTTTAGAGGCTACCATAAAGAGAACGGCAAGCGGAACTATCTTCGGTAACTACAAGGATAGCGCGAATCCGACCCTTAATTTCGAAATATATAATAACGCCCCCGCGCTCTGCTTCCCCAAGGACAGTACGGGAACGTTTGCATCGGTAATCTTTGCAAACAATCTTATTGATGGCAAAAATCCTATGCCCTCCGGCGATTTTGCGCACGTTGTTATAACTCTTACCCCCACGGGTAACGAGAATGCCGAAACGGGAGCTAAAGAATATAACTTTGACTGCTACATAAACGGCGTTAAGGGGTATAAGACCGTAACCGCTTACGCTTGCCTTGATATGACGCTTATTCAGTCAAAATATCCGCTCGCAGTAGGCTCTAACGGAAAAGACGTTAATTTCCCCGGCAACATAAGAAATCTTAACCTCTATAACCGCGCTCTTACGGAGGCAGAGATTCTTGATGCTTACAAGAGAGAAAGCACGTTCTCGGGACTTATTGCGGGATACGATATGTCTGACGGCTCTCATATAAGAAACCCTCAGTTTGAAGAGGATATTTCGGGCAACGGCTACCACGCGCAGAAGAAGTCCACCGTTGGAAAGACCTTCAGCGAAGCTGATGCAAGCAATCCCTACTACGTATATAATCTTCTCACCGATATGCCGAGAACCATTGAGGCTACCGTTTATACTACCGAGGCTCGCGGATGCGCTGTATTCAGTAACTATAACGGAGTAGCGGGTAACAATATCGACCTTGAAATTTATACCGGCGGTGTACCTGCGCTCGTAATTATGCAGAATAAAACAACATATTCCGTACAGTTCAAGAATTACACAGTTCCCACTAAAACTTGGACACACCTCGTTGCAGTTAACGAGCAGGATATAAACGGAAATGCCGTATACGTTCTCTATGCAAACGGTGTTGAGGTTGACCGCGTTACAGACAAGCCTACTTACGTAACGCTTGATATGGAATTATCTCAAACAACTACGAGAAAGTTCTCTGTTGGTACTGATAACAATGCAAAGGCGGTGTACCGTTACTTCAAGGGAAGTATTCTTGACGTTGCAGTGTACTCCGAGCCCCTTTCGGCATCCGAGGTAATGGATTCCTACAAGAACGGAGTTAACAAGCATAACAGTTCTCTTATAGCTTACTATGACCTTAAGAATCCCGCGGGAACAGATTTCCTTCAGGATCTTTCGGGTAACAATCACCACGCGGCAAAATACGATTACAACGCTATTGAGGGCGGAAGATGGTTTAACTATGACGAGGAAAGACTCGCGGTAGTTAAGAATTACGAAGAAGCTCCTCTTACCATCAATGCAGAGGTTTACGTTCCCTCGACTCTTAAGCAGGCAGCTACCATCTTCGGTAACTTCTACGCAAGAGATTACATAAACTTCGAGATATACACTAACGGTAATCCCGCGCTTGTAATTCACGAGCTTCCCGAAAACTTGATAAACCAGTCCGGTGACGGATATAAGCACTCTATCATATTCGACGTTGACGTCAGAGGTGAAAAATGGACCGATCTTACGGTCGTTTACGATAAAACCAAGACCGGTACTGATAAGTACGCTCTTTACGTTGACGGTGTTAAGGTTGAGAACTACACTCTTTCATCGGACAGCGCGGACATAAATCACGTGTTCGAGTTTGATATGGAATGGATTCAGAGAGCTATTCCGTTCACTCTTGGAAGAAACGCATCAAGATGCTTCCAGGGTAAAATTAAGAACCTCGCTCTTTATTCCGAGCCTCTTTCTTCGGCAGAGGTTGCATACCTTTACGAGAACGGCGTGGATATGACGAGCAAGTCGCTCTTCGCTTACTACAACCTTGATAACCCCGAAAACACCAAGACCTACGTTAAGGATGAAACCGGCAACGGCTATGATTTTGCGTACAAGTTCTATGAGAATGACAGCAATCTCGATAGCGGCGATTTCGATTACTCCTTCGCATTTATCGGTGATACTCAGTTCCTCGTTTACAGGGATATTAACGAGGGAACTACTAAATATACGAAGCCTATTTACGATTGGCTCATTGAGAACAAGGACGAGAAGAAGCTTCAGTACGTATTCGGACTCGGTGACGTAAGCGATAAGGACCTTCTCAGTGAATATAGATACGCATCTTATCTTTATAAAACTCTCGGTGAAGCGGGCATAAATTACGCGGTAATTCCCGGTAACCATGACGGTCAGACGGCATACGTAAACTACAATTCCATATTCGCAAGCGACACATATCTTACAAACGGAATTAATTACTATACCGCGGACAACGTTTCCAACTATTACAAGACTTTTGAGGTTGGCGAATACAAGTACATGGTAATGGTTCTTGAGTTCGGCGCTCCCGATGCTGTTCTTGAATGGGCAAACAGCGCGGTTGCCGCAAACCCCGATAGACAGGTAATCGTTCTTACTCACGGATACATCGGATATGACGGTGGATTCCTCAGTGAGGGTGAGCTTCATTCTCCCGGACGCAACGCTGCGCTCAATAGCGGTGAGGAAATCTGGCAGAAGTTCGTTTCGCAGCACTCGAATATTATAATCTCCGCTTGCGGACACATCGACCCCTACAATATCAAGCAGCGCGAGGACGTTGGTGTTAACGGAAACACCGTTCAACAGTTCCTCATTGATCCCCAGGCTCTTGATAAGACCTGGAGCTATGACACCGGTATGGTGGCTATGTTCTACTTCTCAAACGGCGGCCGTGACGTAAGAGTTGAGTACGTTTCCGCGACTCAGTCGCTTCGCGCACAGGAAAACGATCCCGATGCGAAGGACATCGTGTTCGGTAAGGAAAATCAGTTCAGTTTCACGCTTGACGTTCCCACCGCCGAAAAGGTAATGACTCCTTACGGTGAGCTTCCTTATATTAACACCGAGCTTGATCTTAACGCTGTTGTTCTCTTCAAGAGCAATGCAGAATCTGCAACCGGATATGCATTTGTTGGCGGATATTCAAGTGTTGATAAGGCGTTCTCGGCAATAATAGCAGACGATCTTGGCGGAACTTACACCGTGCTTCTTCGCGATAATGCAAGAATGTCGGCAAAGGTTTCGTTCAACAACTTCGTAGGTGATCTTACTATCGACCTCGGCGGATACGAGCTTAAGATTGACCAGAGCGGAAACTATCTCTTTGATATTTACAGAAACAACGCAACATCTATAAACGCTACCTATAACGTTAAAAACGGAAGCATCACCAAGGTTCACGGCAGAGGAATTGCTTGCATTAACTACGGTGCTTCTATAGGCGCGGATAGCAATATTTACTTCAACTACAGCAACGTTACGTTCAAATCTATCAACTCGGTTTACGTTCCTAATGTTATATTCTCTAACTGGGAAAACGGCTGGTCGGATTCCATTGCTTACAATATGAACGTTAACGCTTCGTTTGACGATTGTACGTTTGATTTGAGAAATTCCATCGGTGACGCTCTTATGTTCTCGTTCACAAACACCACTAACAATGGTAGCGTGGTCAAATACGACGTTACTGTTAACGGCGGTACTATAGCACTTAAGGATGGCACGGACCTTGCAGGGCTTTACACCGCTGACGCTCTTGATAGCTTTAAGTTTGGCAAGACGGCAAATGGAAATTATACTGCAGTCTCGGTTCTTAAGGGCAACAACGCTCCCACTGAAAAGTATAACGGACTTGAATTTGTTAAGGTTTCCGAAACTGCAGATGAGGATATTTACAGACTTAGACCCGAAGCAGTTGCAGGTATTAATTACGCTCCCAAGATGAGCATTACTCTCGCGAGCGAGCTTGTTATGAATGTATACATACCCGTAAATTGCACAGAAAAGTTTACATTTGATGGCAAAACTTACGAAAATCTTGAAGCGATTGCAAATAAGAAGGTAACCGTTAACGGTGAGGATTATTACATGTTCTCCGTAGCTCTCGGCTCTGCAGAGGCTGCAAACGAGATTAAGCTTATAGCAACCGTTAAGAACGGTGAAACCACAGCAACGGCAACCTTCACCTTCTCTATTCCCAAGTACGTGACCAAGGTTCTCGTAGCCGGAAATGACGTAGAAAAGACTCTCGCAAAGGATGTTCTTGCATACGTTAAGGCGGCATACGTTTACTTCGATACATTCAATACGAAAGAGGAAACCAAAAGAGTTGTGTCTCTTATCGATTCTATCATCGGTGCAGATTATGCGAGCGTACCCGTGTCAAGCGGTGCAACCAATACCACTGCTCCCGTAACCGCAGTTACTCTTAATCTTGAAGCTAAACCTTCGATTAGATTTTACGTTACCGATACTACTGTTTCCTTCTATGCAGGCGGTGTTAAGCTTAACACGGTAAGCGGTACAGATGACAACGGTGCTTACGTTGAGCTTGACGTTTACGCATACGTTCTCTCGGAAACCATCACTTACGGTGACGGCGGAAGCTATCATATCTCCGACTTCCTTAATAAGTCCGCAGGTACAGACCACGAAAACCTCGTAGCGTGCTTCATTAAGTA
>JAZRDI010000079.1:0-3944 GCA_045660185.1 Eubacteriales bacterium | reverse complement strand
AGTCGCTCGTAGACTACGAGCTTGATAGGTCGGAGATGTAAGTGCAGTAATGTATTCAGTTGACCGATACTAATTGACCGAGGGCTTGAACTGCTTTTACTAAAAGAGTTCAGCAACACACTTTGAACTTCGTTCGTTTCTTCTTCTTCGGTTTTTAATGAGTATTTACTTAGCTAATAAGGTGTGAAGTACAAGCGCCTTTATTTATATGGGAGTCCTGCATGTCGCAGGGCTTTTTTGTTTTTTTGAGTATAAAACGTGTAATATATTTAATCTACTTGTAATGATAAACAAAAAACAATTATATTTATCACTAAAAGCAGTTATTCGACAAAAAAGCGAGGCAGAAATGCCTCGCTTTGAGATTATGTAATATTATTTAACTAAGTATGATTTATCTATAGTTGCGTTTTTTACAGTTTTGATTATGCTGTCGATACCGTTTTTGCAATTTGCCTTTGATGTATAGCCTTGTGAATGACAGATGCAGCTGCCATTTGGAGCAGACAGGCGAAAGCGGTATTGATTTGATTTATCAAAATATATTTCCCACTTGGGAAAGCTCTTTGTCTCAACATTTTTTAGCGTTTGGTCTTCTATTGCAGCTTTTTCTGCATTCGCAATAACGCTGTTAGCTCCATTGATAGCGCTTTGCGATGATGAATACGTTTGAGAAGTTGCAATGATAACGTGATTTGATGCGTATAAATTGAAAACGAAGCGTTCATCCTTTGTTTTCTTGATTTCAAAATAACCGTAAGAATTTTTCCTTGATTTCTCTTTCGTTTCTTCTTTTTTAGTAATTTCGTCGTTAGAATTGCTATTTTTTGTGAGCGAAGCTGTGTCTTCTATATTTTTGTCGCATT
The DNA here is from genome assembly GCA_045660185.1 of Eubacteriales bacterium. Taxonomy (GTDB): domain Bacteria; phylum Bacillota; class Clostridia; order Oscillospirales; family CAG-272; genus UBA1740. Next base: position 3,078 of record JAZRDI010000079.1, on the reverse strand, counting down.
CAATTTCAGCAGGTTTATAATCTTCTGCTTTAGGCTTGGGCTCTGAAACAACGGTTTTAACAACTTTAGGCTTTTGTTGAGCAGTTGATTGCTCACTTGCAAATTGAGTACTTTCATCCTTTTTGTCTGCAATGACATTGTTTTCTGACGGTGACACCTTGGGAGTTACAATTGGTTCAATTGGATCTTTCTTTTTTCTTCTAAATAAATTAAAAAACACTTTAATCACTCCTAAAATTATATTTCTCGAATATATTCTAACATATTTCTTTGCAAGTTACAATATGTTATTTTTATTTTTTGCAAACTTCTTTTAAATAATTTAGAGCATCCTTTATTCCGCCTATTTGGTCTATAAGTCCGCAGCTTGTTGCCTCGTAACCGTCAAGAATTGAACCGATATCATTTACTAGCACGTCGGTTCGTGTTATGAGATGTCTAAACTCAGACTCTTTAATATTTGAATGAGAAATTATAAATTTTATTATTCTGTTTTGCATTTTCTCAAGATAATTAAATGCTTGCGGAACACCAAGAACCAAGCCGCTTGTTCTTACAGGGTGAATTGTCATCGTTGCACTGGGAACGATAAACGAACGGTTAGCGCTTACAGCGAGAGGAACTCCTATTGAATGCCCTCCACCGAGCACTATTGAAGCGGTTGGCTTTGACATGCTTGCAATCATTTCCGCTATAGCGAGTCCGGCTTCAACGTCGCCACCGAGTGTATTAATAAGAATAACAACGCCGTCAATCTTGTCATTTTCCTCAACTTCAAGCAAAAGAGGGAGGACGTGATCGTATTTTGTGCTTTTTTGATTTTGATCTATTACGTAGTGTCCTTCGATTTGACCAATAATAGAAAGGCAACAAAAGGTGTTCTTATCACTTTTGACCTCGCACATGCCGAAGTTTTCTATATTTTTCTTGTTTTCATCGTAGTTTTTTTCGCTACTCATACAATATCACCGCCTTTTTTAATATTTTGCTTTATAAAAAGTTAAATATACCGAATATGAAAAAAATAAGATGTAAATTATGTATTTTATTTTGTTTATGGATTGATTTTTTTGTTTTTTTATGTTATAATGTTTGGTGGAATAATGCGGTTAACCGCTAAAGAATATAAGGAGTTATATTATCATGAAAGTTTTAGTTGAAACATCCGCAAGACACATTCACGTTTCTCGTGAAGATCTTGAAACACTCTTTGGAAAGGGATATGAGCTTACAAAGAAGAAGGATCTTAGCCAACCCGGTCAGTTTGCTTGCGCAGAGAAGCTTGTTGTAGTTGGTCCTAAGGGTTCTCTTAAGGCTTCTATTCTCGGACCTGTTCGTCCTGCAAGCCAGGTTGAGCTTTCTCTCACCGATGCGCGCGCTATTGGCGTTGTTGCTCCTATCCGTGAGAGTGGTGACGTTGCAGGTTCTGCAGCATGCAAGCTTGTTAACCCCGATACAGGCGCTGAGGTAGAGCTTAAGGAAGGTGTTATCGTTGCTAAGCGCCACATTCACCTTACTCCCGCTGCAGCTTCCGAAATGGGCGTTGTTGATAAGCAGATCGTTTCCGTTAAGATTAATTCCGAGCGTACAACCGTTTACGGTGACGTTGTTATCCGTGTAAGCGAGAAGTTTGCTCCCGCAATGCACATTGATACCGACGAGGCTAATGCTGCTTGCGCATTCGGAGAAGTTTACGGAGAACTTGTTTAATTTTAAGAATAATTTAAAGGAGATATAAAATGAGCAATAATTTTTCATGCGAGTACGCAATGAGCTCTGAAGTAGCTAAGATGTGTATCGTTGCAAAAGGTCCTAACCACGGTCCCGCTCCTATTCCCGAAGAGGGCAAGTGGGTTCAGGCAAAGGAAATAACTGATATTTCCGCTTACACTCACGGTGTTGGCTGGTGCGCACCTCAGCAGGGCGCGTGCAAGCTTTCTCTTAACGTTAAGAACGGAATCATTGAAGAGGCTCTCGTTGAGACAATCGGATGCTCCGGTATGACTCACTCTGCAGCTATGGCAGCAGAAATCCTTCCCGGTAAGACTCTTCTTGAGGCTCTTAATACAGACCTTGTTTGCGATGCTATCAACACTGCTATGCGTGAGCTTTTCCTTCAGATAGTTTACGGTCGTTCTCAGTCTGCTTTCTCTGAAGGCGGTCTTGTTATCGGCGCAGGTATGGAGGATCTTGGTAAGGGTGAGCGCTCGATGGTTGGTACAATGTACGGTACTAAGGCTAAGGGCGTAAGATATCTTGAGATGACAGAGGGTTACTGCACAAGAATGGCTCTCGACGCTGATAACCAGGTTATCGGTTATGAGTTCGTTTCTCTCGGCAAGATGACCGACTTTATTAAGAAGGGCATGGAGCCCAATGAAGCATACGAGAAGTCTAAGGGTACCTACGGCAGATTCAATGATGCTGTTAAGTACATAGATCCCCGTAAGGAATAATTAGGAGGAAATATAAATGGCACATTTTGAAGGTTATGAAAGACGCGAGGCGAAAATCCTTGCCGCACTTAAAGGATATGGCATTTCCTCTATAGACGAGTGCAAGGCTATATGTGATGCTAAGGGCATCGTTCCTTATAAAATCGTTGAAGAAACTCAGCCTATCGCATTTGAGAATGCAAAGTGGGCATACACTGTAGGCGCTGCAATTGCAATTAAGAAAGGCTGCACCAAGGCGGCTGATGCTGCTGCAGCTATCGGTATCGGACTTCAGTCATTCTGCATTCCCGGTTCTGTTGCTGAAAACCGTCAGGTTGGTCTTGGCCACGGCAACCTCGGCGCAATGCTTCTTTCCGAGTCTACCGAGTGCTTCTGCTTCCTTGCAGGTCACGAGTCCTTTGCAGCTGCTGAGGGCGCAATTAAGATCGCTCTTAACGCAAATAAGGTAAGAGTTAAGCCTCTCCGCGTTATACTTAACGGTCTTGGTAAGGATGCCGCTATGATCATTTCAAGAATCAACGGTTTTACCTACGTTCAGACCGAGTTTGATCCTTACACCGAGGAAGTTAAGGTTCTCAAGGAGACCGCATACTCAAACGGTGACAGAGCAAAGGTTAAGTGC
>JAZRDI010000078.1:0-66347 GCA_045660185.1 Eubacteriales bacterium | reverse complement strand
TCGTCAGCCAAGGATTTCTGCTCTAAATTCGTTCGCCCCCGAGGTTCTGTCTCATTAAGAATTCGCTAAATCTACATTTCTTGCTGCATTTTCTTCGTTTTGGCATTGATTTTATTGAATTCTTAATGAGACAGCCCCTTTCTCTTTTTATGTGTCCAAAAATTACACCACCTAAGACAAAGATATAGAATTCCAAAACATTAATGAATACCCCGAGCAAATATGGCGTTAATCTCACGGTCTAGACCGAGGAAAATAGCATCAAAATTGGGGTGCTTGAGCAAACATACATACCCCATTTATCAAAAGTCTTGCTTCGGTGTAGACCGAGGAAAGTGAATGTAAAATTCGAGACTTTTTAACTGACAAAAGCAACAATTTTTCAAAAAAAATTCAAAAAAGTGGGATTTTGAGGCGAGGTGTACCCAGACGTGTACATCTCGCCCTTGACTTTCGATTTTTGAATATGTTATGATAAAAACAAAGGTTTTTATTAGCCCATAATGCGTAAAAATTACACCGCCTAAGACAAAGATAAGACGATTTTAAAGAGATGGAAAAAGTTCAAATCCGAAACAACAATAAAAACAATGCCCAAGTCAAAAGAGTTTTAATCACTTGACTTGGGCTTGTTATTTAGCTAATTATTGTGTAAAATCTATTATGGATTTATACTCAAATCCCAGATTCCGTCATTTTCCTCATACCAAGGAGTTTCGGTTCCGGGTGAGGTTGTGATTATATCATGAGATTTCACTTCAACAACCTCAATTTCGGGGTTAATGTACTTTTTCATTTTTTACCTCCCTTATTTACTCGTTACCGAAGCTCTGTAATTTTCTGCAGACTTGCAGTAGTTATAAAGCTTTTCGACAAGTGCTATAAGATTTGTATCATTCTTAAGTTCTTCATTCGTAGTAACAAAATCGTAATAACTATTGATATGGTAGCTTCCGCTATTTGTTCCGTCGGAGTAGGTAATCTCTTTTATCAGCTGGTATGCATAGAGAGATACCTCGGCATAATTATGAGTTTTATCTCCAATAGTCATAGTTCCGGTGGTATATGCGAGAGTTGTGTTTCCGGACTTGAATGTATAATTATCTGCTGTTACTCCCTCGGGAAGAACGAAACGAATAGAAGGCTTAGCATCAAGTACTACAACTACGCCCCAAAGACCGTTTTTGGTATTTGTTTCACCAGCGGTTTTAATGAACGCGCTGTTATAATCGCCAAGGATTTCGTCGATAGCATTTACAACCTCGGTCTTATTATCTGCGTCGAAGTAGACGTAAGCCGCTTTGATGTAAGCAAGAACATCCTTTACAAGAGTTACTTCTTTCTCACTTTTATTAGCCTCAATGATTTTCTTTGCATACTTAGGTATACTCATAGTGAACGTACCGGTATAATCCTTGCCATCAACAGTTATAACTGCCTTAAGAATTATATTTCTTGCTGCTTCGGATGCAGGAAGCTCAATCTCAAAGCGATAGTACTGCTTTCCATCGGAAAGGGTTACTATATTTTCAAGAGTTGCAAGGTTATCGTAGGTAATTCCATCGAGCGCAAAGGATTTAAGCGCGCTTTCAACGGGTATGTATACGTTGTAGATAAGTTCTGAGCTAAGAGTTATACTGGTTTTGGGAGTGAAATCAATCTTTGATACAGAGCTTGTTAAGAAATCTTCAGCATATTGATTCATTTCAACAATACACTCATTTATTTTTTCTGCAGAAAGCGTAGTATCGGTTAAGTAATCCTTGAAAATTTCCATTTTGCTGAGATATTCACTGTCATTTGAAGCAAATGCCGCAACGTTTTTATACGCCTCAAGCAAAGGCTTTCTGTCAATATATCCCCTATTTGCAGACGTACAGCTTATTTCTTTTATTTTTGCGCTTCGTACCGTACTTTCACTGTCGAACTTTCTCGTGTTGGTGAAAGTAATTCTTATCTTTGTGCATTCGGTTCCATAAATATATATTTCTGTATATCCGTCCGAGTTAAGAGAAATATTATCAGCTATCTTTATCCAAGCTCCGTCACGGTATATCTCAACCATAGTATCGTTTGATGCGGTTGAAAGAATACCGTTTATTAAGTTATTACTATCAATAAGCTCGTATATCTTAAGGGTATAAAGCATTTCAGGCACTGCAAAATCTACCGTAACCGTATAGCTTGCTGTATTTTTCACCTCTGTGTAAGTGTCAAGACTTCCGTCAAACATATTAGCAGCGGGATTGTCAGCACTCGCACTGCCACCGTTGATAATTGCATCTGCTTTGTGAAGCGCATTAGCTTCAAAATTCTCATAGGAATTTGAGGGGACTTTAGTGCCGGAGCATTCTAGTTCATTGAAGGTAACCGTTTTACCCGAAAGCGAAGTGGCGCTTATTCTAACCTTTTCCGCAAATGATCCGCCAAAATCAAATTCGAGCCAAGATTGAGCAGTACCGGTGCCAACAGTTACACGATAATTTGCAAGATCGTCGTTATTTTCAACATAGACTGCGGTATACCACGAGCCGTCAATATAAAGTTCTATCTTAAAGTTTTTACCTGCAAATTGATGGTTATGCTCGAAATCGTAAAAACGCATCTTGTTAAGCTGATATACGCCTCCCAAATCAAGCGTTCCATTCATTTTTCCGGTAGATCCACTTGCATATCTTCCTGTCCAGGTGCTCGATATAAGACCATCTGTAAGCTTTGAATAAGAGAATACTGTACCGTCTTTCGCTGTGGTTACAGGCTCTGAACCGATAAATTCTTTACCGGAAAAGACGTTGTCGCTCTTTTCAACGTTATCGGAATAAAGAATTCCGGAGCATTCAATTTCGTAGAATGTAACCGAGCTTTTTTGTGTGGCCGATGTGATTCTTATCTTTTCTGCTACAATACCTTCGAGATCGATCTCAAGCCAACTTTGACCGACGCCGCTTCCGCGTGAAACAAGATAAGCTTCAAGGTCTGCGTTTTTGGGAATAGATATAGCAGTTGTCCATTTATCGTCAGAATACACTTCTACTTTGAAGTTTTTACCCGCATAAATATAATTCCCCTCAAAAACGTAAAGCTTTAAATCATAAAGTCTATACGATGCGCCAAGATCAATAGTTGCATCAAGGTTGCTTCCGGCGTATCTTCCTGAAGTCCATACGGGAGGCACTATAATTCCATCGTTAAGTCTGTCATATCCGAATTCAACACCGCCGCCACTCATAACAGGCTCATCGCTTGTTATATCTTTTCCAAGAAGAATATTATCGGAATAAGCAAATTGCTTGCTGTGAATCATAGTTCCGGAGCATTCAATTTCGTAGAGCGTTACGGTAGTTCCGCTGTTATAATTGGACGAGATTCTGATTTTTTCGCCATACATATTACCTAAATCAAATTCGATCCAGGCTTCACCTACTTCTGAGCCTTTACTTATTCTATAAGGCTCAAAACCTGCAGTATTGGCTATTGATACGAGCTGCGTCCATTTACCGTTTGCATAAATTTCAAGCTTAAATTCTTTTCCTATGTATTTTGCATTCTGATCGAAGTCATAAATGCGTATTTTATCAAGCTTATAAAGGCCTCCAAGATCAACTGTAGCATAGAATCTCGATGAACCGACAGAAGAATATCTTCCTTTATTCCAAGTACTTGAAATAATACCGTCGGTAAGCTTATCGTATCCAAAGGTTTCACCGCCTGCAACAGTAACCGCCTCACTGCTTATGAATTCTTTTCCTAAAAGGATATTATCTGAATAACAGTATTTGCTATCGAGCATTATACCCGAGCATTCACCTTCGTAGAATGTTATACCGTTACTTCCAATAGATTCCGCATAAACTCTGATTTTACTGCCTTTGACAAAACCGAGATCGATTGAAACTGCAAGACCGGTTTTGCTTGAGTTTATACTCTTGCAATAGTTGTTTGCGATCTCTTCGTTGCTTAAATTTTCTACAACGCTTACCCATTTTCCATCGGAATAAACCTGCACGGTGAAATTCGTTCCCGCAAGCGCAGTGTTTCTATCATAAATGTAGAATCTGAGTTCCGAGAGAACGTAAGTGTCACCAAGATCTATAGTTGCATCAAGCTTATTGCTTGTCTTAAGCGCAAATCTTCCGGTTGATGCAGCTATGCTACCGTCGGTGAGCTTATCAATTTCGTAACCCTTCCAGGTGTTGTTGGTGTCCGTGCTTGCTACAGCATCAAATTTCTTGCCTTCAAATATATTGGCAGCATTGTATATAAGAGGTGCGCTCGTAAAACTATCTATGGTATAGAGTCTAGACTCTTCATTTGTATAGTACGAAACGACAGATACTGCATACTTGCTCGTTTCCTTGTATCCCTCCGCGTAAAGAACCGGGAAACCGCTTTCGGATATAAGAACATACTTGGATGAGTTTTCCGTTTTTTCGTAAAGCTTATATTTCGCTGCATTCTCATTTGCATTTACAACAACCTGAAGCTCTCCGCTTTCATTAACACTTGCTGATATTTTTTCTACCTTTGCAGATGTATCTTCAGGATTAGAGTAGCAAAGCTTTCGTTCGCTCTCCGTTCCGTCCGAAGCGACTGCAGTCACCGCAAACGTCGTTCTTGCATTCCATTCGTCTTCACCTGTAACGTAAATCGCGTTGGTATCGTTCGTATTCGTAACGAGGGTGTAAGTGGGAGCGTTTTCAACAGCAACGTAAACGTTATAGGATACTGCGTTTGAAACAGGAGTCCAATCGAGCGTGAACGCACCAAATCTGCCTTCCCTTTCATAGCTGAAACTTTCAGGAGCTTCAATAACTTCACATCTTCTGAAGCCTGAAATGATGTATGTTTCGTCTTTCTCTGTATCAAAGGTTATCATATCCTTGCCGGACACGGTATATTCAACCTTCTTACCGTTAGCCGTAACCACGTTTGCAGAGGTTATTCCGGGATAATAAACAGATGCCTCTCCGCCATTTCTTGAAGTAATATTAAAGGTGTTTGCCAATCCGTTCTCCCAAGCTGCAGATACTTCAAAATTACCTCTTGCAACAAGTCCTGTGTAAGAGCCATTGCTCCATTCGGAAGGAAGTGCAGCCAATGGAGAAATGTAACCGTCGTGGCTTTGAAGAAGCATCTCGGCTACGCCTTCAGATAAACCTATATTACCGTCTATTTGGAATGGAGGATGCAAATCCCACAGATTTGTTGCAAGTCTGTCCTTTATTAGTGTATTATAAGCTACGTAAGCACCGTCTCCGTCCTTGGCTCTTGCCCAAAGACACATTCTAAACGCGAGTCCCCATCCGGTAGTATGATATCCTCGATTTTCGAGCGAAACTATAGCCGCATCTATCCACGCAGGAGTCGTTGCGTTAATAAGATTTCCGGGATAAAGACCAACGAGCTGAGATGTGTGTCTATGCTGAGGTTCGTCACCAACTGAACCGTAATAATCTTCCTGTCTAAATTCCTTTATCTGTCCCGAAAGACCTACGTTTATAGGATCGTATTTGTCTATCTGCTCAAGAATAGTACTGAGTATTGAGTATTCTTCTTTCGAAAGCAGATCAGTGTCAGTGATATCTATACCGAGTGCTTTTGCGGCAGAAAGAGCGTTATAATTATTGAGATATGCAAAGCTTTGGGCATACGTTGTTCCCACTGTGTAATACCATATACCGTCAACAAACATTTCGGGAGAATCGCAATAAGAAACGAGATAATTGCCATTCTCATCTTGTTCAAGAGTTTTAGTTATATATCTCGCAGCCGAAACAAGCTTATCGTAAACACTCTGAAGTATACTTTCGTCACCGGTATATTCGTACCAGTCCCAGAAAAGCTGAGTTGTGAAACCAAGGTTACCCGATGAGCGTTCACCGTAAACATTATGCTGATAATTTCCAACACCGATACACCAACCGTTTCCGCCGTCCTTGCCGTACTGTAACTCGTGATATGTTCTTACGATGTCGTCAGCGTTAGCTTCGGCTCTTTCCATAAATGCGTCACAATAATCAACGTAAGGACCGAACGTGTCTGCAAGATTCGTTGAAAAAGCAGGCCAGTAGCACATTTGAATGTTTATGTTATACCAATATCCCGATGACCAAGGGGGACTGTTATATGTGTTCCAAACACCCTGAAGATGAGCGGGCATCGTGCCTTCTCGTGATGAAGCTATAAGAAGATATCTTCCGTATTGGAAAGCAAGCATTTCAAGATATGCGCCTCCGCCTTTGGTTTCGTATTTCTTGAGAAGCTCATCAGTGGTAATATAAAGATCGGCTTCGTCATAGTCAAGGTCAAACGAAACTCTGCCGAAAAGCTCAGAATAATCAGCGATATGCGCATTTTTAAGAAGAGCATAAGCTTCATCGAAGTTTTTACCTTCAATCTTTTCATCTATCGAAGCCATATATGATTCAACCTTGGTTCTCGTATACTCAAGATCGGTTTTGTGCGTTGGCTTGTTAGCATCGCTCGAAGTAAACATTTCGCTTGAAAGCTCATAATCGGTATCCAGCGTTAATACGATATATGCGCTCTTTGCACCTTCAACTACTATTGTTCCATCAATGTCGTTATGCTCTACACCTACTCTGTCCGTATAATTATTTTCGGTGGTAGAAGCCGTTATAGTACCTCCATTAGTATACACCTTATATATACCGAGGAAATCCATATCGAAGTATTCCAAATTACCTGAAAGCTCAATATAACCCACGCCGTTCTGTACAGAAGATTCAACAGATCCGGTTTTACCCTTACCGTCGCCTTCGGTACTCATATAAGCTTGCTCGTACGGAATTGTCGGGCGAAGAGTGAATGAAAGAGCGCCTTCGCTATCTGAGTCAAGTCTTACTACTACCGCTCTATCAGGATACGAAACGAAGTACTCTCGTGTATATTTTACTCCTTCTGAAATATATTCAACACCGGAAATAGCGGTATTCAAATCAAGATATCTTCTATAATCAGAAACCGATGTATGTCCAAAATCTATATAGGTTTCGGAAAAACTATTAAGGCCGCCAAGGTTACTCTTGTGCGGATTGGCAAGAGTTTTTTCACTTATTTGAATACGCTCGGTATCTGTTCTGCCGAATACATTTGCGCCAACGTATCCGTTACCTATTGGAAGAGACCATCTTTCCCAGCCTTCGTCAGTACCGTTTACAGTGTCCTCCTTGTTTTCATTGATAGCAGGCGCTTCTTCATCGTACCAAAGAGATAACGGAATAGCGCTATCTTCTATGATAATGCTATTTTCATCAGAAGCAAACGCGCGAGTAGGAATCATCCACGCAAAGCTTCCAAAAATGAGTGTCATTATACATAAAACACTTAATACTTTCTTTTTCATACTTTTCTCCTTTTAGTCTTTATGATATAAATTTTATTGGATGTTAAGACAATCTTTAGTTTCAAATTAGCGTATCAAGATAAAAGCATTTCGTTTTTAGGTTGTTCGATTCTAAGCTCAGAAGCATCCTTGTTTTCAAGCAGGTAGTCGCAATAAACAGAATGTCGAATCTTATACCTATTTACAAAACGAAACTCCAGCTCTCCTTCATCCGTTGGAAGCGATATTAACGGCTTATCGACCGAGGTTGTCTTTAGACGTAAACGTTCGTTGTGATCACCTCTTGTGAAAATAAAGTCCGCATCTCGTTTTTCGGGAAGAATTTCAAGCCTTGCTAAATTTCGCATCTTAACCGTTCCACCCTTCATAGTTACACTGAAGCGCACACCGTTTTTCTTTCCGCAAAGATCAAAAACTTTAACAGTACCCGATTCGGATGCTATGAAATAATCAATTGAGCAATTACGAAGCTTAATATTTACTAATGCTCCGCTACCGGATATTGTTTTATCCGAGGTGAAAATAGGCACTGTTTTCATACAGTACTTTTCGTTGCCGAAGGTAACGTTTTCAAAATCGAGGTCAAATTTTCCGCGCGCTTTATCATCAGAAGAGTATGCATAAAGTACCGATCCGTCCATAGTTAGAAGCCTTCCGTTCTTTATCTTTATGCTGATACCGCTTTTAGCAACGTTAATAGGAAGAAGAGTGCCTTCAAGCATAAGTGATCTGCCACCTATATCTAGGGTAAGATTATCAGGAATAACCTCATTTTCAGCTGATTTTTCGAGTACGGTATCTCTGGTTATGTAGATAACCGGATTCTTGATTTTTTGCACAGCTCTTATGGCTTCTCCGAAAGTCAAAGTGCTTCTGATATATTTATATCCCGAATCGTCATTCGCAAAGTAAGCATAAGGCTTATCTGCGTTGTTCGCAGGAATAGTACCGTATTCTGTAAAAACGTTAGGGTTACGATAGCAAATTGACCTTTCACTCTCTGCTCCGCATTCGTTAACAGATGTAACCACATAGGTGGTTCGTTTCTCATCGCTCCAAGTGGGAATTACGAATCTCGTGCTTTCGGTCGCCCCGATGAACGTATATTTCGGAGAACTTTCTTCCGCGTAATAAATATTGTAACGCTTTGCACCCTCAACCACGTTCCAGAATAGAGAAATTCCGTCGCCGTCTCTTTCATAACCCAATCCTTCGGGTTTTTCGGGAGTAACAATCGACGTGCGCCAAACAACCGTATACTCTCCTCCTTTTACGGTATCGAATACTATAACATTGTTTTCCGTTTCTTCAAATTTGATAGCTGAACCGTTGATACTTACTACAGCTTCCTTTCCATAAGGATAACGAATAACTGCTTTTCCGCCGGAACGCGAAACAAGCTTAAATGAAGTAAGATGTCCGCAATTCCATTCTGCAGATATCTCAAAGTTACCTCTTGCAATAAGTCCCGAAAACGAACCGTTTTTCCAGACGGATGGAATTGCCGCAAGCGGTTCTATGTAACCCTCGTGGCTTTGCATCAGCATTTCAGACACGCCTGCGGTGACTCCGAAACTTCCGTCTATCTGGAATGGGGGATGTAGGTTCCAAAGATTTTCCGCCGTACGAATAGATATGAGGTCGTTTAGAAGCTTATACGTTCTGTTTCCATTTTTAGTTCTTGCTCTTGCATTCATTCTGAGAGCGAGTCCCCATCCTGTCGAATGATCTCCTCTCTCGTCAAGCGTAACGGTAGCAGCATCAAGCCACGCCGTTGTTGTACTGTTAATAATATTCGCCGGATAAAGACCAATTATTTGTGCTATATGTCTATGATGATATTCGTCTCCGAACGAACAATAATAATCCTCTTCTCTAAACTCTTTTATTTGTCCCGAAAGACCTACTACGACCGGATCGTATTTATCTATTTGCTCCAGCACTGTTTTAAGAACGGAGTATTCCTCTTTTTTTAGAAGCTCATCGTCTTCAAGATTTATTCCCATTGCTTTTGCCGCAAGAAGTGCATTATAATTGTTCATATAGGCAAAGCCCTGAGCATATGCAGTGCCTTTTGTCATATACCACGCTCCACCAACAAACATCTCGGGAGAATCACCATAAGCAACGAGGTAGTTGCCGTTCTCATCCCTTACAGTGCATTTTGTTATGTATCTTGCCGCATCAACAAGAAGCTCATAAGCCTCTGCAAGCACCTTTTTATCCATTGTGTGTAAATAATGCTCCCAGAAAAGCTGTGTTGTAAAGCCAAGGTTTCCTGCAGAACGATCGCTTGCTATACTTACTTGATGCCCGTCAGTTCCTATAACCCAGCCGTTGCCGCCATCTTTACCGTAATACTCAGAATGATGTTCTTTTATAATAGAATCGGCATACATCTTCGCTTTTTTCATATAAGCATTCTTATATTCGGAATATGCACTAAATGTCTCAGCAAGATTTGTTGAGAAGGCGGGCCAATAATTCATCTGAACGTTGACGTTGTGCCAATATCCGCACGACCACGGTGGTACGTCATACGTATTCCACGCTCCTTGAAGATGCGCCGGCATCGTCCCAGGTCGAGACGAGGCAATAAGAAGATATCTTCCGTACTGGAATATAAGAGTCTCAAGATATCCGGATCTTTTGCCCGACTTGTATGCGTTTAAAAGCTGATCGGTTGGAGTATAAATGTCACTTTCTTGTGTATCAAGCTCGAGCGAAACTCTACCAAAAAGTTCGCTATGATCATCTGCGTGCATTTTTTTCAAATATGCATAAGCGTCGTAATAATTCATATCCGTGATATCGTTTTCTATCTTTTTTAAATATGAATTAACCTTTTTTCTTACATATTCGATATCTTTTTTTCTAAACGGCTTATCATTCGATGCGGTTGTGAATATATCGCTTGAAAGCTCATAATTCGAATCAAGCGTCGCAACTATAAAAGCAGAATTTGCTTTCGACACCTTGATAACGCCGTTTATATCGATTTTTTCACTTCCATCGTTGTCAAAATACTTATGCTCCACGGTATCTGCTTCGACTTTACCGCCATCGGTATAAACGCGGAAGATACCGCAGAAATCGTACCCGTAAAAATCAAGTCTACCCGTAAGCTCTATCGTTCCTATTCCTTCTTTAATGCAGGAACTAACCGTACCTTTTCTCGAAACTCCATCGCCTTCATAACCGCCATACGATTGCTTGTACGGATTGGTAGGACGAAGCGTAAAGGAAACCTCCCCACTTTTATCAGCATCAAGCTTTATGACAAGCGCTCTATGAGGATAAGAGGTGAAGTATTCTCTCGTGTATCGTACGCCCGCAAAAGTGTATTCAACTCCTGCGATAGCTGTTTCTATATCAAGATATCTTTTATAATCTGTGACGTCTTTGTGACCAAAATCGATATATGTTTCCGAAAAGCTTGTAAGTCCTCCTACGTGATACGTAATCTTATCCTTAACTAAGGTTGGCGGATTTTGAAGTGTTTTATCCGTAATCTGAATTCTCTCGGTATCTGTTCTGCCAAAAATGTTTGCACCGAAATATCCGTTGCCGATAGGCAGTGACCATCTTTCCCAGCCTATATCCGTACCGCCTCTCCAATCTGCTTTTTTAGAGCATTCATTACTATAAGGAGCTTCGGCTTCGTACCATAACCTTAAGGGGATTTTGTTTTTCATTTTTTGTTTTTCCTTTCAAATGAAAATGCAATTTTAACTGAATTAATAGACAATATATTGACTTTGCAAAACATTAGTGTTAAAATTAATGATACGTTATATCTTATAATGATTGTAGCACACACGAGCCGAAAATGTTATGACAGCAATTGTGTTTTTATTGATAGAAATTGACGCGGAGGTTATATGAATCAGTATTGCTTTATCCAATGCCTCGGAAAACGCAAAGTACCGGATGAAAACGATTGGTACAATACTACATCCGGAGGAATGAACCGACTTTATTATATCAACGGCGGTGAGGGCGGATACTATTTAAGAGGTGAAAAACATTACTTCAAAAAGGGGTATCTTTACTTTTTACCTTGCTACGATGATATTCCAGGCTGGTCTTCATACGAGAGCGAAGACAAGAGACTTGATCACACTTACGTTAATTTTGAGTTGATACCTCCTGTGATTACAAAGAAAGTTGTTGAAATTGATCCACACTCTGATCCTTTAATAAGCGTTGCGCTTTCTGCTTTTGAAAAAATTGCTGAACCAAACACGGGGTTGCGTTTGCGCGAGTTAAAAAACGAGGAATTAAAATACCTTAAGGCAACTATTATTTATATCGTTGAAAGAATGATTTCAGAAGGTTACCTTAAAAAATTAGACGATGAAATAATAATCTCCGCTCTCGAAAAAATGCATAAAGGGATCTCCGGTAATATTTCAATCAAAGATATTGCAGAGAGCTCCTTTATTTCCTACGAAGGTTTTATACGCAAATTTAATAAAACCTTGGGTATGACACCGTATAACTATCTAAAACAATTACGTATACGAACAGCTTCTGCCCTTAGAGCAGAGGGCGCTACACTTGAAGAAGCTGCAGAGAAATGTGGATATTCCGAACCTGCAGCGCTCCTACACGCTATATCAAATGAAAAAAAGTTGTTAAAGATTAAATAATTACTTTAGTTTAAATATTTCAAAATGTCTCACATATTTCATTGGGGAATATGTGAGACATTGTTATAAGATGTTATAATTAGAGATATTACGAAACAATTAAAAATCAAATTTCAAAAAATAAACTTTCCCCTCAAAACTTGTTGACAGAATAAAATAAAGTGCTATAATATAGCCACTGTACCGCAGAGGCGTACCAAGAAGCGAGGAGTTGACAGACTCCTCGCTTTTCGCCTTTGTGTTACGGACGCCTAAATTGGCGCCGACAAAGGCATCGGGCTAAGCCCATACCCCTACGCGTAGAAAGGAGTAAAGAATGTACTTGAAAAAGATATGAAACAGAATGGTAGAGCTACTATCTGACAAATCCTCGGGCATTCAACCGGAGTTTCAAAGGCAGCTTTCTGACATAGTAAAACGCATCGAGGAATTACTAAAGGACAATCGCGGTGAGTGCGATATTCCCGATGATTTGATAAAGGAAATCGCAAGGTGTCTTGCACCCAATATTGTAGCTTTCTTTGAAACCGAAGAAGCAAAGCGAGAGTTTGAGGAGTGGAAGATAGAACAAGATAAAAAGTTAGCCGAAAAACCAAAAACGAGGCGATGCCTAAATGAGCATCGCCTCGCGTCATATAAAGTTTAAGTAAGTGTTTGTCCATCGGGAAGTATTATAGAATTTTCGAAAAATTCGACTAAGAAATCCATAACACCCGAGGATGCCTGAATTGTAGCAATCATAAGCTCGTCGGTATCTACGTCGGCAAAGTTAATATCATAACCGTAGCGCCTAATTAACTGCGCGAAATAGATTCGCTGTGTTCTGCCGTTTCCTTCTCTGAAGGGGTGAATATAGTTTACATCGTTATAAAATTCAGCGATGCGTTTTACAAATTTGTCGAAGGACAAATTTTCAAAATATCCATCCTTAACCTTCGCAAAGCATTTAGTACCTATGCTTTCAATAGATGCGGCATCTAAAAACTTCGTTCTCTTTTTTGAAATATCAACGGTTCGCACTTGCCCCGCCCATTCATACAAATCACATAGCAAAAATTCGTGGATTTTCTTAAAATGCTCGAAGCTAAAATCATCATCTATTGGAGTTTCTTCGAGCATAACAGCCTTTGCAAAAGTAATTTGTGCTTCGATTTCAGATAGCTTTTTCTCATCACGAATACCAAGCTTATTTACAAGGCAAGTCGTTCCCTCATAGCAATTATCCGAGGACGGATTTAAACTATACGCCATTTGCCAAAGCTCCTGCGGTTACGAGCCTCATATATTCCTCAAAGGTGATTTCCTTCTTCAAAAGCTTCTCGCAAAGCTCTTTACACAAGTCGGAAACATACAGGCCTTCCATATTTATCGAAGCTTCAGCATTTTCTATAGCTTTTTGTATTGCCGCGTTACTCATAGAAAGCACCTCCTTTATTCGTTACTATTATTGTAGCACAAACCAAGCAAAAATACAATATCTTTTCACGCATTTTGCTTTAATGTATATAAAAAACAAATCCGAACCACTTATCTGTTACGAAGTAGTTCGGATTTGTTTTGTTTGGTGACTCGTAGGAGAATCGAACTCCTGTTACCGCCGTGAAAGGGCGGTGTCTTAACCGCTTGACCAACGAGCCAAATGGTAGCGGATGTCGGATTTGAACCAACGACCTGCCGGGTATGAACCGGACGCTCTAGCCAACTGAGCTAATCCGCCATCTGTGCGGTTCATTAAACCGCTTGAATATTATATCACAATGAAATGAGATTGTCAATAGTTTTTTGCAAAAAATATTGCTTTTTTTAAAGAAAGATAATTTATTGCAAAAAAACGATTTTTTTTGAAGTTTTTTTTGAAAAAATCCTTGACAAACGGGAAGGTTTGGATTATAATAGCAAAAAGTCCGCTTGAGAGCTTTTTTCAGGCGGGCAATTTTATTTTAATCGGTTTTGTATGATTTTTAAAAAGTCAGGTCTTTGTGATGAATTTTGATTTTTAGTATCACTCGTTTGTGTGGTGAAATTACTATACGTTGATTTTCATTACTTTGTGTTTTTTGACTTTGAAGAAGTATATAATGATTATAGTATGTCGAAAGGGGAAAGCCTTTTCGCGGTTGAGAATTCAAACGTACAAAAAATCCTAAAAGTTTTTTGTTACTATACTCGTCGCAATGCAAATCGACAGTTATTTTATTAAAAACTGTTAGCAAATCTCTAATTTGCAGTCGAAAATTCAAAAATTCGACTTTCGATTGTAAGTGTAATGGTTATCGATCGCGTTCAGCGAAGTATATATAAGATAATAGTCAATCAAATATAAATGAAAGGATTATCGAAACGTCGATTTTTGATTATAGATTTCGATAATAAGGGTGCAACTATGCAAAGAGTTTACAATTTTTCAGCAGGACCTTCGATGCTTCCTCTTGAAGTTCTCGAGATAGCGCAGAGTGAAATGCTCTGTTATGGAGAATCGGGAATGTCCGTTATGGAGATGAGCCATAGATCAAAGGATTTCGTGGAAATCATTGAATCGGCAGAGGCTTCGCTCCGTAAGCTTATGAATATTCCTTCCAATTATAAGGTGCTTTTCCTTCAAGGAGGCGCTTCAACGCAGTTCGCTGCCGTGCCGTTGAATCTTCTTTCGGATCACAAGTGCGCGGACTATATAGTTTCGGGACAGTTCTCTGATAAGGCGGCAAAGGAAGCTAAAAAGTATGGCGACATCGTAGTAGCCGCAAGCTCTGCGGGAGCAAATCCCAGCTTCTCCGTAGTTCCACAAACGGAGAGAAGCGATTTCAGACCCGATGCGGATTACGTTCATATCTGTTTCAATAACACCATATACGGAACGAAGTTCAATTATATTCCCGATACGGGAAACATTCCTCTTGTAGCTGATATTTCCTCTTGTATTCTTTCGGAGCCGATTGACGTTTCAAAATTCGGACTCTTATACGCAGGAGCGCAGAAAAACATCGCTCCCGCAGGACTTACTATAGTAATCGTAAGAGAGGATCTTATAGGTAATGCGCGTCCCGATACTCCCGTTATGCTCGATTATAAGACGCTCGCGGATAACAACTCGCTTTATAACACACCGCCTTGTTATTGCATTTACATGGCGAAGCTCGTGTTTGATTGGGTTCTTTCAATCGGCGGTCTCGAAGAGATGAAGCGCCGCAACGAAAGAAAGGCAAGTCTTCTTTACGATTATCTCGACAGTCAAAAATATTATACCGCTCCGGTTGATAAGAAATGCCGTTCAATGATGAACGTTGTGTTCGTAACAGGAAATGCTGATCTTGACAAAAAGTTCGTCAAGGAAGCAGAGGCGCAAGGACTCAGAAATCTTGCGGGCCACCGTTCTATCGGCGGTATGAGAGCATCTATATACAACGCTATGCCTTACGAGGGCGTTGAAAAGCTCGTGGCATTTATGAAAAAATTCTCGATAGAGAATCCAAAGCTTTAAATTTACACGGGCAGCTGGCATACGGCTGCCCGCGCGCTTTATTACGTATAAGGAGAAATTTTAAAATGACTAACATTAAGCTTATAAATAAAATAGCAAAGATAGGTACAGACGTTTTTGATAAGGAAAAATATACGGTGTCCGATAACGCGGAAAACCCTGTTGCGCTTATGGTGCGTTCCGCAAAGCTTCACGATATGGTGTTTGACAAATCTACCATCGCAATCGCGAGAGCGGGCGCGGGTGTTAATAATATCCCTTGCCAAAGATGCGCAGAAGAGGGAATCGTTGTTTTCAATACGCCCGGCGCGAATGCAAACGCAGTAAAGGAGCTAACACTTGCAGCTCTTTTACTTGCATCGAGAGATATTATAGACGGTGTTAACTGGGCTAACACGCTTGACGCTGACGATGAAGCGGCGGCAAAGGTTGAAGCGGGTAAGGGGCAGTTTGCCGGCTCGGAGCTTTTCGGTAAAACGCTTGGCGTTATAGGTCTTGGAGCGATAGGTGGACTCGTTGCCAACGCGGGTGTAAGTCTTGGAATGAAGGTTATAGGATACGACCCTTATCTTTCTGTAAATGCGGCTTGGAATCTTTCGGGCTCGGTTATTAAAGCAGATGACTATAGCGATGTATTTGCTAAATCTGACTATATTAGTTTACATATTCCTGCTTTAGCGACCACAAAAGGCATGATAAACGCTGATGCAATAGCAAAAATGAAAGATGGAGTTAAAATAATAAATCTTGCAAGAGGAGAGCTTGTTAACGCAGATGATCTTAAAGCGGCACTCGAAAGCGGCAAGGTGAAAAGATACGTTACCGACTTCCCGTCTAAAGAAACCATAGGCGTTAAAGGAATTATAAATATCCCTCACCTTGGAGCCTCTACCGAGGAGAGTGAGGATAATTGCGCGGTTATGGCGGCTCGCGAGCTTGTTGGTTATATCGAATACGGAAACATCAAAAACTCGGTTAACTATCCCGACGTTGCTATACCGGTCGGAGCAAACGGCTTTACCCGTGTTGGAATTTTACATAAAAACATAGCAAATATGATAGCGGGAATAACCGCAATTATATCCGGAGAGGGACTTAACATAGAGCACATGGCAAACGGCTCGCGCGGAGAATTTGCATATACTCTTATCGAAATGAGCGGAGCAATTTCCGATGATGCCAAGGCGAAAATCGAAAATATCGAAGGCGTAATTTTGGCAAGAATAATTTAATAATTAACATTACTTTAACAACAAGTGAAACTGAAGGAACAAGTAATCTTATGAATATCAATAGATGGATTTCTGTTTTTGCGGAAGGCATTGATAAAAGCATAATTAAAAATCATGTTAAATCGGATGGAAATTTTTTGTGGCATATATTCACTTGGGGAGAGGTTTCTTGTCTTAAAGGTGAGAAGGCGAGAGAAGCTTTTGATACCTTGGAATATACAGAAGCAATAAGAGCAACCGGCGGATTTTCTAACAAGGTGAAAAACAGCGGAACTGTCGGTAAACTTTCTGCGTTAGATGTTGATAACGATCCTGCCGCAGATGTGTATATTGTCGCAACTGACTATTCCTGGACTTATGTTCGTACTCACGAAAAAGGCTTATGCGGACCTTATTTTTGTGTTAAGAAATAAAACACTTTACTCTAACTGTTTTGCTTGAGAAATACAAGGCGTTTCGGTGCGTATCAAAGCGTTATTTATATATTTAAATCTCAACGTTAACTATATCACTTCTTGTTCGTTTGGTACATAATAATAAAAAAAGACTGCGATTTTTGTTAAAAATTGCAGAAAAATATTGATTTTTTCCCTAAAATGTGATATTATATAAAGGTTGAAAAAATGTACAAAGCGAAAAAACGATAAGAGGGAAAGAAAATGATTCGTACAGACTTAAGAAATATCGCGATTATAGCCCACGTTGACCACGGAAAAACCACGCTCGTTGACGAGATGCTTCGTCAGGGCGGAATTTACCGCGAAAATCAGGAGATGGCGGACAGAGTCATGGACTCGGGCGATCTTGAACGTGAGCGCGGAATTACCATTCTTGCTAAAAATACCGCTATTCATTACAAAGACGTTAAGATTAACGTTATCGACACTCCCGGTCACGCAGATTTTGGCGGAGAGGTTGAGCGTATTCTCAAGATGGTTAATGGCGTTATTCTTCTCGTAGATGCTGCAGAAGGTCCTATGCCCCAGACCAGATTTGTGCTTGAGCGCGCTCTTGCTATGAATCATAAGGTCATCGTTGTTGTTAACAAAATAGACCGTCCCGATGCAAGTCTTGACGAGATTGCAGACGAGGTTCTTGAGCTTCTTATAGAGCTTGATGCAAGCGATGAGCAGCTTGATTCTCCTATGCTCTTCTGCTCGGGCAGAGCAGGTACTGCTTCGTTCGATCCTCATACCCCCGGTACCGATCTCACTCCTCTTCTCGATAAGATTCTTGAATATATGCCCGCTCCCGAGGGAGAAGAGGAAGATCCTCTTCAGCTTCTTGTTTCTTCTATCGACTACAATGAGTTTGTTGGTAGAATCGGTATTGGAAGAATTGAGCGCGGAATGATAAAGCAAGGACAGGGCGTGTCAATTTGTAACTTCCATGGTGACGGTAAATCCAGACCCGCTAAAATCGTTTCAATATATCAGTTTGACGGACTTAAGAGAGTTCCCGTAACCGAAGCTAAGGTTGGAGACATCGTATGCTTCTCCGGTTGCGAGGACATATCTATAGGCGATACCGTGTGCGCTCCTTCGTGTGTCGAGCCCCTTGAATTCGTTAAGGTAAGTGAACCCACAATGGAAATGACCTTTGCTGTTAACGATTCTCCCTTCGCAGGCAAAGAGGGTAAATTCGTTACCTCGCGCCACCTTCGTGCGCGCCTTTACCGCGAGCTTCTTAAGGACGTTTCTCTTCGTGTTACGGACGGTGAAACCACCGATAGCTTCCGCGTTGCGGGCAGAGGTGAAATGCACCTTTCTATATTGATTGAAAATATGCGCCGTGAGGGATACGAGCTTTGCTGCTCTAACCCGAGAGTTCTTTATAAGGAAATCGACGGTGTTAAATGCGAGCCTATAGAGAACGTTATCATAGACGTTCCCGAAATGTATATGGGCTCTGTAATGGAAAAGCTCGGTTCAAGAAAGGGTATTCTTACCGATATGCAGCTTCACGGAACACGTCAGAAGCTCTTCTATACTATTCCTACGCGTTGCCTCTTTGGTTACAGAAGCGAGCTTCTTACCGATACCAGAGGCGAGGGACTCATTTCCTCTATTTTCGCAGGATACGAGCCCTTCAAGGGCGAGATTAAGACGAGATTTACTTCGTCTCTCGTTGCGAGTGAAAAGGGTGTTGCAACAACTTACGGACTCTTCCAGTCGCAAGACAGAGGACCTCTGTTCATCGGTCCTGCTACCCCCGTTTACGAGGGAATGATTGTTGGTGAAAACCCCAAGAGCGACGATATTGAGGTTAACGTTTGTAAGGAAAAGCACCTCACCGCAATTCGTTCTTCGGGTGCTGATGAAAAGCTTACGCTCATCACCCCTGTACAGATGTCGCTTGAAGAGGCAATAGAATTCATCAATGACGATGAGCTTATCGAGGTAACTCCCAAGAGCATAAGACTCCGTAAGGTAGTTCTCGATACTCCCACAAGAAAGAGAATCCAAGCCCAAAAGCGCGCCGCTCTTAAAGAGGGTAAATGATAAAAAGTAAATAAAAATACTCAAAAATAAACAAAAACGACTGATTATAATCGTTATCCTTCACGAAAAAGCGAACAATCAGCCGTTTTTTGTTTGTTCAAAGTTTTCTAATTCTTGAACTCTAGTAGTGTGTAAATTGCTTTTTGAATTTTAGGGTCTGCCGTTTCTATTTTTCTGGCTAAGTGCAAAAATTTGTTATATTTAACACTTGATCCGTCAAGTGAGCGAGGTGTATCGGATATACCTACGATATAATCAATGGAAATATTATAGAATTTAGCAAGAGTTATTAAATGACGTGTAGGGATTTCGTTTTTGCCTGACTCGTAGCATTGATAATACTGCTGCGATATGTTTAAAATTCTAGCGATATCAGCTTGTTTTAAATCTCTGTCCTCGCGCAAATCACGTAATCTATTCATAATTCCTCCACATAAAAAATATTATTTTCATCGTATATAATAATATTATTTTATGTAAAAGTATTGACACACAAGAAAATATGTGTTAAAATGATGAAAACACGATATATTATGTGCAGCGATGCGTTGTTATTTGAGGCTAATATATTTTCTATAAAGGAGTTTAATATGAAAAAAGTTCTTATTATTTTGATTTGCGTGTTTGTTGTTGTTTCTTTGCCGTATTTTGCAATCGTTGGTATACCAATAATGATTTTTGCTAATGATTCAGGGATTGAGTATATAATAGAAACAGACGAATATGGAACAGAATATGCATGTGTCGTAAAAACTCCAAATAGTAATGTCAAGATTAGTGATACTTATAATGGAATTCCTGTTAAAAAAATTTATGGATTCGGAGGTGAAGGACCAACTAAGCTTTATATACCCGATAGCATTGAATATATTGATGAGGTTGCATTTCTAAATTTAAAAAGCATAGTTTGTATTGAAGTAGATCAGGATAATCCAAACTACAAGACAGTAGATGGAAATTTATACACTAAAGACGGAAAAACATTATTAAAATATGTTCGAAAGAAATTGTTTACTAAAGAATTTGTTGTTCCAGAAAGGGTTGAAACTATAAAAAAATATGCGTTCCGACTTGATAAAGGAATTTTAACCGGTGTATGGACCAATTCAAAAATTGTAATCGGAGATAATGTTAAAAGCATTGAAGAACACGCATTTGATAGTAATTACATCAAGCATATTAAATTGGAAACCAATATAACACATATAAGCGATAGTGCGTTTGCGTATTGTTGGAAACTTAAAGATATATGCATTCCGAAAAGTGTTACAAAAATTGATGAAAACGCTTTTTATCTTTGCGATAAATTAAAAAGAGTATACTACGATGGCACAGCAGATGAGTGGAATAAAATTTCCGTGAATTCAAAAGGAAATGATGCCTTGACGAGTGCAACCGTTTTTTATTACAGTGATATCAAACCTAATATAGAAGGAAATTATTGGTATTACGATAAAAAAGGAAAAGTTCAAATCTGGAAATAAATTTTAAACAAAAAACGAGGTCAAGTTAATGCTTCATTAAGCTCTGTCCTCGTTTTTTGATTTTTCACTCTATCATTGAAGTTTTGAATTATGTTACGTTCCGGATTCTTTGAGTAGAGTGATAAGCGGTTTTGTCATAAGTGCGAGTGCGAGCGAAGATATAGAAGCTATAATTATTCTCGGAAAGAGGAATTCATGTAACGAATATACTGTGGCTGACAATAATATTAAAATAAACAAGTTTTGAAATGTTTTGTTTACATTTACTGTGTAATATCCTGTGATTTTACGGATATTTGCTATTCCGAGGGTGGCGAGGGTGATGAATCCTATGGCGGTTATTATTGCGGGGACATAGAGTGGAGCGCGATTGATTGTCAGAAAATTTAGGGCAAGCGTCATAATCGCGGGAAAAATGCCCGAAAATAACACGCCCCCAACTCTCTCTTTGGCGATTGCAATGCTTGATGAACATTGCGCGAGGGCGAGCGGAATAGGTATCATTGCGCTAATAAACAACACGGGTAAGGCGCTGCTGTATTCTTTTGGCGCTAAAAACGAGAAAAAATCGGGCGCGAAGCATAAGAATATAACTATAATAGGAACGGATGCCGATGTTATGCGGCTTAAAACTTCTCTGATTCTGTCATATTCCCCCGCGCGTGTACGTCGCATTATCCACGGAGAGAGCGCTCCCATGACACCGCTCGTCAGCGCGGTTAGTGCAACTCCTGCAGAGTAGGCAACCGAATATTTTGCAAGCTCACCTCTTCCCATAAAGCTTGATATGAATAGCTTATCCGCTTGCGAAAGTGCTATGATTGATAAGTAATAGGGAAGAAGCGGAAGAGCTAATTTGAGAAGAAAGCGCGATGAGAAAGAGAAAAATGAGAAGGCGTTTAGAGTGCTTTTGTCTTTAGCGCGCAGTTCTCCCTTAGCACGAGTTACTGTCAGTGTCGCGATGCATAACGCAATTGCCGATAAAACCGCGGTTACCGCGCCGATTTTAAGCGATACGTGATTTGCATTTGAGTGATAGCTGATGCGCAAAATAGCGATGCTGACGATAGGGGCAACAACGCTTTGGGCGAGAGATGTTATCAGCGGCGGCACCCAGCTATATCTGAATTTGCAACGCGAAACGTAAAGATTTATGATTGAGATTGAAATAAGTGAAAAAAATAACATGACGTAGGCGAAAGGAAAGTTCATTCCAAACCCGGTATTTTTTCGTATCAGCCAAAGAAAAAATGTAGTCGGGATTGCTGTGGCGATTGAAATAAGCCATGCGGATAGAATTGATAAAAACTGAAGCTCGCGTTCTTTTTGGAATAATCGCATTATGATTCCGCCCGAGATTTCCATTGTGACCGCGACTGCGGAAAGTGAGAGAAACGTGGAAAAAAGAGAAAATTCGCCATAGTCCGTAGGAGTTAGGAGTCTTGTGAAAATCGGAGTGAAAAGGAATGCAAAGCCTTTGCATATCATGTTTGTGAGCGTGAAAAAGAGCGATGAGCGCGCGGGAAGATTGATATTTTTTATATTTAGCATTGCCGTGGCGCTTTTAAATTTGTTGCTTATTTTGATTGTTTTGCTCATTTTACTCTCCTAAAATCATACTGTCACTATTTTTTCATCAAGTGCGTATAATAAACCATAGAACTTTTGGAAAATTTGAATATATTTTCCATACGTTCGTCATATTCGATAATAATTTGCGCACAGCTATGTGCAAAATGCAAGTCTTATAAAAATATCTTGCAAAACTATTGATTTTCGCAAAACAATGTGGTAAAATAAAGTGTATTTTTAAATATTTACTTCCGGGAGGAATAAACCAATGTTCAAATCAGCATATTTAAACGATCTTATGGCGCGCGTTGAAGCGAGAAATGCGGGTGAGCCCGAATTTCATCAGACAGTTCGCGAGGTTCTCGAATCTATAGAGCCCGTTCTCGAGCAACGCCCCGAATACATAAAGGCGGGTGTTATTGAAAGACTCGTTGAGCCCGAAAGAATAATTAAGTTCAGAGTTCCGTGGGTTGATGATAACGGAAACGTTCAGGTTAACCGTGGATTCAGAATTCAGTTTAACAGCGCGATAGGTCCTTATAAGGGCGGTCTTCGCTTCCACCCCTCTGTAAACGAGAGTATTATCAAGTTCCTCGGCTTTGAGCAGACGTTCAAAAACTCTCTTACCGGTCTTCCTATGGGCGGCGGTAAGGGTGGTTCGGACTTTGACCCCAAGGGAAAGTCCGATATGGAAGTTATGCGTTTTTGCCAGAGCTTTATGACAGAGCTTTCCAAGTACATCGGTGCAGATACCGACGTTCCGGCAGGAGATATAGGTGTTGGTGCGAGAGAAATCGGTTATCTCTTTGGTCAGTATAAGCGTCTTCGCGATGAGTTTACGGGCGTGCTTACAGGTAAGGGAATTCCTTACGGCGGTTCGCTCATTCGTCCCGAGGCAACAGGCTTTGGCGCGGTATATTACACCGCGTATATGCTCAAGGACTTCGGCGAGGATATTGAAGGAAAGACGTTCGCTGTTTCCGGCTTCGGAAACGTTGCTTGGGGTACTGTTAAGAAGGTGACAGAGCTTGGCGGTAAGGTTGTTACAATTTCCGGACCCGACGGTTATGTTTACGATGCAGACGGAATTAATACCAAGGAAAAGATTGATTATCTTCTTGAGATGAGAGCTTCCTGCCGTAACAGAGTAGAGGATTACGCAGATAAGTTTGGCGTACCCTTCTTCAAGGGCGAGAAGCCTTGGGGTGTTAAGGTTGACGTTGTGATGCCTTGCGCAACTCAAAACGAAGTTGGTATGGATGAAGCAAAGAAAATCGTTGAAAACGGAGTGAAGTATTACGTCGAGGTATCCAATATGCCCACAACTAACGAGGCGGTTGCTTATCTTATGGAAAACGGAGTTACCGTTGCTCCCTCTAAAGCGGTTAACGCAGGAGGCGTGTCGGTTTCCGGACTTGAAATGTCGCAGAACTCAATGCGTTACAGTTGGTCTGCAGAGGAAGTTGACGAAAAGCTTAAGGATATAATGAAGAATATCTACGAAAGCTCCGTTAAGGCGGCAAAGACCTTTGGTATGGAAGGAAATCTCGTTGCAGGCGCTAATATTGCAGGCTTCATAAAGGTTGCGGACGCAATGCTCGCACAGGGCGTGGTTTAATGCTTTTTCTTGAATAAAGAAAACTAAAGTTTACAAAAAGTGTTATAAAATGCTTTTGTTAAGATTTTCGAGTTATTTATAGCATCTATAATTATTAAAAATTGAGTGCGTTTTAGTGCTCGTATAAATTAAAAATAGGATGAAGAGTTTTCGGGATACCCCGATTCTTCATCCTATTTTTATATACTTCTAAATTACAGAAGATTTTTATCTATTTCTAAATTATAGAATATTTTATGTTATGCAAAAAGCAATATCAAAGGCATCGTTGCTATGGAAATTATCGTGGAGATTGCAACGAGCTTTGAAACGTACATTGAGTCGCATCCGAATTTTTCTGCGAACATAGTTGCAGAAGCAGCAGCGGGTGTTGCGGCAAGAATGATAGTTACCATCGAAACTGCAGGGCTTACGTTAAGTCCAAACAAGCCAAAGAGCTTCATAATTGCAACTATAATCAAAGGAAGAACGATGTGTCTTAATGCGAGGAAGACATACATAAGCTTATCGTTAAAGCCTTTCCTAAAATCAATGTCGGTAAGTCTAATACCGATAACCACCATCGAAAGGGGAGCAACGAGATTCTTGAGCATGGAAAGCGATTCGTACAAGAGTCCTACTACGCTGTCGAGCGCGGGAGCAAGCGTAATCTTTTCTGTGGGAAGAATAAAGAATACAAGACCTATTGCTGCGGCGATCGTTACGGGGTGGAGTATTGCTTTAAGAATGGAAGCGGAGCCGTTCTTAACGATGGCATCATCGTTTTCTACGCGGCAAAGAGAGGAAAGCTCCTTAAAGTCATTAACGCCGTCTTGGTTAATGTCGCGTCCGTCTGTGCATATCTTAACGCCGAGCGACCAAAGGAAGAGGTTAAACGTTATGTTGTATATGGAAGCGTACATAGTAGAGCCGGGATAGTCGGCTTCAAGAACGGCCTCGATAAGCGGTATTCCCATAAACGCTGCGTTTGCAAATATCGTAGCGAATTTAAGCATTCTCGCCTTTTCATCCGGCGCTTTCTTGAATACGTACATAGCAACTACCGCGAATATTGCGTGCGCAATTACGGAGAATATAAGCACGTATATTGAGTTTATCATAATTTGCTTATCGTAAGGTCTGACGTACGCCAAAAATACGAGAGCGGGTTGCGCTATATAAAGCACGAGGTTTGAGAGTCCTTTTCCGAAACCGTCGGAAATCATTTTCGCCTTTTTAAGAATTATACCTGGAACCATCATAAGAAAAAGTATGGCAACCTTGTATATGATTTTCGATACTACTAAATTCATATTTTCATCTCCTTGATTTTGTTCGCGTAATATTGTATCACTTAAAGAGAAAAAAGTCAACACAAAATTTTGATAATATTAGACAAGAAAATATGTATCTCTTTGTGCAAAAGAAATAGGAGAAGCTTGCTTTTTGCGCTTCTCCTATTTTGAAGTATTTTAATTTTTAGCCGAAGCTACGTTGATTCTCGTAATAGCTCTCGAAAGCTTCGCTTGGTTAACTTGTATGTCCTTTGCTTCGTTGGAGCTTTTTAGAAGCTCCTCTGCCTTTTGCTTTGCTTGATGGGCGCGGTTTAAGTCTATTTCGTCGGAAAATTCGAAGGTGGTTGTAACAACCTTGGTTTCTTCCTTAGAAACGAGAATGAATCCACCGGAAATTGCTGCGGTACGAGTCGTTCCGTCAATGAATGCAATTTTTGCGCGTCCTGTTGCTAAAGGAGCAAAAAACTCCGCGTGACCTGCGAGAATCTGAACTTCGCCATGAATTGTGGTTACAATTATGCTCTTTGCTTCGCCCGAGAAGATCTCTCTATCGGGAGAAACAATGTTTAAAAGTAATTTATTCATCATAAAATTCCTTTAAGCCTCGAGGCGCTTCGCTTTCTCAACAGCCTCGTCAATCGTACCTACGAAGAGGAATGCGGACTCGGGAAGAGAATCGTGCTTTCCTTCAATGATTTCGCGGAATCCTCTTATGGTCTCTTTGATTGGAACGTAGCGACCTTCCATACCCGTGAACTGCTCCGCAACGGAGAAGGGCTGGGAAAGGAAACGCTGAATCTTTCTTGCGCGGTTAACGATAAGCTTATCGTCTTCGGAAAGCTCATCCATACCCATAATAGCAATAATATCTTGAAGCTCCTTATAACGCTGAAGAATACTCTGAACCGCTCTGGCAGTTTCGTAGTGCTCAATTCCAACAACGTCGGGAGATAGGATTCTTGAGGTTGAATCAAGGGGGTCAACTGCAGGATAAATACCGAGCGACGCAATACTTCTTGAAAGAACCGTGGTTGCATCAAGGTGAGCAAACGTCGTTGCGGGAGCGGGGTCAGTAAGGTCATCCGCAGGAACGTATACCGCCTGAACGGATGTGATAGAGCCGCGCTTGGTAGAAGTGATACGCTCCTGAAGAGCACCCATTTCGGTTGCCAACGTGGGCTGATAACCAACTGCAGAGGGCATACGGCCGAGAAGTGCTGAAACCTCTGAGCCTGCCTGTGTGAATCTGAATATGTTGTCTATGAAGAGGAGCACGTCCTGGCCTTCTCTGTCACGGAAATATTCCGCCATAGTGAGTCCTGAAAGGGCAACTCTCATTCTTGCTCCGGGGGGCTCGTTCATCTGACCGTAAACAAGTGCGGTCTTTGAAATAACTCCGGACTCCTTCATTTCATTGTAAAGATCGTTTCCTTCACGGGTACGCTCTCCAACTCCGGAGAATACGGAGATACCGCCGTGCTGCTTTGCTATGTTGTTGATAAGCTCCATGATAAGAACCGTTTTACCAACTCCCGCACCGCCGAAAAGACCTATCTTACCGCCCTTTGCATAAGGAGCGATAAGGTCAACTACCTTTATACCGGTTTCAAGTATTTCGGTTGTACCTGCTTGCTCGTCGAATGGAGGTGGTGCTCTGTGTATGCACCATTTTTCCACGCCCTCGGGGTCGGGAAGGTTATCTACCGATTCACCGAGAATGTTGAATATTCTTCCGAGCGTTTTTTCTCCAACAGGAACCGTTATGCCCGAGCCCGTGTCAACTGCTTCCATACCTCTCGACATACCGTCGGTAGAGGACATTGCGATACATCTTACAACGTCATCGCCGAGCTGCTGCGCTACTTCGCAAACAACCTTCTTGCCCTCGTAATCGATTTCGATTGCGTTGAGAAGATCCGGAAGATGTCCGTTCTCGAATTTAATATCAAGCACGGGTCCTATGATCTGTATAATTTTTCCGATATTTTTCATTTTAGAAAAATAATCCTTTCTTCTTGCTTTTTAACCGTAAGCTTCGCTGTGATTAAAGCGCTTCCGCACCGGAAACTATTTCCGTAATCTCTTGAGTTATCGCCGCCTGACGCGCTCTATTAAACTTGAGAACAAGAGAATTAATAATTTCCTCCGCGTTTTTGTTTGCGGAATTCATGGCGCATCTTCTTGCAGCGCATTCTGATGCGGCAGCTTCACATATAGCAGCGTGTAAAATTCCGCCAACATATTCGGGAACTATTGCCTCGATTATCTCTTCCAATTCACCTTCGAAAATAGGCTCTGACGAAGAGTTGTTATCACTCTTAGTCTCCATCGGGAGAACGTCGATTACTACGGGGGTCTGCGTAAGCATTGATACGAATTTCGTATAGACAAGCTTAACTGACGTAAATTCACCCGCGAGGTAAGCTTTGCAGATTTCCTCCGCTACGTTCATACATTTTCCAACGCCGAAATCAGACACGGCATAGGGGGTGTCAACGAAAACATCCTTATCTCTGTGCAAAACGTATTCTCTTGCTTTCTTACCGATAGGAAGATAGATTCCGTCGGAATTCTTATCGTTTGCCAAGGCAAGCTTCATAACGTTACTGTTATATCCACCTGCAAGGCCGCGGTCACCCGCAATGGTAATATAGAGCGTTTTGCCTTCTTTTTTTCTTGAATATGGCGATTCGGAATTGGGATCGAATGAAGCTATTTTGCAAATTGCATCGTAAAGACTTTTGAGATAAGGCTTTGCGCCCTCTGCTTTAATCTTTGCGTGACGAAGCTTTGAGGTAGCAACGAGCTCCATGGCTTTGGTTATTTGCATTGTTCCTTCAACGCTTTTAATTCGAGCTTTTATATCGTTAATTGATGCTCCTGCCACTGAACCGTTCCTCCTTTTTAAAACGTTTTTTTGTATATTAAAAGTTCTGAAATGTAAATTAAAGTTTTCAAAATTGATTAAATAAACTTTTCTTTGCAGTATTCGATAGAAGCCTTAAGCTCTTTTTCGCTCTCTGCGGAAAGGACTCCGCTTGTTCTGATAGCGCCGAGAAGGTCTTCTTTTGTAGCCTTCAAATACTCGAAGAGCTCAAGCTCAAAATCCTTAACCTTTTCGGTAGGAATATCACTGAGCATATTGTTTACTACAGCGTATATAATCGCTATTTGAAGCTCAACGTCGATGGGCGAATTTCTATCCTGCTTAAGAACCTCAACTATACGCTTACCCTGCTCAAGACGAGCCATTGTGTCCTTGTCGAGATCCGAGCCGAACTGCGCAAAGCCTTGAAGCTCTCTGTACTGCGAGTAAAGAAGCTTAAGAGAACCTGCAACCTTTTTCATCGCCTTTATCTGCGCGTTACCTCCAACTCGTGAAACCGAGATACCGGGGTTAACTGCGGGACGAATACCTGCGTGGAAGAGCTGTGTTTCGAGGAATATCTGTCCGTCGGTTATAGAAATAACGTTCGTGGGAATGTATGCCGAAACGTCGCCTGCTTGAGTTTCGATTATGGGAAGTGCGGTGAGAGAACCGCCGCCTGCCTCATCGGAAAGTCTTGCTGCGCGCTCAAGTAAACGTGAGTGAAGATAGAATACGTCACCGGGGTAAGCCTCTCTGCCCGGAGGTCTTCTGATAAGAAGCGAGAGCGCTCTGTACGCAACCGCGTGTTTCGATAAGTCATCGTAAATTATAAGAGCGTCCTTGCCCTGCTCCATAAAGTATTCTCCCATCGAACAACCTGCATAAGGAGCGATATACTGGAGAGGAGCGGAATCTGCGGCGGTAGCGGAAACTACTATCGTGTAGTCCATAGCGCCGTTTTTATAAAGTGTGTCAACAACGTTGGCAACGGTGGACTGCTTCTGTCCTATAGCAACGTAGATGCAGATAACGCCCTTGCCCTTTTGGTTTATTATAGTGTCGGTAGCGATAACCGTTTTACCGGTCTGTCTGTCACCGATTATAAGCTCTCTTTGGCCTCTTCCGATAGGAATCATTGCGTCGATAGCCTTGATACCTGTTTGAAGTGGAACGGAAACCGATTTTCTTTCGATGATTCCGTAAGCTTTTCTTTCGATGGGTCTATATTCCTTTGAGGAGATAGGCCCCTTGCCGTCAACGGGCTCGCCGAGAGCGTTAACAACTCTTCCGATAAGGCTTTCGCCTACGGGAACCGAAACAACTCTTCCCGTTCTCTTTACAACGCTGCCCTCATTGATACCGACGTCGTTACCGAGAAGAACCGCGCTGATACAGTTTTCTTCAAGGTTAAGCGCCATACCGTAGGTTCCGTTAGTAAATTCGAGAAGCTCGTTTGCGCGGCATTTATCTATTCCGTGAACCTTGGCAATACCGTCTCCGACCGAGATGACGTAGCCGATCTCGTCCTCTTCAACTTTTTTGCCGTAGTTACGGATTTGTTCTTTGATTATTTTGCTAATATCTTCGATTTTTGACTGCATTATATCACCAACTTTATTGGAAAAGAGAAAACTCTTTCCTAAATTATTGTATTTTTGAGACTCTTCTCGATAGAGGTAAGTCTTGCCTTAAGCGTTCCGTCAAGCTCTTTTCCAAGATAACGGAGCTTGAGTCCGCCAAGAATGCTTTTATCTACAGTGTTTTTGATTACGATGGTTTTACCCGTCATATTTTCAAGTTTTTCTTTAAGCTTTTGAGTTTGCTCATCGGTAATTGTCACAGCGCTTATTATTTCCGCCGTGCATATACCGCGAGATTCGTTGTATATAGCCGAATATTCCTTTGCAATCTCGGTTAAGAGATGCACGGAATGTTTTTCGGCAAGTATTTTAACAACGTTAGAAACAACATCGGTGAGCGATGCAAACGATTCGCTTATAAGAGCGAGCTTTTCGGGTACGCTTACTGCGGGTGTATCCAAAAGCTTCACGTATTCGGGATATTGACGAAGAATATCCGACGCGAGCGTAAGGTCCGAAAGAACGCCTTCGCTGATTCCAAGCTCCTCTGAAAGAGAGAAGAGCGCTTCAGCATAATTTAACGCGCCGCTCATGCTTTTTCACCGAGCTTATCAATGAATTCTTCGATAAGCGAGTTGTGATCGTTTTTGTTTATATCACGCTCGATGACTGCCTCAGCAATACCGAGAGCGATGGATGAAACCTCATCCTTAACGTCATTTACAGCGCGCTTTTTCTCAAGCTCGATTTGTTCTTCTGCGCGCTCCATTACGCGAGCTGCCTTCTGATTTGCTTCCTTGAGGATTTCTTCCTCGCGAAGCTCTGCGCGTCTTACCGCGCGGCGAAGAATTTCTTCGCTTTCAGCGTCTGCAGAAGAGAGCTTTTCTTCATATTCCGTCTTCATTTCGTTTGCGCTTTTTTCAGCGGTTTCGGCTTTGGAATACATATCGTCGATTTCTTGTTGTCTCGAATCAATCATATTCTTAACGGGCTTGAAGAGAAGCTTTTTAAGAAAAACATAAAGTATAACAAGGTTTATCCATGCAAATATCATGGTAAAGAAGTTCACGCCTACAAAGGCTTCGAACTTATCAAGTACGACTTCCATATTTTTCTCCCTTTATAAAAGATACTCTGACCTTGAATCAGTTGATTCCCATAAAGAGAAGAAGAAGTGCTACTACGAGAGAGTAAATACCTGTGGTCTCGGTGATTGCGCATCCGAGAATCATGTTGGTACGAAGGTTACCTGCCATTTCAGGCTGACGAGCCATAGCTTCAAGTGCCTTACCTACCGCATTACCTTCTCCGATAGCGGGACCGATAGCTCCAAGACCCATACAAAGACCTGCGCCGAGAGCTCTCGCTGCTTGTACAATTGCTAATTCCATTTTTTAAATCCTCCATTTATTGAAATGTTTTATTATTATTATTTTTTGTTAACTTATTCCGTATCCGCAGCCGCGGGCTTTAATTCCTCTGCGGGCGGGTTTGCCGATCCGACGTAAACCATCGTAAGAAGACAGAATACAAGAGCTTGTACGAAGCCCGAGAACAGATCGAAATAGATTGAAAGGAATGCCGGGATACCTGCCGTAAAGAAGGGAATGTTTCCGAGCAATCCCGGCAACCAGCCGAATACAAGGCTTGAGGCTGCCGAAAGCGAGGTGTAAATAAGAGTTGTAAGAACTCCGCCGCCCGCAACGTTACCGAAGTGACGGAATGCAAGGGAAATAGGCTGCGCTATTTCCGAAACTATGTTCATGGGAGTCATTACTACAATAGGCTCGGTGAAGCCCTTAAGCCACGCCTTGAAGCCAAAGTTTTTAATGCTTGAATACCACACCATCACGGACGTTACGAGTGCCCAAGCGAGAGTCACTGATAAATCTGCGGTTGCCGAACGGAATATTTGAGTCATTCCGAGAAGCGTTCCGACAATGGATGATAAGAAGAGCGCGCCGATATAAGGTGCGTACTTAACATTGTGCTTACCCATGGTATCCTCTACCATATTGTAAAGCATTGTTACCATTTTCTCGGTTACAACCTGCAATCTACCGGGGCGTTTCTTTAAATTTCTGCCGAGAAAATATGCGGCTGTAATCAAAAGCGCGGTAACGGCAAGAAGCGTGATTGCGGTTTGTGTTATGTTGATATAAGAACCGAAAAAGCGTATTCTGAAATAAATTTTAGGGCCGTTAATACTTATGTTCATATTATGCTTCGCCTCCTTTTTTTCTAAGAATCTCGGAAACCGTGAGAAGAGGGCGCATACAAAGAAGCGGTATTACCGTTGCTAAAACGTTAAATTGCTTCGTAATAAATGCTAAAACGAGTGTTATTACTACCGATGCGGTTCTCACCAAGTACGAGGTCTTTACTGCGTTGGTTATCTTTGCTGAGTTTTCGCGAGCAAATTTTGCAGCATCATCGTCATAAGGGTCAGCCTCATCTTCGGTTTCGTTTATCTCACTTGTATTTTCGGGAGAGGATTCTTCGCCCAAAGCGGTGGCGGATTTTTCCGCCTGTTTTGCTTTGTACGCTTTCATTGCGTCGTCAATTGCTCTGTTGATTGCAATTGAGAGAAAGACAAAGTTAAAAACTGTAACGGCGCCTCCGAGAAGCGAGCCGAGCGGAACGGTGTAGTTAAACTTACCTAAAAGCAGGTATATGGCGCTTATAAGCGCGCCTACAACAACTTCTCCGAGCGCAAGTATCGTTATCTCTCTTTTTGGAAGCTTGTTTTGATTCATTTTAAGGGTTTTCGTCCTCCTTTTTTTGAGAATTTTGCTTTTCAATGGCTTCGAGCGCTCTCGAAGCGTTTAGCACGAAGACTACCATTGAATAAAGACCGGAAAAAACTCCCAGCATTATAGCTGCAACGTATATCCAACCTCCGACAGAGAGCTTCGTCGCGAGAAGCCACGCCAGAAGAAACATGATGGCTATCGGACTCAAAAGAGAAACGATAGCTTGTATCACTATGTTTATAACGTAAATCGGCGTTATCAGCTTACGATAGGAATTTTTCATAAATTAATCTTTCCGTAACTTTTCAGTTAAAGTAATTTTGGCAAAAACCACTAACATTATATCATTCGAAATGAGAAAAATCAATAGTTTTGCCGTGCGTTATTTTTTTAACTATTATTTGTTGATTTTAAGCGTTTTTTCTTGTGATAAATGCACTATTACCGGAGTGGCGAGTTGTATAGTTTATCTAACAGCTCCGTATATCATCACTTGCTTTGCGGGAGCTTCTCGGCTGAATTTGAGCGCGTTCAAGACAAGATTTTCAGCAGAAGAGATAGCTTCGCTCTTGTCTGTGTAGAGCGTTGCGATAACGTCGCCCGGGCTTACTGTATCTCCTGGCTTTTTGTGAAGCATAATACCTGCTTTGAAATCAATAACGTCATCTTTAGTAGCTCTTCCTGCTCCAAGGTGCATAGCAGCTATACCTATCATTTCGGCATTGCAGGAAACTATATATCCGTCGTTATCTGCGGTTACTTCGTGGACGAATGAAGAGCTTCCAAATTTAGAAGTATCTTCAATGTAAGACGTATCACCGCCCTGCATACCTATCCATTTTAAGAATTGAGCGTAGGCTTTTCCGCTTTCAAGAGTTTCTAAAGCAAGAGCTTCGGATTTACCCTTGTCCAAACC
The DNA here is from genome assembly GCA_045660185.1 of Eubacteriales bacterium. Classification (GTDB taxonomy): domain Bacteria; phylum Bacillota; class Clostridia; order Oscillospirales; family CAG-272; genus UBA1740. The sequence continues at coordinate 33,052 of JAZRDI010000078.1, read as the reverse complement.
GAGCGAAAGCTCAAGCATAAGCGATGCAAGCGCAAGGCAAACTTCTCTTAAATCGTCGGGGCCTTCACCCTTAAGAACCGAGATAGCCTCTTTGACCTCAAGAGCGTTTCCTATCGCGTGACCGAGAGGGATATCCATATTGGTTATAAGCGCAGCGGTATTTCTGCCTCTTGACTTTCCTATTTTAACCATAGCAGAAGCAAGCTCGTTCGCTTTTTCTGCGGTGTTCATAAATGCTCCGCTTCCGCATTTTACGTCAAGAACTATCGAATGAGTTCCCGCGGCAAGCTTTTTGCTCATTATTGACGAAGCGATAAGCGGTATGCTGTCAACGGTAGCGGTAACGTCGCGAAGAGCGTAAAGCATCTTATCGGCAGGGGCGAGATTTGCGCTTTGACCAACGACCGCAAGACCGCATTTTTCGACCTGATAGGTAAACTCTTCGGGCGCAAGAGCGGTTTTGAAGCCGGGGAAAGATTCGAGCTTGTCAACAGTTCCGCCGGTGTGACCAAGTCCTCTGCCGCTCATTTTTGCAACTACACCTCCGGCCGCCGAAACTATGGGAGTTACGATGAGCGTGGTTTTGTCACCAACACCGCCCGTCGAATGCTTGTCAACGCTTAAGCTGCCGAACGCGTCAAGATTGATAGTATCACCCGAGGTTGCCATAGCGTCTGTAAGGTCTGACGTTTCACGGTCGGTCATTCCCTTGAAATATACCGCCATAAGAAACGCGGACATTTGATAGTCGGGAATATTACCGACGGTGTAGAGCTTTATCAATTCGTATATTTCCTCTGACGAAAGCTCTTCACCGTGTTTTTTCTTTTCAATAATATCGTACATTCTCATGAGAAGTACCTCGTTATTTCAAATTACTTTTTCCAAAGCTTTCGGGGAAAAGCTCGGAGAGCGTGTATGTTTTCGTTTCGTTTCCGTTTAAAAGAACGATTTCAAAATCCGCGTCGCAGAATTCAGCCATAACCTGACGGCATACTCCGCAGGGCGCAGTGAAATCCTTTACGTCGCTATCGCTTTTTCCGCCTACGATAGCGATAGCCTTAAAGTTTCTTTCTCCATTGTGAATGGCGCTAAAGAATGCGACCCTCTCCGCGCAAACGGTGGGGGAATAAGAAGCGGATTCTATGTTTGCTCCCGTGTAGATTTCTCCTTCGCTCGTCATGAGGGCCGCGCCGACGGCAAAGCCCGAGTAGGGAGAATAGCTCATTTTCCTTGCAGAAAGAGCTTTTTGCACAAGAGCGTATCTTTCGTTTTCAGTCATAATTTGCCTCTCAATTTTCTTTCAAAAGCTCGTAAGCGGTCTCTCCTATTGCGGAGAATCCGTCTATAGTTCCCATATTACAGCTTTGAATTCCTTTTCCGTAAACGAGGAAGGGAACGTATTCTCTTGTATGGTCGGTGCTATTATCAGAAGGGTCGCACCCGTGGTCTGCGGTGATAATGAGCGCATCGTCATCACCGAGAATTTTTACAAACTCTCCAAGCCACGTATCAAATTCGTTAAGAGCGTTTGCATAGCCGTCTGCATCCTGTCTGTGGCCGAAGAGCATATCGAAGTCAACGAGATTTACGAAGCAAAGTCCCGAAAAATCGCGCTCTGCTATTTTAGATGTGGTTTCCATACCTTCTTTATTGGAATGAGTGGGATAGGTTTCGGTGATTCCCGCCATAGCGAAGATGTCGCCTATCTTACCTACTCCGATAACGTCATAGCCTTCGTTTTTGAGCTTGTTAAGAACGGTTGGCTTTGGCGGTACAAGAGAGAAATCCTTGCGGTTTGCGGTTCTTGTAAACTCACCGTTTACGGTGATAAACGGACGGGCAATAACTCTTCCCACCGAATGCTCGCCAACCAAAATTTCTCTTGCTCCGCGACATATTTCGTAAAGCTTTTCCACGGGAACGTAGTCCTCATGAGCGGCAATTTGAAATACGCTGTCTGCAGACGTGTAAACTATGAGCTTACCTGTATCGATATGCTCTTGACCGTAATCGCGTATAACGTCCGTTCCCGAATAGGGGAGATTGCAAAGAACTCCGTAGCCTGTTTTTTCTGTAAATTTTTCAAGAAGGTCGGCAGGAAATCCGTTGGGGTAGGTTGGCATTGGGGATTCCGAAACTATTCCCGCTATCTCCCAGTGACCTGTTGTGGTGTCTTTTCCGCGGGAGAGCTCGCGGCATCTGCCGTATTTAGCCGAGGGCGTGTCCGTTTTTGCTATAGAATTTACGCCGTCTATGTTGCCAAGTCCCATTGAGATGAGATTTGGAACATTAAGCTTTCCCGATTTGTATGCGCTTTTTAACGTGTTTGCGCCTGCATCACCGAAATCGGCGGCATCGGGCGCTTCTCCGACTCCAAAGGAATCGAGAACTATTAAAAATACTCTTTTCATATTTTGCCTCCTTGGGCGGTATGCGTGTTAACTTTTTGCGTTAGCAACGCACAAGTGGAAATTACTTCTTGTTATGCATTTTGACAGCAATTTCAAGGGCTATTTTCATCATATCCGTGAACGTGTTCTGTCTTGCATCTGAGTCGAGCGACTCGCCTCTCATAATGTGGTCGGATACTGTACATATAGCGAGCGCGTTCTTACCTGCAGCGGCAGCGTTCATATAGAGAGCCGCAGCTTCCATTTCTACGCCGAGAACGCCCATTTTATACCAACCGTCGTTAAACGTGGGATTTGCGTGATAGAATACGTCTGACGAGAGAAGGTTTCCTACCTTGTAGTTAACGTCGAGCGCTCTTGCTTCGTTTACCGCAAGTTCAAGAAGCTCGAAGCTTGCAATAGGCGCGAAGTTTCCGCCGAGATTATACTGATCTTGATACATAGAATTGGTACAAGCGCCCATACCGATGATTACGTCACGGAGCTTTACGTTGTCTGCAAGTCCTCCCGCAGATCCTATTCTTATTATGTTCTCAACACCGAAAAAGTTGTATAACTCATAGGAATATATTCCTATTGATGGCATACCCATTCCGCTTGCCATGACGGTTACGGGAACACCTTTATACGTTCCCGTGTATCCTTGAATTCCGCGTACGTTGTTAATAAGACGAGCGTCTTCGAGGAAGGTTTCGGCTACGAATTTTGAGCGAAGAGGATCACCGGGCATAAGAACTGTTTTTGCGAAATCCTCGCTCGTTGCTTTTATATGAGGTGTATATTGATTTGACATAATTTGTCCCCTTTGTAAACTATTATTTGCTTTTGTAAGCTTTGATGATTTCAAACTGTTAATTGAAGTTCAAACGTTGCCTGAATTAACAACTTGAATTTTCGTTTTTTGTTAAACTTTGTGTTAATCAATGACTTTCGCTTTGATTAACGGATTGATTGTTTTTGCTTTAATTAATAGCTCGAATTGCTGCTTTCATTTTTCGCAATCTTAACGATTCTGCTTGTTCCGAGTCTTGAAGCTCCGAGAGATATGAAGTCCTCTGCGTCTTGAATGCTTGAAATACCGCCCGCAGCCTTGATGAGAACGTTTTCGCCCACGTGCTTTGCGAAAAGAGCAACGTCATCCTTGGTTGCACCCGCGGTGGAGAAGCCGGTTGATGTCTTAATGTAATCTGCTCCCGCGGCGGTAACTATTTCGCACATCTTGATTTTCTCCTCGTCGGAGAGAAGGCAGGTTTCGATAATAACCTTAAGTATTTTATCACCGCAAGCGGCTTTTATTGCTTTTATCTCTTCGAGAATATTATCGTATTTTTTTGCCTTGAGGTCACCAATATTTATAACCATATCAATTTCGTCAGCGCCGTTTGCAATAGCATCGCTCGTTTCGAAAACCTTTACCGCGGTAGTATTATATCCGTTCGGGAATCCTATAACCGTGCATATTGCAAGGTTATCTTTCACGTATTCCTTTGCTTCCTTTACGAAGGAAGGGGGAATACAAACCGATGCGGTAGCATATTTTATACCGTCATCGCAAATGGCTTTGATGTCACTCCAAGTTGCGCTCTGAAGAAGGAGTGTGTGGTCGCACTTTGATAAAATGTTTTTAAGTTCCATGGTATTTTCACCTTTCGGGATTAATTATTTTTTTGTTTTCTTATGCGCTCGCGCCAGCATTTATGGCACATAGCTATATAGCTTTCATTTCCACCTATCATAACCTGACTTCCTTCGGTCACGACGTTCATATTTGCATCAAGACGTGCGTTAACCGTAGCTTTTGAGCCACACTCGCAAATCGTCTTTATTTCGGCTATAGAATCCGCAACCTCGAAAAGTCTGCGGCTTCCCTCAAAAAGATGAGAGAGGAAGTCTGTGCGTAAGCCGAAGCAGAGAATGGGAATGTTATAATCGTCAACTATCTTACGCAAATCGTCTATCTGCGCTTCTGTGAAGAACTGGCACTCGTCTGCGATAATAACGTTAACGTCACTTTTTTCGGAAATGAATTTATCCATAATGGATTCGCGGTTATCGATAACCGTACTGTGAGCAAAAAGACCCACTCTTGATTTGATAACGTCGCGTCCGTCGCGGTTGTCTATTGATGGCTTGATGAGCCAAACCTTCATTCCGCGCTCTTCGTAATTGAATTTTGTTATAAGCGCTTGAGCTGTTTTTGAAGAGCCCATCGCTCCGTATTTGAAGTATAATTTTGCCATTTGCATACCATCCTTGTAAAGTCATCTTATTAATTATACCATATTAAAAAATAAAATAAAAGGGTGTTAAACAAAAAGTAGCATATTGACAAAAAAGACGTTAGATGTTTTGTGTATATTGTATTCTAATGATACGTTTCGCATTTGTAAATGAATTGGAAAAATGAAAAAATTTGTTAAAAAATGATTTAGGGGTGGAAATTTTTGAAATAATGTGTTAGAATGTTAAGTGCCCGTTTTTGAAAGGTTGATTTGAATATGAATGACGGAGACTGTTAAGGAGGGAAAATATGAAGCTTATTATAGCAGAAAAGCCGAGTCTTGCGCGCAATATCGTCGCAGGTATTTCCGGGGAAATGAAAAAGGAAAACGGATATTTTATTGGAAACGAGTATATAGTAAGCTGGGCGTTTGGACATCTTTTCTCACTTGCGGATATAGAGTCGTATTCGGAAAAAAGCGTGGAGTCGAGAGGTTGGACTCTTGATAATTTGCCTTGTTTTCCTCAAAATTTCAAATTCGAGCTTAAGAAGTCCGACGGAAAGCATACCGTTGACAGCGGTGTTATGCGTCAGTTCAAGATTCTTGAAAAGCTTTGCAATCGTTCCGACGTTGACGCCATCATCAACGCGGGAGACGCAGACCGAGAGGGAGAAATAATAGTCCGTCTTTGCGTTCAGCACGCGCTCAAAGGAAATAAGGAGTTTTTAAGACTTTGGCTTCCCGACCAGACGCCCGAAACCGTTGCAAAGGCGCTCGGTGAAATGAAAAACGAGCTTGAGTACGAGAATCTTGCAAACGAGGGCTTTGCGAGAACGTATATCGACTGGCTTTACGGTGTGAACTTAACACGATATGCCACTATAAGATGCGGAAAGCTTCTTCGCGTAGGCAGAGTTATAGTCCCTATTGTTAAGGCTATTTACGAAAGAGATATTGAAATAAGAAACTTCAAGCCCGAGAAGTATTACGTTATTTCTTCTTCGGAAGAAACCAAGGGTCAAAAAATAGACCTTACGGGAAAGAAGAAGTTTAAGGCGGACGATATAGCTTCTGCAAATGAGCTTGCAGAGCTTTATAATAACACGGGTGCGTACGTTTCGCACGTTGAGAGTAAAAAGGATACTATCCTTCCCGGAAAGCTTTATTCGCTTTCGACCCTCCAAAACGTGCTTGGTAAAAAGTACAAAATGAGTATGGCGGAAAGCCTTAAGATAATTCAGAAGCTTTACGAGGACGGATATCTTACCTATCCGAGAACGAACTCCGAGTATCTTGCCACTGCGGAAAAGGACAAGATGAGAAAGATTATCGCAAACGTCGGCAAGCTTGGATATCCCGTAAGATTTAAGGACTCAAAATATATATTTGACGATTCAAAAATCGAGTCACACTCTGCGCTCACACCAACCTATAAAATTCCCAATGCCGAAAAGTTAAGCGAAAAGGAAAAACAGGTTTATTCTACAGTTCTCCGCAGATTCGTCGCGGTGTTCTGTGCCGAAGAATGTCTTGCAGAGAAGAGCGAGATAAGAATTAAGGTCGGAGAACTTGAAGAATTCAGCCTTAAAGGTACGGTTATCATCAATCCCGGTTGGACAAAGTATGACGATTACAATACAAAGGATAAGGTTTTGCCGAAGCTTGAACTTGGCGAAAGCGTTAATATTAACTTCGCTCCCGATGAAAAACAAACCACGCCACCCAAGCATTATACGATAGAAACGCTTAACAAGTATCTTAAAAATCCCTTCAAGGATGATAAAGCAAAGGCGAAGGAACTTGAGGAGAGCGGAGAAGTTGACGATGCAGATGAATACCGTGCTATCTTCGAAGGTCTTGAGCTTGGAACCGAAGCAACGAGAACCGGAATTATAGATAATGCAAAAAAGAGCGGATATATCGACCTTAAGAAAGACGTTTATACGATACTTCCCGACGGCGAATATTTGATAGAGTCTCTTGAAAAGCTTTCCATTGCCATGGACAAATATAAAACGAGTGAGCTTGGTAAAGCGCTTAAGCGCGTGTTCAGAGGCGAAATTACCGTTGATGACAGCGTTAAGATTTGCCAAGAGGAAATAGCAGAAATTTTCAGAGTCGGTGGAGCAGACCCTCTTCCAAAATCGTCAGTAATTGACACGGGTGAGTACGGAGAGATAATCGGCAAATGCCCCGTGTGTCAAAGAAACGTTGTTCGCGGAAAATCAAATTACGGTTGCATGGGATACGGAAACGGATGCGAGTTCAGAGTAGGTATTACTATCTGCAAGAAAACAATTCCGAAAACGGAGGTTGCGCGTCTTCTTGCAACCGGCAGTACCGCAAAGATGCGAGGATTTATTTCGAAGACCGGAAAATCCTTCGAGGCAAAGCTTGTGCTTAAGGACGGCGCAGCGGTGTTTGATTTCACCAGATAGTATTGGCTTTTTGCTAACACGAAAGGTGTAAATAACGCGAATTTGTAAACTTTTGTTATAAAAATAACCAAAAAGTAATTAAATATTAGATGACCGCCACGTTCATTGTGGCGGTTTTTTTATTATTGAAAAATAATTTTTGTGTTCAAAATTATCGTTTTATAGGTGAAAATGATTTTAGTTGACAAAAACCACAAAAAGTGTTATACTGTATATGCAAAAAATAATCGCGCGGGCAAAGTAAATTATATGCGCTTGCGTTTGTAAAAAACGTTATCAAAAGTTGCTTATCACGAAAGGATAAAAATATGAAAAGAATTGTTTTGATGTTAATGGTTATGATATTGTTTTTACTTGCATCGTGTAACAAGGATAAAGGTTGCCCTCATACGAATTTTACCGACGTTGAGGAGAATAGAACCGAGCCTACCTGTACGCAAAGCGGAGGTTATTACAGTGTGTGCCGTTGCTTGGATTGCGGAGCTGATTTGACCGCTTCGCACTATGTAAGCCTTGATGCATTCGGTCATAACGATCAATTCTTTTACGAAGAATTCGCTCCAACGTGCGAGGAAGGTGGAAAAATCGTTGAAACGCATAAGTGTATTGTTTGCGATCAAGTTTTTGGAACGAATATAAACTTTACGGAATCCGCTTTAGGCCACGATTATTATTATGATACCGAAGATTACGTTGAAGCAACTTGTACCGAAAACGGCTCGTACGTAAAGTTTGAAAAATGTGACCGCTGCGGTGAGGAAGGGTATAGAGAAACTTTCCTCATAGAGGCACCCGGACACGTTTCTAAAGAGAAAAATGAAAACAACGTTCCCGCTACCTGCGAAAATGACGGAAGCTACGATACTGTCGAATACTGCGGCGTGTGTAACACGGAGATTGAAAGAGTTACTCACACTGTGAAAGCATTCGGTCATACACCTTCGGAAACAGTTGAAGAGAACTTCGTTGATTCTACTTGCTATGCAGAGGGAATGCGCGATTATGTTGTTTATTGCGTTAACGAAGGTTGTAACAGGGAGCTTGAAAGAAATACCGTAAAGATAGAGAAAAAGCTTCATACCCCCGCTCCTGCCGTTGAAGAAAACAGAGTCGCTCCCACTTATGAAAAGGACGGAAGCTACGAGCTTGTAGTGTATTGCTCGGTCAGCGAGTGTCGCTTCGAGATTGAAAGAACTTATCACGTGCTCGATATGCTGATTCACAATCCCGGTACGGCGGTTATTGAAAACGAAATACCCGCGACCTGCACGAGCATTGGTAGCTATGACGAGGTTATTTATTGCCTTGATGACATCTGTGGACATAAAGAACTTTCGAGAAAGACGGTTACGGTCGATATGCTTCCTCACGTTAGCGCAAACGCGGTTGTAGAAAACGAGGTTGCCGAAACTTGTACTAAAGACGGAAGTTATGACGTGGTCGTTTACTGCAAGGATTGCAGCGCCGAGCTTTCAAGAACGGGGAACGTCGTTCCCAAGCATCCGCATACGGAAGAAGAGGCGGTAGTTGAAAATTCTGAAACCGCAACCTGCAAAAACTTTGGATATTACGAGCTTGCCGTTTATTGCTTGGAGTGCTCGGGCGAAATAAAACGTGAAGAGATTATGCTCCCAAAGGCACACGAATATGAGAGTGGCGTTTGCGTTTTATGTAACGAAAAGAAGCCGAGCGAAGGGCTCGAAATGGTTCTTAATGATGACGGCACTTATGCGGTAAGAGGAATCGGAACGTGTACCGATACGCATATCGTTATTCCTTCTGATTATAACTTTAAGCCCGTGACAAGAATAACCGCTTGGGCATTTTCAAGCCAAACGTCAATTCAATCTATTGAGATTCCGAGCAGCGTAACCGAATTTGGATATGCTTGCTTTATGAAATGCACGTCGCTTGAAAGCTTGACTTTGCCGTTCGTAGGAGCTTCTGCTTACGAAACGGGTGATTCCTCTCACTTTGGTTATCTATTTGGATATAAGGAACAGAGCGGAAGCTATATCAGTAATTACCACATTCAAGAATCGGGTACGTATTATAGATTTGATATTCCGGAGAGTCTTCATACCGTTATAATCACAGGCAGTCGAATTGGTGACTATGCCTTCCAATCTTGTGAATACATAAAAGAAATAGTAATTGAGGATAACGTGCGCACTATTGGATCATGCGCCTTCAATTCCTGCTTTGCGCTTGATAGTGTAACCTTTGGACGTAATAGCGTTTTGACGTCTATCGGAAATAATGCTTTTATGAATTGCTACGCTCTTGAAAGCATAGTTATTCCTAAAAGTGTCACAAAAATAAGCTCATCGTTTAACAATTGTACGGCGCTTCAGAGCGTAGTTTTTGCAGATAATAGCGTGCTGGTTGAAATAGGAGCGTCAGCGTTTTCGGGATGCTCGTCACTTAAGAGCATTACTATTCCTTCGAGTGTTTCGGTTATCGGATATTTTGCGTTTTCGGGCTGTAAGTCGCTGGAAAGTATAGATATTCCAAAGGGAGTTGCAGAATTTGAATACGTATTCCAAAATTGCATATCTCTAACGAGCGTTAATTTCTGTGAGGATGGCAATCTTACGAAGATAGGATATAGTGCGTTTTCGGGATGCTCTGCGCTCGCCAAAATCGACTTGCCCAATACTGTAACGTATATAGCTTCAAGCGCGTTCAACGGTTGTTCAAAGCTTTTTGAAATTCGCATTCCCGACAGTGTTACAACCGTTGAGGATAACGTCTTTAAAAATTGCGCATCGCTTGCAATCGTTGTAATCGGTGACGGTGTTACGAGCATTGAGTCAAACTCTTTTTATGGGTGTATATCTCTCGTCAGCGTAACTGTCGGAAAAAATATGACTTCTGCTCCATCTTTCGAGGACAGCCAAAAAATAGTTGAAATCATTAACCGCTCGAAACTTAATATCGTCAAAGGCTCCGGTATGGCTCAGAACGCGTTAGAGGTACATAACGGAGAAAGCAAGATAGTCAATAAAGACGGTTTCCTCTTCTACACGTATGAAGGCGAGTCTTATCTTCTCGGCTATATGGGCGAAGAAACAGAGATTTCATTGCCGGAAGCCTATAACGGCGAAGACTACAACATATATCGCTATGCATTCGCGCATATGGAAAGCATTGACTGTATAACGATAGGTAAGGGAATATCAAAAATAGGCGTTAACGCATTTTATATGTCCGCGGTTGATAGAATCAATCTTACCGATCTTGGATCTTGGTGCGGTATAATTTTTGAGAATTACACTTCAAATCCATTATACATAGGAGCGGAGCTTTACGTGAACGGTGAGGCTGTGGCAAATCTCGTTATTCCCGCGAATGTTGTCAGTATTTCAAAATACGCTTTCTACTCTTGTGATACTATTACCGCGGTTACCTTTGAGGGCGCAGTTAATAGCATCGCTGACGGAGCGTTTGCGCTTTGCACGTCAATTGAGAGTGTGTACGTCGCTGATCTTGACGTATGGTGCAAAATGGGATTTGAGTCAGCATCAGCTAATCCCATAGTTTACGCGGATAGATTTTACGTTGACGGAAAAGAGGTCTGTGACATCGTAATTGCAGACAGTGTAACGAAAATTCCGGGGTATTTATTCTACAGTGCAACCATGATTAAGAGCGTTACTATAGGAAAGAGCGTAAAAGAAATAGGAGAATACGCGTTTGCGTACTGTCCTTTGCTTGAAGTTATAAACTATAACGCAGTTTCAGCTGATTTTTTGGAAAATAACTCTGCGTATCCCTTCTGTGAATCGGGTAAGGTTCTTAATCTTGGAAACGAAGTTCTTGAGATTCCCGCGTATTTGTTTGCTAAATCCAATATAACAAATCTTAAATTCGCAGATGACGGTGTGTGTGAAAAAATAGGAGAGTGCGCGTTTGCCGATTGCAAAAATCTCGAAAGCTTGACTCAAACGAACTCCCTTCTTGAAATCGGCAAGGATGCGTTCTCCGGCTGTAGCGATAAACTCTTCAACGTATTTGATAACGCTCGCTATTTGGTTACCGAAACTAACGATTATTACGCGTTGTTAAATGCGACAAGTTCGGTAATTGATTCTTGCAATATTCACAGAAATGCGCTTGTTATTGCAAATTCTGCATTTGAAAACTGTGTAAATATTAAAGAAATTATCGTTCCCGAAAAGGTTATGTCGATAGGCGCTGATTCATTCCTCGGTTGTTCATCACTTCATACTGTGACTCTTATGGAAAATGTAAGACGTATCGGTGAAAACGCCTTCGCTCAAACCAATCTTTATGAGTTGAACGTTGAAAATACGAACGGTTGGTACGCAGGCGGAGTAGTTATTTCCGAGTCTGTGATGAGTGACGGTTGCGAGGTTGCATTGCTTATCACGGGAAGCTATAGCACGGTGGCTTGGATTTGCGAAGGTGTACATAACGTAGATACCGACCATGACGGACTCTTTGATGACGAAGAAATTGCATATGGCACAGATCCGAACGTCTATGATACAGACGGTGACGGAGCGAGTGATGGCGATGAGGTGTTTATAAACAGTGATCCGCTTAGATATGATATAGAGTTTACCGTAAAGAATCCTCCCATTATAGAAGGAATCGAAGAACCCGATATGGTTACCCCGATAATCGAGGTTAAGCTTGACGGAGATCAGCTTGATTCTCTCGTTATCCATCGCGAGAACTTCTTTGATATCTCTAATTTCCCCGGTTATCTCGGTGATGCATACACGTATTCGGTTGACGGTGATTTTGATAGCGCGATTATAGGATTTGAATTTGATAAAAATAAAGTTTCTCTTTCCGCAAAACCCACGATATATGAGTACGATAGCGAAAAAGGTACGTTGACTCCTCTTGATACTAAAGTAATAGGAAATAGCGCTACTACCATCGTAACCGAATTTGCAACCTTCGTGCTTATTGACAGTCAGGCATCTTCGAACGGATTTGCTTGGACTGACGTTTGGGACATAGAGGAAACCATGTTCAGCGGTCTTGAGGTTGTGTTCTTGATTGACGACTCGGGCAGTATGAAAACAAATGATCCTAATTACACAAGACTTGACGTGGTACGCGAAATTGTTGAAGGATTGCCTTTGGGCACAAAAATAGGAATAGCAAAATTCACTGATAGCGTGAAAAAATACACCTCGGTTCTCGTGACTAATAAATTGGATGTAACGAAGCATCTTTCTACGCTTAACTTCGTATCTAACGGCGGAACGGAAATGTACGAGGCGGTTATCGACGTAGCGGATATGTTCAGCGAGGTCAAAGAAGGCGAAAACATCAAGAGAGTTTTGATTCTTCTCTCGGACGGTGAGCCGAACGAAACGAAGAACAAGGATAAATCAATTGGAACCGTTCAGGACAAATCAATTACGGTATATACTGTAGGTCTTGGAATTGGCAAGGAAAACTTCAATGAATACTTGAAGCCCTTGGCAACGGGAACAAAGGGCGGTCACTATCTTGCGAATAACGCGGATGAGATGCTTGAGAAGTTTGAGTCTATCAAGGATAGTATGACGTTTATGCTTGATTCGGATAACGATAAAATTCCGGATTTCGTTGAGGATTACTTCGTGAAGAATGTGAACGCTAAATACGAGCTTGATAAGTATAATTGGGATACCGACGGTGATGGCTGGAGCGACGGCCAGGAGATACACGTTATAATTGTTTATAACACGGATAAAACAAAAATGATGGTAACTTGGATAATATACTCCGACCCCACGAAAGTAGATAGCGATGACGATGGAGTGGAAGATTACATCGACAGATGGCCCCTCGACCCAACAAAACGCTGATAAGACGGTTATAAGTTACAAAATGTAAAACAAAAGAAAGAGCCACCCGAAACTAAAAAATCGGGTGGCTTGAATTTTATGAAATATAGTTTGATTAAAAAGTTTTGATAATTGTTGTGTGTAGATTTGCTATTTTACAATACAAAAGCCGGAAAAACCTTTTATGAAAACTATAGTTGGCATTTGTCAATTAAAGCTTATTAAAAATCGGTTCGCGGTTATTGAATGTGCAGACGTATCCGAAGACTTCTTTTGCGAGGGCGAGGGCGTCTTCTATATGCTCACCGACGCGGGTCGGGTTATGCGCGTCAGAACCTACGGTTATTATTTTTCCTCCAAGCTCGTGGTATCTTTTTACAAATTCTTGAGAGGGAAGAAGTACACCGAGCGTGTTTTTTCCGCTTGTATTTATTTCGATACCCTTGTCTTTTTTGATGAGAATTTTAAAAATTTCATCGCAGATTTCGTTGTAATCGCGGTATTCAAGCAGGTTCTTCGTTGGATTATAAACCGAACGCGAAACGTACGTCAAGTGACCGAGAACGTCAAAATCGTCATGGATTTTAATGCACTCTAAAATTCGCTCAAGATAACCGAGATAGGCTTGTCTTTCGGTTTTGCCTTGCCAATATTCGAGATCGTAAGGATCGGCTCCGTCAACGAAGTGCACCGAGCCTATTACGAAATCGAAGGCTCTGCTTTTGAGCATTTTTTCAAGCTCGGGGCGATTCCAATCGGTCAATCCGAATTCGAAGCCTTTTTTTATAGTGATTCCGGGAATTTCAAGCGAGCCGTACGCCGATTCGTATTCGGAAAGGTCTATCGGATAATGCTGCTTATTGCGGTCACTGTTATAATCGCAGTGGTCGGTAAAGCATATTTCGCGAAGCCCTTTTTCTTTTGCCGCAAGCGCAATACTTTCCGCGCTACTCTCCGAGTCGAATGACACGGAGCTATGAAGATGATAGTCAAACATATATTTTTTACCTTTGTTATTACTTCTTATATAGAATTGTATCACTTAAGATTAGTAAAGTCAATCTTAAAATAACAAAAAGATTACTTTTTGCTAAATACCATATGAGATTTTGATAGCGTTGAAAATAAAAATGCAAAAATTTGAAATATGCCAAAAGTCTTCACAAAAAAACATACGCCGCATATTATACTAATGAGCTAACGCTCAAAAGACACTTTGGAGGAACATATATGAATAACAACTGCTTCTGCCATCTTTTTGATGATAACTGCACCTGGATTATAATCCTTGCTATAATCCTTGTTTTTTGCTGCTGCTGCAATTAAGTTGTTTGACGCTTTTAGTAGAGTTGGCGCAGTGTCCACGCGGACACTGCGCTGCTTATATAAATCCCGCGTGGTTTTTGCGCGAAAAAATGTAAAAAGCTTATCAATAGTCTGTTTGCGCGAGTTCTAAAAAAGATGCGCGTTTTTGCATATTGAACTGTCATATCGAGCCCCTTAAATAAATATACTTAAACAAAACGAAAAGGAGTTATAAGTATGTTTATTTTTTCGATAAGAGCGTCAACAGTTAAATTTTTTGCTGTTTTGGCGGTTACGTTTGCGGTTCTTTTGGGACTGATACTATCGGGAAATACCGCTTTTGCATCGGTAAATTCAAGCGCGGAAATAAATCTTTCGGATATTAAAACCGAGGATGACAGAGTTGCTTTTATAGAGCAGTTCGGGATTAAGGTGAAGGGCGCGTCTGTTGAGTCGGAAAGCTTTGTTATCCCCGATAGCTTTGATAGAGTTCTTGCGGGATATAACGAAATTCAAAAGAATCAAGGACTCGACCTTTCGAAATATTCAAAGAAAAAGGTCACGCGTTATACGTATGAGGTTGACGGATATGAGGAATACGATGGTGATGTCCGCGTGAATCTTCTCATTTACAGAAATCGCGTGGTGGGATGCGACGTTTCAAGCGCAGATGCAAACGGTTTCGTAAAGGAGCTTATTAAGTAATACGAGATTTTTTGTTGTGTTTTTTTGAATTTTCTTTGGCGAAGAGGCTGCAGATTTTGCAGTGTCTTCGCTTTTATATTTTTCTTTAATTGTAAACAAATATCGAAAGACTTGACTTTTGAGTGTATTTTTTGATATTCTAAATACAAGAAAAGTTAAAAGAAGGAGGTATTGTATGAACAACACGGAATATGAGTTTGTTAAACCAAACGCGTTATCTGATGCAAAATCTTTTAACGAAACCTTGAAGCATCAAAGTAATGCTCTCGGCGTGCAGAAGATGCCGCTGCTATCGTGTGTTAACGTTAAAAAGTCGTATGGCAACGTCCCGGCTTTACGAGGAGTTTCTTTTGAAATTCCACACGGAAAAATCGTGGGACTTCTTGGACCTAACGGCTCGGGAAAAACTACGCTCATTAAGCTTATTGCAGGGCTTTTAACATTGGATTCGGGAGACATCAGAGTTCTTGACAAAGAAATAGGAGTTGCGACTAAAAAGCGAGTTTCATATCTTCCCGAGAGAAACAGCCTTCCTTTGAATTTCACGGTTGCGGAGATTGTGCAGTTCTATAGGGATTTCTTCTCGGATTTTGATAAAGCGCGCGCCGAAAAAATGCTTGCCGATTTATCTATTAAGAAAAATCAAAAAATAAAATCTCTTTCAAAAGGAACGAGAGAGAAGGTGGGATTGATTCTCGTTATGGCGAGAAATGCGGATTTATATCTTCTTGATGAACCTATGTCGGGTGTTGACCCGGCAGCAAGAGATTACATAATAGATACTATCATTAAAAACGTTCCCCGTAATTCATCGGTTATAATATCGACTCATTTAATATCCGATATAGAGAAAATTATGGATGAATTCGTGTTTATGAAGTACGGAGAAATCTATACTGTTGGTACTCCTAAAGAAATAGAGGAAAAGTACGGCAAGAGTGTTGACGTGTACTTTAGGGAGGTGTTCAGATGTTAAAACGCCTTATTAAATACGATATGAAATCAATAGCAAAGGTTGCAGTGCCGATGTTCGTAATATCTGCGTTTGTAAGCCTTGTGTGTTGCGCGGTACTGTATTACACTTTTAGTTTCGCAGAAGAAATTAATTCGTTGTTCAACGCCATTATGATGACGGGCGGACTCTACCTCATAGGCGTGCTTACGATAATTGCGATGTTCGTAATAGTCGGAATTACT
Organism: Eubacteriales bacterium; assembly: GCA_045660185.1. Lineage (GTDB taxonomy): Bacteria > Bacillota > Clostridia > Oscillospirales > CAG-272 > UBA1740. Next base: position 16,958 of record JAZRDI010000078.1, on the reverse strand, counting down.
GTCATTTCAAGATACTATAAATCGATATTTACCGACGAGGGCTATCTTTATATGGTTATTCCGGTAACCAAAAGAAGCTTTTTGAATTCAAAAATTATTTCAAGCGCAATATGGTTTGCTTTATCTGCCGGAGTTGCATGGGTATGTATTTTTATTTCGTTGCTCTTGCCGACTCTTTTATATGAAACGACTCTCGTTATCGAAGCGTTTAATTTGATTAAAGAAGGGCTTGGAATCGACCAAAGCAACATTGCTCTTGTTATAACTGCGGCGCTTGTTAGTCTTTTGGATTCTGCGGTTGGACTTGTCAAGGACGTTACAGTTCTAATTTGCGCCATAACCATCGGCGCGACGATGTTCAAACGGTTTAAAATAGTGGCATCAATCATTGTATATCTTATCATAGGATTTGCAGAAGAGCTGTTTTATGACGTTGTAACGTTTTCGGTTGGTAATATAGTAACTGCCAATGCGATTTTGACGTTGATAATTAATTCGGCTTTCGATATTGTTATCATGCTTGTAGTGGCAACGATAATGTATTTTATTACGCTTGGTATTTTAGATAAAAAAATAAATTTGGAATAATTATTAACGGTTGTTTCAAGAATGAAAAAAGACGGAGCTTTCTTTTTGAGAAATTCCGTCTTTTTTATATTTGTTTTCGCTTAAAAGCAAACTAATGTTTACTTTGTGAGCATCCAAACCGCCATTTTTGATTCCTCTGTCCAGGTTTTGCCTGCGGAAGAGTAGTCGGTTAATGCGATGTGCTTTCCGTTTGTCAAGGGAGCTTTTGCTTCTACTATTGCTTTGTAGGGAGCTATGCCGTCCTCGAGCGCTATGTCAACGGTTCCGTCATCGTTAACCGCAAGTTCTATAGGCTCGTCAAGGTCATATCCGAGCCTTGCCTCTTGCGCGAGCATAATAGGACCGCGTCTTAAAGCTATATGCTTGTGAGCGATGGGGTCTTCTCTATCAAAGGTCGATACCATATAGTTTGCGCCCCAAATAACTTCGTTCATAAGAATATCCGTTCCATAAGGAATGGGGAGGATTGCGCGCGTTCTCATATCGAGAGTAAGAGTTATTACGTCGCCATCACAAAATTCGCGATCTATCACAATATATCCGTCACAAACTTCACACGAGGTGCCGTTAACGCTTACAGAGGTGGATTTGCTCCACTCGGGGTTTCTTAAATAAAGCTTGAAGTTCTCGGACTTTGAAAGTGCAAGAGAAATCTTAACTTTAGCACCTTTGGGGTAATCCGTGTCAATTTTGAGCGTTGCATTGCTTCCGCTCGGAAGGGTGAGAGCAATCTCTCCGTTAACAAAAAGATTCACAACTATTCCGTCTTTGGCAAGAAGTGCGTTAAGCTTGGGAACAAGTCCAATTCCCGCAGCACCGATACAAGCGCAGCACCCGTAATAACGCTTGTCGGACATTACCTTGAAACCACCTATTTTCGTTCCGCGAAGACCTGCGGTTAAGGGGCTATAGCTATCAAAGGGAAGTGGCTCAAGTATAAGGTATGGTAAATCTCTTTTAAGCGTGGGCTCAACTACCTTTTCGGTATTGATAGATCCGAGATACGCATTGTAAAGGGAGATTTCAAAAGCGTCGATGTACTTCGGGTCGCCCGTAAGCACGTGGAGCTGATAGAAGAACTTCATAAGGGTTACGGTAACGCAGGTTTCCTGCATAACGCTATCGTTGGTGGTGTTAGCTTGGCGCACTGTAGAGTGGTCGAAAAGCTCGTGAGTGCATCCGCAGCATCCGATAACGGTAAAATCGCTTTCGAGAATTCTGTTTGCAAAGTTTATTATTGCCGTCTTGTATTTTTCAATACCGGTTATGCGGTAGAATTCAAGAAGTCCCTCGAAGCATGATGTCATTTCATAAGCTTTCGTGATGGGGTACTGATAGGGATAGAAATCGTTCTTAAAAGCAAGCTCAAAGATGTTTATAACGTCAGTTCCACCCTCTGAAACTATGTATTCCGCAAATTCAAAATATTTCTTATCCCCTGTGAGCGTGTACAGTCTTACTATGGGTTCAAGAAGGGAAGAGGAGTTAAGTCCGCGCCAGTGGTGCGATGCTTTTGTTATCTGCTTTTTGCCCTCTTTTTTAGAGCCGATTTTTTCTATGATGCAATCGGCTTGCGTACGCATGGATGCTATCATTCTTTCGCGAAGCTTTTCATCGTCGCAAACCTCGTAGAAATACTGCATACCGAGAAGAACGTATTTTCTTGACCATATATCCCAGTGGCAGAATTCGTGATTTATTCCGTAAGAGCTGATTCTTCCGCCCTCGGAGCTTCTTCCGCTTTCCATCATATCGATAACGGTTTTCTTAAGAATTTCGTAAAGCTCGGGATTTTTCGTGTACGCGTAAACGAATGCTGCGCCTCTCATACATTTTCCCCAATATTCTCCGCGCCAACCGCCGTCTGCATCTGCATCATCTTCGCGGAACTGATTGACGAATCTTTCCCACATATTAGGGTTTAAGAGCTGAAATTCTTCTATAAACTTGAATGCCTCGTCTATAAAACCGTTATAGCTGTATTTATTTGAATAATCCGCAAAGAAGGTATCCGTGTTAATTCTCGGCGCATTCATCGGATTGTTTTTATAAATGTTCATTCTGTCTACCTCATTTTAAATCTTGGATTTTCGCGTCCTTCTGAATTATTTTCTCAATAACGTCACCAACCGCTTTCGCCATAGAGAAGAAGCCGAGAGAGGTAGGATGAGCTAAATCTGCCATTCCGTCACCACCGCAAAGTGCCATAAGTTCGCGGCCTGTGATAAGATATACGTTTTCATCGCCGTTTTCAATAGCTGTATTGAACGTCTTTTTTATTATTTCAAGTCTGGCTTGGGTATCTTCGTTTGCGTAATATCTCGGGCGGCTCATAAGTATAATCGGAAGTGTGGGATGCTCCTTGCGTATAGCGGAAAACATTCTTTCGTGAGTTCTCGCTAAATGCTCAGGGTCTTTTGCGTTATGGTCATAATCGTAAACAAATATTGACATATCGAGTGCATTGATGTAGTTGTATATGTTTTCTTCTGCGCAGGCAGCACCTGCAAAACCGAGGTTTATATAGTCCAAATCAAAACGTCGGGAAATAATGCTTTCGTAAGAATCTGCGGGTTTTGTTGCACACGCTCCTTGGGTTATCGAAGAGCCGTAAAATACAACGGGCTTTGAATTTGAATATTTTTCGGCGGGCTCGATTTTTGCATCGGGATCGAGTCCGATATAAAGCTTCGTTACACCCGAATAAAGAGGCATGCTAAGAGTTAGCTCGCGCATCTTTTTTTCACCGAGCGCGGTTTTGCCGGAAAATCCGTCGGTTATATCAAGCGGCGGCTTGAACGTGGAGATAAATACCTCGCCAAGCTCACGGTCCTTTTCATAGACGTCAAACCCCGCCGTGCCTATTGCCGCCTGATGCGAGAAAAGAGATATATTGCTCATTTCTGCTTTTATGGCTAACGTTGTACTGTCCGTTTTGAATTTTACTCTTCCGCCTGCAGTGTGCAAATATAGCGTTGCAACCTTTCTGTTAACGCTTTTTGCAACTTCGCCCGGCATTCTAACGAGATTTTCTCCCTCGCGAAAAACGCCGTAAATTTTGAATGGCTCTTGTTCCGCATCGTAAAAGCTTAAATTTTCTTTATCGCTTAATTCGGCTATTGCCAAATTTTTGTCTATTTTTTCTATTGAAGAGGTAGCCATAAGGAGCTTCTCCTTTGTAAATTAAGATTTGTTAACTCATTTTAACACAAAGCGCGTATTATGTCAATAAAATGCTTGACCTTTTTTAAATAATGTGGTATTATTTTATAAGTAGAGTTTGCCGTTTGCATTTTTTGCCAAACCACGCGGCAAACGTAGGAATTTATGCTTGACGATTTGCTTTTTACAACTAACGCGGTGATGCCCATAGTGGCGATGGTTGCCGTCGGATATTTCTTAAAAAAACTGAATATTATTACGTCTTCCGGTGCGAAGGAAATGAATAAGCTTGTTTTTAAGCTTTTTCTTCCGCTTTTGCTCTTCTTGAATATATACAACATAGAAAGCGCATCGGGAATTGATTTTTGGTACATAGGATTCGTAGGCATAGTTGTTGTTTTGATTTTTTGCTTGGCGCTACTTACCGTTGGCTTTGTTACCGATGACCAAAAAAAGAAGGGAGCTTGGGTTCAGGCAACCTTCAGGTCAAACTATGCGCTTATAGGTATTCCGCTCGCAACCTCTATTTTCGGTGATGAAGGAAGCGCGCTTGCTACCATTCTTTCAGCATTCACAATCCCGCTTTTCAACATTCTTGCGGTTATTGCGCTTGGTATGTATTCGGGAAAAGACGGAAAGAAAGCAAGCGTAAAGGATATAGTAACGGACATAATTAAAAATCCCTTGATAGATGCAATAGCGCTCGGCGGTGTTGCGCTCCTTATAAGGGCTATCTTTGTTAAATGCGGAATTGATTTCAGAATTTCAAGCGCAGAGTCGCTTAAATGGCTTTATTCTGCGGCAACGCAAATATCAAAGGTTGCCACTCCATTGGCGCTTATCGTTCTTGGCGCTAACTTTGAATTTTCCGCAATCCCTTCAATGAAAAAGGAAATTATTACAGCTGTTAGCGCACGATGTGTAATAACTCCCATAATAGGACTTTCACTTGCATTCCTTATAGGCGGATTTTCCGGTGCGGAATTTGCTGCATTCGTGTCCGTTTTCGGCACTTCGGTTGCGGTATCAACCGTTCCTATGGCGCAGGAGATGGACTCCGATGCTGAACTTGCGGGGCAGCTTGTCGTGTGGACGACCGTTATATCTGCTTTAACTCTGTTCGTCTTTATCTACGCGTTAAGAGTTATCGGGATTTTCTAGATAGGATAAAAAACATCGAAAACCTGTCAATAGTGCCGTATTATTTTAATTAATATCCCACTATCAGTCATTTATGATTTAATAATAAAAAGATGCTCGTTTGAACTGTGAGCATCTTTTTTGTTTTTTGGCTATAATTATGAGGCAAAACGACAAAAAAACTGAAGTTTTGTCTGTTATGTATGTGGTATTGTCTTAAAAAGCTATATGATATATGTTATAATATAGTAAGTTCGTGTCTGTCTGCTTGCAAGCAAGCACGAACGAGAATATTTCAAGGAATGTGCGAAAATCTGTGATTTTCGAAAGGGATGACGTTAGTCATCGCTTAATAAATTTTCGTTTTCGAAAATTAATAACACATAGATTATAATATACAATATAACGGATATTAAAAGTATTTTACGGTACCGTTATCTATTTTTCCGCGGGATTTGAGCAGGCTCCTGTATTCTTTTGGGGTGCGTCCTGTGATAGCTTTATATTGTCTATGGAAGCTTCTTTCGCTGCCGAAACCACACTCGAAGGATATTTCAAGTCCCGTTTTGTCGGTTTCGAATAGTAAATATCTTGCTTTATCAACGCGTATATTCGCTATAAGGGTGCAAAGATTTGTGCCGAAGATGTCGGATATGCATTTGGAAAGGTAGTTCGGGTTGTATCCAAGCGCCTTTGCAATTTTGGGAAGAGTTATTTCACCGGTGAGATTTTCGCGTATATAGCTTACAACTCTCGTTGTCAGTTCGTTGTTTGTTGAGCCTTCGCAAAGCTTAACCGAGTCTAAAAAATCGCTTAGAATGAGATACATACATCCCTTTATGTCAAAAAGCTCCATATCGTTTCTTTGGAAAATCCTATCGCGAAACATTGCGAGTGTTGATTCTTTGGGAGTAAATACCGCATTTGATCCAACCTTTTTATTGGTTTCTTTGAAAAAATCAGGAATCATATGCGGAGAAAAAACGAAAATTGCCAGTTTATTAATTTCTGCTGAATAGTAACTATGAGGCTGAAATGGGAAAACGAAAGCGGCATTACCGGGTTTTAATTTTTCGGTTTTATTGTCAACCGTTATTTCAAGCTCGTTTTCAAGAGGAATTACAAGCTCTGCGAATTGGTGTATGTGCTTTGGGTATATATATCTTTTTTCAAGCAGCTGAAATCTTACTACGCGCTCATTACTGAAGTTTGAGCTTTGCACTATAGCTTGCATAATTTACCTCGCTTTTTAAATGCCTTGAAAATTGTGTTGTAGTTAAATTGTAAACTATTTTCGTGGATTTGTCAAGGTGTATTTTTGAATATACTGAATGTATATACGTGGACTTTTTATTAGCGAAAAGTCTATTTATATAAATAATTATTTACATTAAGGAGAAAAAACAATGAAAAAGAGCAAAATTGTAGTTCTGGTTTTGACCGTTGCGCTTCTTGTTGGTGTTGTTTTTGCGATGTCCGTTCCAACGGGCGCAGCAACAAAGGTTACAGAAGATAGCTTCGTTCAAAACGGACTTGGACTCGAGCTTGGCAAGGATTATGATTATTCCTTCGCCGTAGTGGGTGACACACAGTGCCTCAATTACTATCAGGATATACAAAAGGGCACGCAGTATATGAATGGACTTTATCAGTGGATCGCTGATAATCAGCAGTCGAAAAACATTCAGTACGTAATGGGACTCGGTGATATTACTCAGACATTCCAGTCCTCTTCGGATCCAAATTCCGCGTACATTAAAGAGTGGGTTAACGCAAAGGCTGCTATCGAAATTCTTGACGCTGCAGGTATTCCGTATTCGCTTGTAAGAGGAAATCACGATATAACTACGGGACTCAATGAGTATTTCGGTGAGGGTTCGAGCTACTACAACGATCTTCTTGAAATGCAAAAGCAGGGAAAGGCGGGTATTTTCGAAAACGGTAAAATAGAGAATACTTGGCGTAAGATCGAGATAGGAAACGATAAATATCTGATTCTCACGCTCGATTGGTTCCCAACCGAAGAGGCTATGTATTGGTTTGAAAATATTATCAATGCAAGCCCGGATTACAAGGTTATAGTAACTACACATCATTTCTTGGGTTCGGATAAAACCTTTAGCGATGACGCAGAATCTACGTTCCCTCAGGATCAGGTCGATGATCCCAAGTGGGGGGAAGCAGTTTCCGGAGGCTTCGTTACTCCAAGATCTATGTGGGAAGAGGTTCTTTCTAAGTACGAAAACGTTGAGATGATCCTTTGCGGACACGTAGATGTTGACGATATATATGTAACGCGTCTTCGCGGAGAAAACGGAAATACGGTTACTTGTATGCTTATAGATCCTCAAACTATAGATCAAACCTTGCCTGTTGGTATGGTAGCTATGCTTTACTTTAAAGAAAACGGAGAAATGGTAAACGTTGAGTACATTTCTACCGTAAGAGCAAACGATGGCGATGCATCTACGTATGAGTATCTTAAGGATATAAATCAGTTTAGCTTGAACTTAGAATACAGTTATGGATGGACAAAAACCGAGTATGGTTATCTTCCTACCGAGGATTACAATTCGGGTGTCTTCCATTTGTTTGTTGATGATGACGGAGATCCCACGAACGAAAACGTTTATCTCGGAAGCTACGATCGTTGGGTAAATGACAATAAGACAGGCGGCGCGTATGTTGCCGCAAAGCAGTATTATGATCTTGGCGGAATAACGGTGAGAAGAGAGAAATCTCTCTACGTTTTGATGAGCAAAGATTACGACGGTCATAATGACGCGGGATATAACGGAGCTAACGCTATAGCAGGTTCGCTTACGCTCGATCTTGGCGGCAACGAATACACTGTAGGAAATAATTCTATTTTGTATGTTTACACTACAACTACCGATAGAAACTCGAGAATCAATCTTGTGAATGGTGATGTTAAGCTTTCCGGATGGAATCCTATGGTTGTTGTTGGCACCGATAAGGGTGTTGGCGGTTCATCTGAAGTTAATCTTACAAACCTTAACGTGTATTTTGATGAAGATGGAACCGGTACGAAGGATACTCCTGTTTTACATACAAATGCAGGCGGAGCAAACACCTTTGCAAACACAAAGATAACGATTACCGATTGCGATTTTAATTTAAAGGATTATGCTCCTAATAAGACTATCACTCTCTTGAATATGGCGGAGACAAACGTTAACAGCAGTGCTGCAATTACCTTAAACGGCGGTTCTATAAAAGCAGTTTCTTCTGATAAGTTTGTTTTGTTTAAAGGCAACACGGGAAGCGATAGCCTTGCGCTCGGTAAGGGAACTGATGGTAATTATACAACGCTTAATCTCGGTGACAGCGCTACACTTGCTACGATATACGATACTGTATATAAGAACGATGCCGGAGAAACAGTAAAGGCTAAGTTTGTTAGCGCGACAGAAGCAAGTGAAGATGGAACGTATGCCTACGCTTTGACGGAAACAACAGAGACGGATGGTAAGTTCGATACATCGTCTATAACTAAAGTTTTTGGAAACTTTGATCAAGCCGGAAACAAAAAAGGTTCTCATGATAGTTGGGATGGAGCAATAAATACAACAAATACCGCTGATAATCGAGTTCTTGTTTTGACTAAAGATTATACGATTGAAAAGAAGAAAGCTATAGCTAATCTCTCCGGTTCTCTTGTAATAGATCTCAATGGATTTACTTTGACTATACCGAGCAATATAACCGGTTTGATGAACGGATACTTTAACGATGATTCTAAAAATGGCGATAGCTTGCACATAACGTTTAAAAATGGAACAATCAATAATGAATATAACGGAAGCTTGATTCAGTTTGAATACGGAGCTAACAACGCGAAGCAGATAACAAGAGATTTCACGTTTGAAAACATAACATTTGAAGGCACCAATCAGATCTTTGCCGCTTGGGATAAGCTCAGTAGCACCGAAACAACGGTGGGAACGAGAACTAACGCCATTTTCAATAACTGTACCTTCAATTATAAGAGTGGAACTGTGATATTTCCTCTTGATACATCAAGCACAAAGGGTAATTACAAGTGCGTATTTAACGTGACTGTAAATGGCGGTAAATTTATATCTGATACAACGTTCAAGGAATCAGACATATGCAATAAGAATACGGTTGAAGGATATATAGATACATTTAAGTTGGGCAAATATAACGGCGAATATCCGACATTCTATATAGCAACCACAGGTCAAAGTGCAAGTACGTTCACGGCAGTTAACGGACTTAGCCTCGCTGCAATTAAGCTCTTTGATAAGGTAACCGTTAACGATATTTCTTACAACGTATTCCAAGTTGCAGATGCTACCGGATACGTATCAACTCCCTATGGAACCATTCCTCCTGCTCACACTGATGCAGAAAAATATCCTTTCATAATCTTTAAGAACGGATCGTTCTATAAGGCCGGTACTGATTGGTATAATTCAAGCTCTGCGGGCGTTATAAAGGACGCAGTTCTTCAGGCTGCAAGCGTCGATTCGGAAGTGACCATTCTCTTAAGACGTGATTTTATGCACGATTCAACCAAGATGTATAACGAGTTATATAGAGTAAAGGGTTCTCTTACTGTAGATCTTGGCGGATTTACTATGAAGCATAACCGTGAAATTATGAAGTTCAATCAAAAAGCGGATTATGATGTTAACATTAACATTGAAAACGGTTCTCTTATTACGGTAGCTCGCCGCATGTTAGGATTTGGAACATACTCTAAGACCGCAAACGAAAATCTTAATCTTACCTTTACCAACGTTTATATTGGTTTTGAGAGTATTGCAGGTTCAAAACACTACAGCAGTCTTGTTGGAACGGATAAAGCAGCTGATTATGCAGGTGGACACGGAGTTGCTAACATCAGATTTAATAATTGTACAATAGACTTTACCGGATTTGTTCTTGACGGATCAGGAAACGAGGTAACTATTTTCAACTGTACCGGAGACGTCACACCTCAAATAATGCATGTCATTTGGAATGGTGGAAAGATTGTAGCATCTAAAAATTACAAATTGAAAATCGGAGTTGTAGGAGACTATGCAGCTCCCGATGCTGAAACAATAAGATTCTCCAATGAGTGCGGTAGTTACACTAGGATAGTTGTTCCGGCAAATTCGTCTGTTTCGAATTTTGATTATGTAACTGCAGATGAAAAGAGCGCAACTATTGTTAAATGGAACGAAAACGCAGCTCTCGGAACTACCACGTATATCGTTAGAGAGAAGGAGCTTGTGTCCTTCAACCCCAAAACAAGTATCACGCTTAGCTCCGAACTCGTATATAACGTATATGTTCCGGTTAGCACAGTTCTCAAGTCATTCACACTTGACGGTGTTACGTATACCGACTTTACGGCTATAACAGATATAGTGACTATTGAAGGTGAAGAGTACTATCACTTCGCTATAGGACTTCCTTCCGCTGATGCTGCCAGAGATATCGTTCTCAAGGCTACTGTAAGTGTTGGAGAAAGAGAATATAACGGAAGTTGGACTATGAGCATACCAAAGTATGCTAAGAAGGTAATTGAGCTTTCGAGCACTGCTAAGGTTGAAAAGCAGCTTGCAAAAGACGTTCTTGCATACGTTCAGGCAGCTTATAACTACTTCGTAGAATTCAACACCGAAGAGGAAATCGCAAGAGTAAACGCTCTTATTGATTCCATTCTTGTAATTGGCGGCGATTACGACGGCACACCCGTGTCAAGCGGTGTAACCAATACCACTGCTCCCGTAACCGCAGTTACTCTTAATCTTGAAGCTAAACCTTCGATTAGATTCTACGTTACCGATGCCAATATTTCGTTCTACGCAAATGGTAGAAAACTTAACACGGTAAGCGGTACAGATGCAAACGGAGCTTATGTTGAGCTTGACGTTTATGCATACGTTCTCCGCGAAACCATCACCTACGGCGAAGGCGGCAGCTATCATATCTCTGACTTCCTTAATAAGTCAGCAGGCGCAGACCACGAAAACCTCGTAGCGTGCTTCATTAAGTACGTAGAAAGCGCAAATGATTATCGCAACGCGGTAATCAATGAATAATGAATAATTGAGGTTGCTTTTTTACAAACTTCGTTTGGTTCAAAAAGCTTCGGAATTTATTTTAAATGATTTATTCGGAATTTATATTGCAGAATGAAAATTGGAGGTTAGAAAATGAAAAAATATATTAATCCCGAAATCGAAGTTGTAGAAGTTATAGCTTCGGATATTATAACAAGCTCTCCCGGAACCGAAACTCCTTGGTATGAGGAGTCGGATGGAATATGGGAGATTGGCATCACGCTTTGATTCGTGAGGCAACGAAATCCTTTGTTGGTGAGGAATTTTTGTAGCGTTTTATTATGCTATTTTCTTCACCAACAAAGGAATAAATCTGACAGAGTCAGATGAAATCCAAATGGGATTTGATGAAATCTGTCTTCGAAGGGTGATAATCAAACCAATTCGTATCGGAGAGTTGGCTCATCGGGACGAATGGTGCAGATTGCTCCGCGGCAGCTCTGCAGCGCAGAGCATAGTGCGTAGCACAAGGCTGCGAAGCAGACTTTGCCGATTAGGAGTAAGGTTAGATAAAAGAATTTGACTGTTTGGTTAAAACGTTCGTACAAAATATTAGGGCTGAGTCGAAAAGCTTTGGTTTAAGCGATTGACTCAGCCTTTATTTTTTAATTTTTGAAATAGAAGTGCTAAACTTTTAATTTTTGCAACAAAAAGATTTAATGATTTTTTTGCGTATTTGCCGCATAGCGAACTCTGTATTCTCTTGGTGTCATTCCAAGTGTTGATTGAAATGCTCTGTGGAAGCTTCTTTCACTGCCAAATCCGCACTCAACGCTTATTAGCAAAACGTTTGTATTGGTGTTTAAAAGGAGCGTTTTTGCGTGATTAATTCGTATTGAATTTAGAATTGTGCGGAAATTCATTCCTACTATTTCCGAAAAAGAGTGAGAAAGGTGGCTTGCGCTATATCCTATCGCCATGGATACGTCTTTTAAGGTTATGTTTTCTTGAAAATGATTTGAGAGATATTTAAAAGCCTCTGAAACGGAAGCGGAACGTATTTTTTCGCTCTCTTTAATCATTGGCACACTCGTTATATATTCGTCAAAAATCGGATACAACGTCGCTTTTAACCTTCTTAACTCATTTGCGTTAAGCTTTTGGTGTTTTTCGTCGCTATCAATCATTTTGTTTTTTAAGAAAACCTTTAACTCTTCCGAGGGCGAAAAAACCAAATTTGAATATTCACCATACGAATATCCTTCTCGCATAATATCGCTTATAAGGCTTCCTTCGAAGAGCAGCATCCAAAAATTAACGTTTTTTCCTGCCTCGGTGAAATATCCGTGAGGTTGATACGGATGAACGATAACTATATCACCCGCTTTTGCTATTTCGCGCTTTCCCGACGAAATAACGATAAATTCTCCTTCGATAACGTAAACCAATTCCGCCATTTGATGCACGTGTGGCGCCATAAGATACCTACTGTTATGGAAGCTTGCTATTATGGTATCGTTGGTAGAATAGGCGTTTTTGTGAATTTCAAGCATAAAAAACTCCGTAAGTTTAAATAAAGCATTTTTTGACTACTATTATACATTTTTTGTCACCAAAAGTCAATGGTTTGTGATAAAATGTAGGTGTAAAGTGTTTATGCGAGGCATAAAGCTTTTTAATAAATGAAGGAGATTAAGAGTATGTTAAAATCAAATGTTAAAAGCAAATTGTTAGTTATTTTTGGTTTGAGTGTTCTTTTGCTTTTTGCGCTTATATTCTCTATGAATGCAAATGCTTCCGAGAATGTCGGCTCAAAGGGTGAAATTGAGATCTATCTCATTGCGGGACAGTCAAACGCCGTAGGTTACGGTGAGGTTTCTAAACTTACCGCTACGGATGAACGCTTCACTAACGGATTTGAAAACGTTCTTTTTTACGGTGATGGCGAGTATTGGGACGGAGATGATAATAAGCTTCCGCTCGCGTTTGTTCCCACGGTAACCGGTCTTGGTCAGAATCCAACGAGATCGGGAGCTGAAATAGGAATAGCCTCCGCGCTTGCGGACAACGGAAAGATGAACGCTGTCATTAAGTGCGCTTGGGGTGGAACAAGTATTTATAACAGTACTGCCGAAACTTCGCTGAAATACGGAACGTGGACCTCTCCTACGTACATAAATAACCACAATATTTCAACCGACGGAAACAAGTGCGGAAGAATGTACACGTGGTTTCTTGAAACTGTAACGCACGGCATTGAAATGCTTGAAGCCGAAGGATATACTCCCGTTATTAAAGGCGTATGGTGGATGCAGGGAGAAGCGGAAACCGGCAGTGAAAAGACCGCAAACGCATATAATGAGCTTCTTACAACTCTTATTAACGATATGAGAAGCGACCTTGGCGATATTACCGGTGTAAATCAGTCGAGCTTACCCTTTGTGATGGGTGAAATTACGAGCAATCATGCGGCTATGGGAAATTCGACTCCCGCATATTTAGATGTTGTGTGCCAAGCGCAGCTTGACGTTGCGGCAGCGCTTAATAACGTATTCGTAGTTGATACCACCGGACTTGCTCAGCAGGATAATTGGCATTATACTGCAGACGCGCAGATTACCATCGGAGAAAGATTTATAGAAACTGCGCTTAGTGCAAGCGGAGATATTCCCACTGCATACGGCGTTGTGCCTAAAGCATATTCAGACGGAGATTTATATCCTTTGGCTATGTTTAAAGACGGAAAGCATCTTGCGTCTTATTCCGATTGGAATACCGCTATGACAGAGGCAAATAAGCTTATAAGAGGAAAGGCAAAGAATGAGATAGAGGTTCAAGTAGTTCTTATCAGCGATTTTGTTGGCGGTAAATTTGATAATACGAGTCAAATGGGCGGTACTCTTGTTATAGATCTCAACGGATACACTCTTTCAACCGGAACTGCGGACCATCTGCTCAACGGATGGGGTAAGGTGTATTCATCGGGCAAAATGTGTGATACCAATATCATTTTCAAAAACGGAAATATTAAAATCGGAACAAAAATTATTACGAGCTTCGGTGTTTTGACAAGTAGCTATGCGAGTGAGAAGACCTTCTATTATAGATTTGATGACGTTAATTTTGGATATAGCGAAGGCTCGACAGTCGGAACAATGATTGCAAATTCGCAGAATAACGGCACGTACGATACGAATAATGCTTTGAAAATGTACGTTGATATGGAGTTTAATAATTGCACCTTTGATATGCAGACTAATGCAAAGGATGACAATACCAAGCTCTTTATGTTTAACGAAAGCAAGGGAATCATCGTTCAGAACGTAAGAATTAACGGCGGAAAAATTATAAAACAGACTTGTAAATCTAACGCTCTTTATACTCTCGGTACGGCTGAAGAAAGAAAAGACAGCGTGAGCTTCGGTAAATATGACGGACATTATACAACGCTTGAGCTTCCTTCGGGTACAACGCCTGGAACAGTTGAGTTCGCTGATTCCAATGCGAGCGCGCTTGGAAATCTCGTGTTTGCGAAGTTGGGCAGTATAAGCGTTGGTGAAGGAGATAATGCGGTAGCAAAGGATTTGTATGAGCTTACTTGCCTTACCACGAAATACGGAAAAATTCCCACTTCGTTAGCATCAATAGCAGAGTATCCGTTTGTTGTATTCAAATTTAACGGCGACGTTATGGAAGGCGTTGAGGGATATTCGATGCCTATAGGTCTTAACGCAAGCGGTAAATACGGAGCTTATCACTACGCAAAGGTTTATCTGCAGAATAACGAATGGAATTCGGAGAGTGGATATAACGGACAAAAGTCTGCGGTTATATTCCAAAGATGCGATTATACGTATCAAAAATCCGAGCATTACGATAACTACGCGCAGGCAAGAGGTGTGATAACCTTCGACCTTAACGGCTACAAGCTTTCGCAGTCGAGCGAAAGCGGAGCGCAGCCTATTTTCAGAATTGCGTCAAAGTCTTGGAATACAAGCTCTTGGATTGCAGGAAATCACGCGCCGATATTCCCGACGACTATCAACGTTATAAACGGAAATATCGAAACGTTTTCACTGCCGGTAATGCTTTTAAATATGAGTCCTTGCAACGATGCGGGTTATCAAATCAAGGATAAGATATTTACCATTAATTACGACAACGTAACCTTTACTCTTGGTAATGATGCTACAACGACAAGTCTTATAGCGGGATATTACAACAAGGGAAGCGTAAGTGAAAACGATCCAAATCCCATTGCGTCCTTCTTCACTAATCTTAATGATTGTACGATAGATCTTACCAAAAACGTTCCCGCAAAGGATTTCTTGATCTTTAATATAGCTCCGAGTGATTCTAAAAACGTTGAAAGATACCTCTCAAATACGATAACGATGAACGGCGGAGTTATAAAGTCGAAGTATTGGGATAATTACATAACCGTGTCAAATAACGGTACGTACGGATCTACGTTTAAGTTTGGAAAATCGCTACTCACGGGCGAATATACTGCGCTTGAGCTTCCTAATATCGAGGAGTATCCTTCGTATCTTAACGTTCTTGACGGAAAAGACGAAAAGCTTCTTACATTTACCTTTATCAACTCGAAAGGAATAACGAATACGTATATTCTCGGTGAGTCGGTAAGTACGAAATATTGCTTCGTTCCTCATAGATATGCAGATGAAAACACATATCCTTATGTTGTTATAACTTACGATAAGAACGGAGATATTATTCAAATAGAAGGATTTTCAAAGCTTCTCGGAAGTAATAACGGTGCATTTAATTCGGCTAAAAACGCAATATCAACGAACAAGTGGAATGCGATTACGGGATATGAGGGGCAAATGACCTCGGTAATTCTCGCAAGACGAAATTACGTTCTTGGCGCTTCCGAGGTGTTTGATAACATTGCTCAAATTAGAGGCGAGGTAACTCTCGATCTTGACGGCTATACCTTGTCGCAGACAAGAACTGCAAATGCAAAGCCTCTCTTCTTCGTTACGTCGAAGCCCTGGGAGGGCGTGTTCCCGACAACTATAAATATTGTAAACGGAAAAATTCTTACGTATAACAGTTCTATATTTAAGCTAAACATGTGGACCGGAAGCACTTCGGCAAGTCTTGCGGAAAAGCCGTTTACATTCAATCTTAACGGCGTGACTCTTGGTCTTTGCGAGGGAGCGACGGCAAGCAATCTTCTCGTAAGCTACGGCACAAGTAAAATTGAATCTGCGTGGGTTGGCAAAGAAGCCATAGCTCCGTATTTCTTCAATCTTACGGATTGCGTAATCGATCTTAAAACGGTTAAGCCTACTTCAAATATCAATATTTTCGATATTTCAACAGACGTATCAAACGGTAACTTTATGTCAAACAATATAAATATTTACGGATGTGAATTTAAGGTTGAAAATCTTGAGAATATTATCTTTGTAAATGAAGGAAATAACGGTTCGAGCCTTACGTTTAATGCTTTCGAAGGCAAGTATGCAAGCTTGACGCTTTCCAACGCTGTAAGCGATGTAAATCTTGAATTTAATAACGGCGAGCTTGTGTTTGTTAAAGTTTTTGGTGATGGAGCATTTGCAACGTATAATCTTATGCCTACCGAAGCTATAAATCTTAACTTTATACCAAAAACCAGCATTACTCTTTCTAACGCTCTCATTTACAACGTATATATTCCTCTATGCAACGAGCTGAAGAGCTTCACTCTTGACGGCGTCGAATATGCAGATATGACAACTCTTGTTGACAAAATCGTTACTATTGACGGCGCTAACTACTATCTTATCTCTATAGAGCTTCCTTCTGCAGAGGCGGCAAGAGATATAGTTCTTAACGTTACCGTAACTCTTGATGGTAAGGATTATAGCGGCAAGTGGACTATGAGCATACCCAAGTATGCAAAGAAAGTGGTTGAGATTGCAAGCTCAACCGCAGTTGAAAAGCAGCTTGCAAAAGACGTTCTTGCATACGTTCAGGCAGCTTATAACTACTTCGTAGAATTCAACACCGAAG
>JAZRDI010000077.1:0-9401 GCA_045660185.1 Eubacteriales bacterium | reverse complement strand
GTTCCGCTGATTTTCGCAGGATCAATTTTTCCACTTACGGGAATGGTGTGGTCACATCTGAGATATGCAACGAGATTTACTTCCTTTTTAACTGTAGTGTAGTAATAATCCTTCAAGACTGCCCACGTGCCTGTTTTGAGTAAGGTATACGTTCCGTCACCGTTATCCTCGAAAACCGCAACTGCGTTTTCATCGTCCAGCGGATAAACGGAAGTATCAATATTGCCGTACAGCGTAGATTCAATAATAGTTACTAATAAACCTGTTGCCCTTGTGAGAAGCGAAAGTCTGTTTTCCTTTACCGCTTCCGTAGACCTTGAATTTATGTATGCACCGAGAGTAAGCTTATATGCGGTTTCATATTCGCTGTACCTCTCATCGCTGCTTGCATGCTTTCTAAGCTTCATATCAAGAAGTGCGTTATAGATTTCATCCTTTGTAGTGTCAAGTGTATAAGATGAAGAAAGCATTCTTTCATATTCTTCGTAGAGAAGCTTAATCGCAAGCGCCGATACGTCCGTATTTCCGTTGCTCAAAATTTTCTTTACCAAATACACTCTGTTGTAAAGATGAGTTTTTGCATCGTCCGAAAGTGTCTCAAGGTAAGAATCAATGAGATTTAAGGCTTCGATATCAGTTTCCGAACCCATCACCTCAATTTCAAAAATACTTCCGCTATACTTTGCTATTTTACCGTTGCTTAGCGTAGTTGAGAACATTTTTACCTGCTGATACTTAACGTATCTCGCACCGACTGCCTCGGAAAACTCAATAACGTCTGTGGCTCTTGTTCCTGCAGCTGCAGAAGGTTGATCGTATATTTCCGTATAATTCACTCCGTCCTGCGAAACGAGGAATTTATAAGCCTCGGGAGCTTTACGGAAATAAATTTTAATTTTATCGATAGAATACACTTTGCCAAGATCAATAGCAAGCCAAGAGTCATCAACTCTGTTTAAACTAACTCTCAAATCGTCGTTTACGGTTATTCCGTCTACGGCATTTTCGGGGAACCATTTGTCGCTTACCTCAGTTCCTGATGCTGACGTTTCTTTTCCGAGAGCCACGTTATGATAACCCATAATATCAGTCATTCCCGAAAAAGCATCCTTATCTGCAGTTGCTACTATCTTCAAGCTATCAAGAGTTCCTACGATTCCCTCGCCTATTCTCGCACAAGACAGTACGGACTCACTAAACTTCACGTCTGTTAACTTCTGTTTTTGTGTTTCCATAGAAATAACGTGAGCATCCTCGATAAACACACCGTCAACGTAAAGGCTAAGAGTCTCTTTGTCGCACAAAAGCGTTACATTATAGTGTACGTTTTTAGCAAAAACAAAGTCAAATCCATAGGAATGAAGCTCACGGGTAAAGGTAATCTTTCCATCTCCGTTCGCATTAAGCCAGAACGTAGTGTCACCGCCTGCGAAAAGCACGCCTGTAGTCGTAGAAGAATACGTGATTCCGAACGTTGCGGTATAAGGGAATCCTACCTGTTTTATCGGAAGCGAAAGATATCCTAAGCCATTAAGAGCTACCGCTGAATTTTCGAAGGTAACACCTTCGAGAGTTGCATTATATCCGTTTGCGGTATCCTTAAGTACGTTATTCTCTACGCTACTAAAGTCATAATCCGCAATAACTCCGTCCTCATTTGAAGGCACGTAGCTTTGGGGATTTACTACCGGAACAAGATTCTGAAGAGCGCGGAGTCTTGCTTCGAACTCTTCGCCCGTGACACCTTCTGCTTTTCCGTACCAAGCTTTCTCTGATACAAGAAGCATCTGATCTCTTACACGGGCAAAAATGCCTTCCTTAGAAGCACCAACATTGGCGTGATGCCAAATGGCTCCTTCTATACCAATCACGAGCGGCGAAGACTCGGCAAGAGTCACCGATGAGCTCAAGTCGGTTGCACTGTAGCTGTCATAAATCGATGCAACGTCACGCCAATCTCCAAAGGTGGTGGTTCCTCCGGGAACTACGTAGAGCTTTCCGGAACGGTTTGAAATCATTTGGAATTCATTATTGATATAACCGTTAAGATAAGCATCGCCCCAATAGTTAATAGTAATGTTATCACTCGATATGGGAAGCTCTTCTGCAAAATCCTCGGTTTGTAATGCGCTCCACAAAAGAACGTGCTTGTCAAGAGATTTTGCATAGTCGCATATCTCTTTCATATACTCCTTATACTTAGCGCGATCGTAAGTATATTCATCCATTCCGAGGTGAATAGCGTCTATTTCGTCAATTATAACCGGTGGATTACCGTCATAACCGTTTACGAATTCGTCAAGAAGCCCCTTCATAAACTCAACGCATCCGTCGTAGTCATTTGTAAGATCCATTTTTCCCTTTGAGCTTGATAATACAAGGGAGGAATCGTAAAGTCCTACGAATCCGCAATGCGCGGGAGAATCAATCTCGGTTATTATCTTGACACCGTACTTCAGCATCTCTGTCTGATAAGCGCGGTATTCTTCCTGCGTATAAATCCTATCGCCAAGAGTAGAGTTTATCGCGGGATATTTCTTACTTTCAATTCTGAAAGCGTAATTCTGCTGTCCTGCATTCTCGTTGACGTGTATATGAATCTGATTTACCTTGAAATAAGCAAAATATTTACTTAAATCAAGAAGATCCTTCATAGGCAACCACTGTCCCGAAACGTCGAGCATAGAGGATCTGACTTCATATGCGGAATAATCTCTTATGTATCCCTTAGGTAATTCGAATCCCTCATAAAGAGAGAGCATCTGCGATACGGTAGTTCCACCGTAAAGCGCACCGATGTCGTTATATGCAAGTATCGTTACACGGTCGGAAAGCTCGACTGTGTAGCCCTCTTTGCCAAGCTCCTCACTATCGGTATATCCGATAACGATATCGCCTGCAACGGATTCATCCGTAACTATTTCAATAGGCGTTCCTAAAATATCAGCGATATATTCGCTTATAATTTCCGCTTTAGGCATAAAAGCAGAATGAGTAACTACTATACGCGATGAAGCGGTTATTTTAACCGTGCCGTTACCGCCCTTCCACTCCTGAAGCTTGGGAAGAACTGCAGGCTCAGCGTTATCACCTGCTTCTGCTTGATATTTTCCTTTTATCAGAACGGAAGCCTCTTTGTAGTGATCTGTAGCAGTCGTGCCGTCCTCGATTTTCGTTACCTTATAGTTTAACTTAACTGTTGTATCCACGAGAGGCGTATATACGTTACCATTTGTATCGATAACGCTCTCGTTTGAGCTACCGTTGATAGATATAGCATATCCATCGGGTACTGACGGGAGTATTATAGTTTTTCCGTCAGCGGAGACCGTAGGTTCTGCGGTCGCTACGTCTGCCAATACCGCTGAAGCCGTATCGGTCGCAAAAACAGCCATAGCGGTACAAAGTATTATCAGCGACAATGTAAGTGCGATGACGCTGATTTTAACAAGCACTTGTTTCTTGATTTTCATTTTTACATTTAACTCCTTTCGGTTAATTTGTTTTTTCACTGCTGAATATTAACTGTGTAATAAAAATCTCTCTAATATCTCACAGATGCACGGCTTTTCCTGTGTAAATGCTTTCATATACGGCGTTCATGGCCTTGATAGTATTCTTGTGCCATTCGAGATTGATTTTAGGAAGACGCTTTTCGTTAATGTTTTCGACAAATTCATCAATAAGCCCAACCCATTCGTCAAAATACGTATACTGAACGGTATAATTATTATCGGGAGAGCCATTGTGATAGGTATTCGGACCGAAGCAATCGACAAACATACTGCCTTCGTTTCCGTGAATGACGAGATTGACCTCCATTCTTTTCGGGAATACCTCCCAACCGGGACCGGGAACTTTAAGACGGTTTTCCGCTCTCGACCAGCTCGGGTCAAGCGAGAAAACGGTGCCGTTCTTCATTCTTCCGACCACCGAAAGCATATCCTCTTCCTCTATATCGTGACGCATATTTGGAGCTACCTTAGCGAAAATTACGTCGAACTCGCTGGACGTTACCTCTCTGATAAGATCGAAGATGTGAGGATGGTCGCAAAGCGCTCCTCCGCGGAATTTATCGTGTCCTTCTTTTATCGGAATGCGTTTTCCGTAGCTTTTTTCCGGAACACCTTGCCACGGGAATGCCCATACGGGAGAAAGGGTGATATTGGTTGCGTTAAAGGCGTCCATTTCTCCCATAGCTTCTCTCTTTATAAGCTCCTTAGTGCGAATTACAACTGGATTGTAATGTAATTCAAGCTCTACCTGTAAGGTTATACCTTTCTCTTTCACAAGTTTTTCCATTTCGGCGTATTCTTCCATATCAAACGTGGGCACCTTCATGGAAAGAACGTTGATTTTTCTTTCCGCGCAAAGACGAACTTGGCGAAGATGCTCACTGTTCTCGCTCGCAAGAACAACCGCTTCTATTTCGGGATGTGCATCAAGCATATCCTCGTCACTGTCATAGCAAGGTATACCGCTAACGCTGTTTAAGAAAACGCGCTTGACTTCCTCATTCGCGGTAGAAACCGCAATCCATTCCAGCTTTGGATTATTCTTTAGTACGTCATAATATTTTCTGGTATGACCGTGTGTCATACTCATCATAGCTATCTTAAGTTTTTTCATTTTACGCCTCCACCTTTACGTTTTCAAGTGTATCAAGCGAAAGCTTCGCAGCATCTACAACTGCTTTAATGTGCTTCATTTTTTCTTTATTTTCATTGCGTAAAGCTTCGTTTTTAGCTAAAGCAAAAGCGTTTCTTATAGTATTAATCTGAGTCTCTGTATATCCGTAAAGCTCCGCATCCGTATCGGTGAAGATTTCTTTTGATTTACCGAACAAGTAGATTGAACTTTGGGGAACTTGTGTATCTACAACTCGGTCGCAGGCAACACCGTTATCCGTAATTATTTCGTGCTTATCAATATCGTTTTGCCCATCGTTAAGAGTTGCGGCAAGCTCGATTGTACACACGCATCCGTTTTCGGTTTCTGCGATGCAATTCATTGCACACTTTCCTGCAATAGCAAAAATCTCTTTTGTTTTTGAATTTACCGTAAATTCCAAAATTCCTATTTCTCTTGCAAGCAAATCGTATAGATCTGTTCCCTTTTTCGCCGTATGACCTATACGGTAGGTACACATATTTCCAAGTCTTCCCGTTAAAACGAGATTACGCAATTCTATAAATCTTCTCTCGCTTTCCCAAGGCAAAAGCGGAGCTGTATCTTCGTTGATCTTAATAGTTTTTCCATCGTCTGAAAAAGTAGCTTTTGTCGAAACGGAATATTTTTCAAGCAAAAAATTCAAACCATTTTGCATATATCTATCCTCTTTTATGTTCTTTTATCTCTTCTGCACTCGGAATCGACGATACCGCATATTTTCGTGTAACTCCAATAGCTGCAATACGATTTGCTATACTGGCAGCCTCCGAAAGCGTCTTACCATCCGCGATCATTGCTGACAATACGCCGTTGAAGGTATCTCCCGCACCCGTTGTATCAATGGTATCACCCATATTACAGGCAGGAATAATCTCTCCCGACTGCTTTATAAGGCATCCTCTCTTGCCGAGAGTAACAATTGCGTTATTCTTGCTCTCGATACCAAGAGTTTCATGCTCGTTTGGTGTGAAAAGAAATGTATTTTCAAGTATAAAGTTATCTAATTTTCTTGCCGGTGCGGGATTGAGAATGCATTTTACACCGTGCAAGCCGGCTATCCTCATAGCCTCTATATTAACGCACTCCGGAACCTCGTTATTAAGGAGCAAAACGTCTGCTGATGCTATTTCGCCTTCAAAAGAAACAACATCATCTCTCGAAAGATCTGCACCTTGATATACTGTGACTCGGTTACTTCCGTTTCTGTCTGTGACGATCGAAGCAAATGCTCCGGGCTTATCCTTTGCAACAAGAGTGTGCCGAATTCCCTCACGATCTAAAAATTCGGCGAAATCATTCCCGACATCTTTGCCTACAGCCGCAAGAAAAGATACGTCAGCACCGCATCTTTTAGCCGCTACTGCTTGATTAAAGCCCTTTCCGCCGGGCTCGAAGTGAATATCGCTCGCTTCTACGGTTTCTCCGCCCTCGTGAAAACGCGCAACAGGAAGAAAAACAGAATTGCCCACAATTCCTATAACTGCAATTTTGCTCATAGATGCTTCACTCTCCCAAGATACATATCTTCGAGAGTAATATTATGCTCTCTGCCGCCCTCAACGTTTCCGCTTATGTAAACGGGCGGTTTGACTCCCTCTTGAAGCGCAAGCCTTGCACCGTTAATAAGGCAAGAATTTAAAATAAAGCACGCAGCATAAGTGGAAATACCACCCATGAAGGACGCTCCCACCGAAAGACAAGCATCACCGTACGGTATCTTACAATCTATCGCAATATCTACGTGCTCGTGGAGGGTTCCGCCTCGCTCGGCATATTCAAGCGAGGATATACCAACGCTTTTTACACCGTTTCGTTTAGCTACGTCCGCCATTTCAATGGGAACTGCATTTTTACCTGAGGCAGAAAAAATGAATATCATATCGTTTGACGATGGTGTATATCGTCTGAATATCTCGGGGGCAATACCAGTCATCTTTTCCATTCGGCTCGACTTTGCCGCACCGTTATGAAGCATAAGGTCGGTATCAAGCATAGGAGAAACGTTTGCAAGACCGCCTGCTCTGTAAAATGCATCAAGCCCGGGCAAATGCGAATGACCGCAACCGAATGTGAAGATCAATCCACCGTTTTTAATCGTTTCTGCAACAAGAAGAGAGGCTTTCTGAAGATGATCTTGCTCCTCTTTTTCTATTCTACCGAGGCATTCGGTAATTTTTTCTAAATATTCACTCATCGCTCTTATCCGTATATATCAATCATTTTTCAAAACTCGTTTATAATTTTCGCCTATTCTGTCCCAAAGCTTAATGGGATCGGGAGCAGCAACTACCGTACCGAGTCCGCCTCTGTAAGTCCAAGTCGCGATACGGTCGACACCCATTGACTCGTACATATCGACTACCTTATCTATCTGTGAGAAGTCCTCAGGCTGAGCACAATAACCCATAAGCCATCTCTCACTCTGTTTACCGTACTTTTTAGCAATACGTACGGTGCGCTCGGTAATTTCCTTAAAGAAGGATTCGGGGAGTGCCCAGTTAATTATCGTCGTAGAGAATACGTCAAAGTAAGGACAAGCGGCAACCATATCCCAATTATCATATCCACGCATTTCCGTTACGTAATAGCTATTCTTTGTTGCATGAACACAGCAAGTGATTTCGAGATTTGGATTGTATTCCTTGAGCGCTTTGGAGCAATCTGCGAGAGTCTTTAATGCTTCGCGCCAACGGAATTGCTTAACGTCGTCGTTCATAAACTTCGGCATTTCATAACCGTAATATTCCTCGAATTTTTTCATGCACTCGGGACATCTGCAAGACCAATCGTCACCTGCTCCGCCCGTGATAGATGCATATGATTTCGGATAAGCGTAATGCGGCTCATCCCAGAAGAAGCCGTCAACCTCGGTTTCTCTTGCGAGCTTCATACAAATGGCTGTGAAATAGTCGCGAAAAGCGTTTGTATTAAAGCAAGCAGCGTTGAGAACCTCGCCGGTATAAGCGGAAACTTGTCTGTGGTGAATATTATTTTGTAGGAACAGAGAAACCTGCTCGCCACCGAAATACTTTCCGATTCCCCACGTATCAGCAATACAACGAAGACCGACCTTGTGTGCGGTTTTTACTATGTTATTGATATTGGGAAACCAGAAATCCATATCGAACTCGGTGATGGCTAGAATAACGGTATCACAACCGTGCTCCTTCATTTCAAGGAAATCCGCCTCAGCGTGTTCCACGTAATTGAGTCCGTAATAGCTTACGGCAGTATGCTTTATTGACATAAAAATTATCCTCTTCGTTTATTCTTTATTCCGGTAGTTTTAAAAAATGTCACCAATCTCGCGCTTTGACCAACCCGCTTTTTCATAATCGCCATTAATCGGCATTACCTTGCGAAGAAGCGGTGATGTGCATCCGCGCATCTGTCTGAGCTCACGCGTACCCAAGCTTTCAAATCCTGCTATTGCGGCAACTGTAACGAATCTCATTCCCTTTGACAGCGTATGCCAGGTAGTATGTAATAACCCCATAAGCGATTGTTCTGTTATGGTATCGCTTATCGCACGCATTTGCGAGAGTCCCTTATCCCAAGGACACAAAAGGCAGTCAAATCCCGCCTTGGTGAATACCTCTGCGGTTTCTACGGGCTTTTCTGTAGGATTATATTGCCAATCAGCGATAACAACGTCACGGCTTAAACGCTCCAGCATATATTTCTCTGCCTCTGCAGAGGGTGCGTTACAAGCATACTTATTGTTGGAGTTATAATATGGATGGCGGTACAGGAGCATATCGCCCCATGCAATTATTCTTCTACCCAATGAGGTCATCTCATCACTGATGTCGTTTATGTAGTCACATATGAAATCCATATTTTCTTTTGTAAGCTCAAAGTTATACGCCTCGTCACATCCTATGTGGAAATAACGTCCGTTCCCGCAAATCTCGGTTAGTTCAGCTCTTATCTGACTTAACAGCTTTCTTACCTTTGGCTTCTTAATATCCCAGCACCATCCGTCCTCACTAAAATAAGTTTGAAGCGTGGGATTTTGATCAAGAACAACGTGCTTTCCGTGCATAACGCGACTTCCCGACGCATGTCCCCAATGATTGAACATTGGTATTATTTCGAGTCCGAGATCATTTGCTTCCTTGATTATCGGTTTGATCTGCTCCTTGGTATATCCGTGCGACCACGACAGCTCGCTCATACAGTCAAGCTTCAGCATCCCCCAAAACTCTAAGACAACGTGAGTGTATTTCAGTGCAGCACAAAATCTAACGAACCTTTGCACCTCCCACAGCTCTGTTTCGGGGAAAATGCAAAAATGCACCATTCTATTTTCAATAATAGGCTTATCCTTG
Organism: Eubacteriales bacterium; assembly: GCA_045660185.1. Lineage (GTDB taxonomy): Bacteria > Bacillota > Clostridia > Oscillospirales > CAG-272 > UBA1740. The sequence continues at coordinate 399 of JAZRDI010000077.1, read as the reverse complement.
ATCTCACAGCAATCAATTTCGATTGCGAGGAGATCTTCACGGTCAACCGCCACAAAACGATCAAGCAAGGTCATAAAGCCATGAATGAGATTTTGTTCATTCTCGGCATATACGCAAAATCCGTCTTTCTCTATGTTGATACTGTAATCGCAACCGTCAAGCGAAACCGCTTTTACATTTCCAACGGAGAAAACCAATTCATCACTTTCGCTTATATTAAGCGTAGAGCTTTTAAAGGTAAAGTTATGCCAAAACTCCTTTATGATGCTCTTGTTCAAAGAAGAGTGCGCAACAGCGTTAATATTACCAGAAAAAGTAAAGCTACCTTCCGTTTTTGCGATGTTTCGTGGATTAAAAACCATAACATTCTCCTCATTTTTGGTCTTTTTTTCTATGATA
>JAZRDI010000076.1:0-18138 GCA_045660185.1 Eubacteriales bacterium | reverse complement strand
AGAGCCGAAACAAGATTTACTCTGTAATCGGCTCTTAACTATTAAATTCAATCAATTTGATTTATCATCGTCAAATTCTTTACCGAAAAGAATCTGCATAAAATTTCGTCTTGCATAGAGTATACGGATAATATGCACCTCATCACCTTCTACCTTATAAAATGCAGTGTAGTTGCCGCAGACGAGAAAACGATACGGTACTTCAAGATTAATTATAGAAGAAAGTGGTGCTCCGCTTTCCGGAAAGTCTGCAAGCTGGCGAATACGCTTCGTTATCTTCCCTACTGTATTTATTGCCGACTGCTCGCTGCATAGCTCGTCGGTGATGTATTGCTTGATTTCTTTCAAGTCTTCAAGTGAATCAGGTGTAAAATTAATCTTAACCATTTGATACACCTAATATAGCTTCCACATCGGAAATATCAATATAGCCTTTTTCGCGTGCTGAGGCTTCGCCCTTTGCAAGCTCGCTCATAAGTTTAAGTGTTGCCTGTGTCTTTTCAAACTCTTCCATATCAACTATGGCATATCTGCCTCTGCCGTTCTTTGTAAGAAATACGGGCTCACCTACGGCGATATCGCGCAGAACTTCGTTGTAGTTGCGTAAATCGGATACGGGTTTAATATTTGGCATAGTATAAGCCTCCTTATTAAAAATCATTATCTGCTGTATTTATTATATACAAATTATTCGTAAAATTCAACAGCAAATCGAAAATTTAATAAAAAATTTATATATTCGTGTGTTTTGCACGGAAAATTCTTATACTGTAAGGCTAAATCTGTATTTATGTACGGCTTTATGGCTGTCTAAAATACGGCTTGCGCGTTCAAAACTCAAAGTTCGTATGGGTTTCATTTTTAAGAAGATGGTTGAGTCTTACGAGAACAACCTTAAGACTAACGGCTAATACTTGAGTCTGCGACTCAAATAAGTCATGATTGACCTTGTCAAGTTATTAGCGACGGTGTCGCGCTTGAAGTACTTTGAAAATCATATTATAACGTCAAGCGTATGCGCATTTGGGATTTCCCCCTCGGTTGTTGATTAACAAGACATGGGCTATTGAACTGAACCCATAAAACAGAAGACCTCTTGTAGTAGAATAGAAATATCTACTGCAGGAGGTTTTTTATTGCTAACAAATAAGTGAGAAACACTATCCTAAAGAATTTGCGTAAATTGGGATTTACAATAAACTGTAAAGCTATGCTATGTGTATCAAATCCGAGTGGCTTCATCGGTACATAGGCGCAAACGAAGATGAGGCTCGCCTCCTTGGTGAATACATTCATTTCTACAATTATGAATGCATCCAGCCAAAAACAAAACTGACACCGTATAAAAAACGATGTCAGTTTAAAGAAACAGTGATTTTTTAAGAGCAAATCAAAGCTATTCTACGAAATATTTTTTCATTCGTGTCCACTGCCTTGGTTCATTACATTTTACCGTCAATTTTTAATTAATAGAAATATTCGATTTTACACATTTTCGTTATCAAGCGGTTTATCTGCGTTTTCTGCCGAGGAAGCGTTTACATTTTTTTCAACTGCACCAGCGGTCGAGATATAGAGGTCAAACGTTAATAGATGTTATAAAGTTATTATCGTACAATTTTAAAGCAATGTTATTTTGTCAAATTTTTACTCTTTGTATAAGCAATGCGGCAGCCAAGCCTACAACTATACCTGCAATAGTTCCCGAAAGCACAAGAAACGGCAAATAGTATGCCACAACATTAGTTTCAAGCATAATTGAGGCGGCAATTATCTGACCAACGTTGTGCATTACGCCACCAGATACGCTTACAGAAACCTCACTCAATGGAGTAAGCTTCTTTAGAGTGAGCATAGCGGCAAAGCTGAGAACTGCGCCCGATATACTGTAAAAAAGACTTACGACGCTTCCAAAAAGCATGGAAACAAGAATTACCCTTATAATAGAAACGGTAATTGCTTCTTTGACGCCAAATTTATATAGCACAAAAATGACGGCGATATTCGCAAGACCAACCTTCACACCGGGAACAGCGACAAACGCAGGAATTCTGCTTTCAATGAACGACAAAATCATCGCGAGTGAAATTGCAAGCGCAAGTTGTGTAATTTTCTTTGTATTATTTCTCATATACTCTACGATACAAAGTCAACAGCATTATCGGAATTACCGACTATCGTAATCGACAAGCTATTTGGCAGACAAGATATATTTTGTCCGACGTACTTTACCTTTCCTTTTTTTTCGCAGGTGTGATCGGGGCAATTTGAATACGTCATATACGCTTCCCCACCCTTTACAGTCAAAACGTTAGTACCACCATTCAAAGTATAAACACCGTCAATAAAAAGCGGATATTCGGCAATAACCGTTCCATTTAACTTTATTTCCGCGTATGCTCCATCTACTCTCGTTAAACGAGAAACTAACAGAACCGCTATTGAAAACAAAAGAAGAGTGGCTATAACGATAATATCCAAACGATGTTTTTTTACAAAACCTCTGATTTTATCCATAAGCCACTTCTCCTTTTTAATTGACACACGATGCGTATATTCTCACCGTGTGTATTTGGTTTTAGATAATGCGTTGCTATTAGAAATGAGCGCCGCAGATAAAGTTACCCTCGTGGATGCAATGAACGGGACATACTTTAGCGCATTCACCACAGCCTGTACAAAGAGAATAATCTATAGTTGCGAGATTGTCAATCACAGTAATTGCTCCGTTAGGACAAGCCTTCTGACACTTCATACAACCTATACAACCGTTAGCGCAATACTTACGTGTAAGCGCGCCCTTGTCCTTATTCGAGCATTCAACAACGACACGAGAGGTATCGTTGATAAGGTGAATAATAGAGTTAGGACACGTGCGCACGCAAATTCCACAACCAATGCATTTACGGGGATCGATGTGAGCCGTTCCTTTTTCAATGGTTATCGCATTTTTAGGACAAGCAATCGCGCAATCACCATAACCTAGACAAGCGAAGTTACAGAATTTATCACCGCTATATGCCATATTAGCAAGTTTGCAGGATTTTTCACCTTGATAATCGAATTTTCTCTTTACTGCATCACAGGTGCCGTTACAAGCTACGTAAGCAACCTTTTCAACAACGTCCACAGCCTCTACACCGAGAATGCCTGCAATTTCCTTTGCAACATTATCTCCACCGGGAACGCACAAATTCGTTTCTTGGGTAGTTTTTTCTGCAAGAGCCTTTGCGTATCCGTCACAACCCGAATAACCACAAGCGCCGCAATTGGCGCCGGGAAGACAATCACGGATTGCTACGGCAGTTTCATCTTCTTTTATGCCGAAATATTTACTGGCAACGGTGAGAAGCACCGCGCATACAAGAGCAATTCCAAAAAGAATAGCTACGGGAATAAGAATATTCATAATACCTCGACCTCCATTAAGCGAACAGATTTTCCACAACGCCTGCAAAGCCAAAGAATGCGAGAGCGACAATGGAAGCTGCTACGAGAGTTATGGGAATACCGCGAAAAGCCTTAGGAGATGCATCGTTATTCATTCTGGAGCGAACACCTGCGAAGAGTACCATCGCAAGAAGGAAACCAAGACCAACACCAAGCGATGATACCATAGACTCAACGAAATTGTAGCCCGCGATAATGTTATTAAGAGTAACGCCGAGAACCGCACAGTTAGTTGTTATAAGCGGGAGATATACTCCAAGTGACTTATAAAGCGCGGGAATGAATTTTTTAAGCACAATTTCTACGAACTGAACAAGTGCCGCAATAACGAGAATGAACACTATTGTCTGAAGATAATCGAGCTTAAGAGGAACGAGCGCATAAGTGTATATGGGCCAAGTTACCGCAGTAGCGCAAAGCATAACGAATGTTACGGCAACACCCATGCCCGACGCTTGATTGAATTTTTTGGACACACCAAGGAAAGGACAGATTCCAAGGAACTGCTGGAGAACGTAGTTATTAACAAGCACTCCCGCCATAAGAATAATAATCAATTCTTTAAGCATTTTCGGACGCCTCCTTCACTTCGGTATTTTCTGAAACTGAGTTTTCGTTAGATTCAAGGCAGCTCTTGCTATCGCACATACCTCTTGAAGGGCAGCCCTCGCATGAGAAGGACTTTCTCTTCACTCCTCCGCTCTTTTCGGTAAGCTTATTCATTATAGCGATAACAATACCGTAAACGAGGAATCCGCCGGGAGCTTGAACTAAAACGGGAATAGCGTAATTCTTCAATCCGGGGATTTCAATACCCGCAAACGAGCCTGCGCCAAGCACCTCACGAATCGTCGCGATAAAGATAAGCGCAAAGAGGAATCCAATACCCATTCCAACACCGTCGATAGCTGAATCAACAACGCTGTTCTTTCTTGCAAACATTTCGGCTCTTCCGAGAATGATGCAGTTAACAACGATAAGCGCGAGATATACGCCGAGCATATCGTATATAGCGGGTAAGAATGCCTGAAGAAGCATCTGCACTGCAGTAACGAACGCTGCTATAATAACTATGTAACAAGGGATTCTTACCGTATCGGGAATAATGTTACGAAGCGCTGAAATAACAACGTTTGAGCATACAAGTACTACGGTTGCTGCGATACCCATCGAAAGCGCCGAGATAACCGAGGTTGACGTCGCAAGGGTAGGACAAGTACCGAGTATAAGAATGAGAACCGGGTTCTCCATGATAATACCACGAAGGAAAATCATTAATTTTTTATTGTTAGTCATTATTGTTCTCCTCCTTCTGCGGTGAGTATTTCAAATGCTGCGAATGCAGCCTTAATAGCCTTTTGATAGCCTTGTGACGTATAAGTTGCGCCCGAAATTGCACCAAGATCGGTTGAACCTTCGGGAATGAGATCGCTTGAATAAGAAGGAACACCTACTACAACGGTTACATCGTCATTTGTTGCTCCTGCCCACTGATTGCGATAGTCTTCGCTCGCGCAAGCATCACCCAGTCCTGCCGTTTCGCTATGCTTAACGGTCATACAATCGACAATTTTTCCATCTGCCGAAATAGTGAGCTTGATGATTATAGGCTGGGGAGTATTTCCCGGCATGTGTCCATTGGAATATTCAAATCCAACGTCATATCCTTTTGCGGAAAGCTCAAATACGTAATTGCCGCTTGCGGTTACGTACACCTTTGTAACCTCCTTGCCAAATCCATCGGGAAGCTCTGTGAGCTCGGTTGTTAGAGAAGCCTTTATGACGGTGTCTGCAGACATAGCAGCAGCTTTGGCATCAGCGCTTGCATTTTCGGTAGCAATTGTACCATCATTTTTAACTCCGACAAAGTTATCGCCAATTACATACACTCTACCCTCATCGCACTCATATACCACGTCAACACCTACGATTTCTTCGGTAGCAAACCATCTTGAGAATGTTTTTGCGGTTGTTCCGAGCGCAGTGTTGCAGTTATCCTGAAGAATCTGCTCGGGCGTTCTTGTATCAACTTCTGCACCGCCTGCAATAGCAGCAGACTGAAGAGCCGCCTTTATTGCCTCGGAATACGCTTCAGAGGTAAGAGTTGCACCGGAAACAAGATAAGGTGTAAATCCATCAAGATCCATACCGGTATATTCGCTCTCCGTTCCCTCAACGTGCGGGAATACCTTTTGAGCGTAGCTGGGAGTTTCTTCGTTTGCGATGACCTTGGTTGCTACGATTTTACCATCGGAATCGATACCGCACATAATGATCATGCCGGAACTTTTACCCGTAACTGTCATCTGGAAGACGTAACCGCCGTCTGCGGAATAACCCATCGTAACAATTTCGGGATATTCATCGGTGAGTTCAATTTTCTTAAAGTTTTTACCATTGGGAAGAACCTCAAGGAGCGCCTCGTTTGCAGCGGCGTTCTGATTAGCCTCAATTATAGGTCCTGTAATCATATTAACTGCCGCAAGCAAGACACCTACGACTACGCATATACAAGAGAGGACAACAGAGGGCATAAGATTATTTTTCTTCATTACTTACTACCATCCTTTCCAAAAGGCTTTTTAGCGCACCATTTTTCAATATAGGGGCTAAGAATGTTCATGAAGAGAACTGCGAAGGATACTCCTTCGGGATATGTACCGTAGAAACGTATAAGCATTGTAATCAAACCGCATCCAAAGGCAAATACCATTTTTCCGCCTTTGTTTATGGGAGTAGTGGAGTAATCGGTAGCCATAAAGAATGCAGCGATAACAACACCGCCTCCAAGAACCTCGTAAAGAGCGATGCTCAAGTCCTTCTGAACGATCAACGAAAGAACGAACACTGTTGCGATGAAGATAACGGGGGTCTGCCAATTGATAACCTTGCGGACAATGAGGTAGATACCACCGATTATAAGCGCAATAGCGCAAGCTTCACCGATAGCACCGCTTCTGTTACCGATGAACATATTGAGAAGTGTGGGAAGCTCGTCCGCCTTATCTGCTTTTATCAAAGCGAGAGGAGTTGCTCCGGATACGAGATCTGCATCCGCAAACACAGTGGAAGTTCCGCCTGCAACGGTACTCGTAAATGCGATAAGAAGGAATACTCTTGCAGTAACAGCGGGGTTTGCGAAATTACATCCGATTCCGCCAAACAGGCACTTAACCACAACAATAGCGAATACGGAACCAACTATACACTGCCAAATTTCTACGCTTGCAGGCAAGCTTAACGCGAGGAGCGCGCCTGTTACACAAGCGGAAAGGTCAACTATCGTTTGCTTCTTTTTAACGATAAGATTGAATACATACTCGGAGAGGACGGATGCGCAAACGCATACCGCAAGAATAAGGAGCGCGCGAAGCCCGAAAAGAACTACCGAAGCTATTGACGCCGGAGTAAGAGCTATAAGCACGTCTCTCATTATTGTCTGAGTTGTAGTTTTAGTATGAAAATGAGGCGAAGCAGATACAACTAAATTCTTCATTTATATCTCCTTTACTTTAACGTCGCTTTATGCGCATTGTAGCCACGAAGGACTGCTTTGGCAAGACGGTTATTCTGAACAAGAGGACGGTTTGCAGGGCATACGTACGAGCAGCATCCGCACTCCATACAAAGATTAATTCTATTCTCGGTGAGTTTAACAATCCTATCGTCACCCGTAAGATTAAGAGCACCTGCAAATGCAGTGGGATCAAGATTGAGAGGACAGTTATCAACGCATCTACCGCAGTGGATACACGCGGTTGCTTCTCTGTGAATGCATTCCTTAACGTCCATTACGGTAAGAGCATTACTTCTCTTCGTTATCGGTTCGTCAAGCGAAGCTGCAGCAGCTCCCATCATAGGACCGCCGAAAAGAACCTTACCAACAGACTCAATATCAACTCCGACAAATTCAAGAACGTCGCGAATAGTTGCTCCGATAGGAACTATAACGTTTTTGGGCTCCTTAACCGCGCTTCCGTCAACCGTAACACATTTTTCAACAAGAGGCATACCCGTCTTTGCATAATATCCAATTACTGCAAGAGAAGTAACGTTAATAACGAGCACACCAACGTCAACGGGTAACTTTCCTTCGGGGATTGTAATACCCGAAGTATTGTACACGATAATCTTTTCTGCGCCTTGAGGATAAAGCTCGGGGAGCGCAACAACCGATACCTTGGGGTTATCGCTGAAAATTCTCGCCATTTGCTCTATGCATTCGGGCTTATTTTTCTCAATTCCGAAAATTATTTTCTCTGTCCCGGGAATGAATTTTTCAAGAAGCGTAACGCCGTCAAATACCGCCTCGGGCATATCGAGCATAGTTCTCGTATCGCTCGTAATATAAGGCTCGCATTCTGCAGCGTTAATTACAACTGTATTAACAGTTCCCTTCTTTACTCCGTCGAGCTTAACCGACGAGGGGAAGCCTGCGCCTCCAAGACCGACAAGTCCTGATGCTCTGACAGCCTCAACGAGCGAATCAAAATCATTGATAACAGGAGCCTTAACGTTCTCCGAGAGAGTCAAAAGACCGTCGTTCTCTATTCTTACGGCAGGAACCTCCTTTCCGTCATTGAGAAGGCAATTTTCGATTTTTACAACCTTACCGGAAACCGAAGAGTGAATCGGAGATGACACGTAGCCTGACGATTCAGCAATAATCTGCCCAACCTTTACTTCGTCACCAACCTTGACTACAGGAGTTGAGGGCGCTCCTATATGCTGCGACATCGGCAACAAAATTTCCTTTGGATGTTGCATTTTCACAGGCACACAGCTCGCAGTATTCTTACAGTGCGGAATATGCGTCTTGCCTAAAAATTTGAACCCAAACATAAAGCTTTCCTTTCTTTGTTTAATACCTCAAGCGCACCTTTTAATAAAGCGCGGGCGGGGTTATAGTATAAATATTTTTACATACCAAATCAGTATAACACAAAACTGCGCCTATGTCAAGACGCAGTTTGATAGTTATATTTTTAACAAAGTTCGACGGTTGTATTTTTAACAACGAGAGCAACCGTAGTTGCAAGATAAAAATGACAGCTGAAGTTTTGAACCGTTAAAATGTTTTTAACCGCCAATGCCGATTTACTAAATCAGTTTTTAAACACTATTCCGTCGGTAGATTCAAGCCTTCCATCCTTAAAAATCCATATTACGTCAACGCCATCGAGATTTTTTATGAATTTAACACCGTCATCGTACGACATACAGAAAAGCGCGGTTGATAACGCATCTGCAAGCCCACTGTCAGCGGTAACGATGGTAACAGATGCAAAATACTCTGCCGGCATGAGCGTTTCGCAATCAATAATATGATGGTATTTTTTCTCTCCGACAACAAAATATCTCTCATAATCTCCGGACGTAACAATCGAGCTATCGCCTATGCTGATTCTGCACTTTATGGAACTTTCTGCGTTCATATCCGGATTGGTTATTCCGGTTACCCAAAGTTCTTTTTCAGGCTTAAGTCCGATTGTTCTAATGTTACCACCTACGTTGAGCGCGATGGAATCAGCTCCTTCAGACTTGAGCTTTTTGCAAAGAATTTCAACGGCATAGCCTTTGGCAACCGCACCAACGTCAAGCGAAGCCAATGCATCCGAAATGTACACTTCACAATTCACTTCATCGATAACTAACGAGTCAATTGAGGTGTGCAAACTTGCCAAATTGAGTTCATCTGCAGATGGCAATTTTTCGGAGTCTAAATATCCAAAGCTTTCCACCGCCTCTTCTCTTTTATCATGCCATATTTTTAACACGCTACCGAGCATGACATTGGTTTTTCCGCCGGTTATTGTATACAATTCTTTACAATACAACAAAAAATTTACCAATTCCCTATCAACCTTTACCGCGTTTTTACCGGCATTTTTGTTAATAGTTTTGATATTATTTACTCCCGAATATTCGTAGTAAATATCAAAAAGCTTGTGATAGTATCCAAGTGTTTCATCAGCTATTTTGACGTATTTTTCGAACTGTTCCTTACTCGTATCTCCGTATGACGAAATTTGAGATGCGGTATTAAAATAGGAGTACGATATTTCTTTGGACTGTGTTTTGTAGTTAACCTTTTTTTCTTCTTTTTCCTCACACCCTGCAAAACTAAAAGTTATACAAAGAGTGAGAGACACTAAAATCAGTATTGAAATTATTTTTTTCATATTCAAAATCGGTAATAAAAAAGGGCTAAATTAGCCCTTTTTATCGATAAATATTATCTTGCGTTAGTAATTGCATTAGCAACTACAGCCTTGAACGAGAAGGGAGAGTAAGGCATTGTGCATCCCGAAACGAGAGTCATATCGAGAGCTGCAACCTCTTCTGCAGTCTTACCAACGATAGCGTCTTCAAAAGCAGCAGTCTGCTTTGCGAACGAGCCGGATGTCATCGCATACGCATCGCCAAGCTCAACCTTTGTGCCGTTGTATTCACCTGCAACTGCTACGCCTTCCGCAACGGTGAAGGAAACTTCGTTACAATCGATGATGTTAGCAGCGATTTTGCCTGCGATAACAGCAACAGCAGAATAGTAAGTCGAAACCTTACCGCCGGAAACGCTCATATCAGCAGCTACGCCGAGGGTAAAGGTATCAGCTGTGCTGAAGGTAGTCTTGTTTGTAGAAGCGAAAGCCTTAGCAACTACAGCCTTGAACGAGAAGGGAGAGTAAGGCATCGTGCATCCTGAAACGAGAGTCATATCAAGAGCTGCAACCTCTTCTGCAGTCTTACCAACGATAGCATCCTCGAATGCCTTGGTCTGCTTTGCAAAAGAACCTGAGGTCATTGAATAGTTATCTCCAAGCAAAACCTTGGAAGTAACGGAAGCAACATCTGCAATAGCGCCTTCTGCAACTACAGGAGTGGTTTCAACGCAATCAATACGAACTGCAACAATCTTATTAGCATCGTCAAGAACGAGAGCTGTTACGTAGTTGGATACCTTGTTATCGGTGCCAATTGTCGTATCAACTGCAAGTGCAAGAGTATAGGTCTTGGTAGCAGGTGTGTTGTTCTGGTTGTTGTTCTCTGTGTTGTTCTGGTCGTTATTTGTTTCATCGTTGTTTTTGCCGCAAGTAACCAAGCAAACGATTACGATAGCTGCAACGAGAACAAGAGCGATGGCAGAAACAAGGAAGAGAAGCTTTTTCTTGTCTTTTAAAAGTTCTTTCATTGTTTTTTCTCCTTTGTTTATTTTTTAACACATGTCATTATACACTAATTTTGTTGATTTGTCAATCATTTTTGGAAAAAATATCAAAAAATCAAAAAAGTATCGTTTTTTTAAAAAGCAAGTGTTTTGGCTTTCTTTATTATAAGTTTAAAAGCTTTTGGTTATGCGGGTACTTTAGCAATTAGTGCGGATTTTCAATGTCAGCGTAATAAAAATTTCGATTTTTTAATCTTTTTGACCCCAACTATTAACGAAAAACCTTTCTTTTTGTACCCCCACTACAATGTAAAAAGCAAGACCGTCCTGCCAAACGGACAGTCTTGAAATTCGGGGTTTAAATCCCTTCCTTATTTTATTAATAGCTATGCAAAGTGTAAGACAACTTTAAATTAATCGCTATGCGATACGTAAGACGGTATTTGATTATTATCTATACGATGCAAAATACAAGCATTGAAATTAACGATGCAAATGCGCAAGATATGAAGTTTACGGCATCGTTATCAATTTGCTTTATTCCCGAAATCAAAATCGTTTCACATTCGCAGTGGTGCTCTTTTTCTGTTATTGCGGAACATTTCACGCACTTGTACTTTGCTTGTGCAATCGAGCCGAGGGCGCTATCGAAAACAGAACCGACGAAACCGCATACAGCGCATATAATACAAACTTTATAATCAATAATGCCAAACGGCAATGCTATCGCAGAAATCAATGTTGCAGAAAGCAACGAGCTGACAGTTCCTAACGGTGACATTCCGCCCGAAATTCCAACCTCTACGCTTTTCATTTTGAAAACGTCGAAAGCTCGCTTTGAAAGCGCGCCAAACCCAGAGCCTGCGGTATCCGCAAAGCATTCCGCAAGAGCGGTAACGTATCCTACAACGAAGACATAATTATTTGTGAAGAGAAAAAGAATCGCGAAGATTGCGGGGATTACTCCGTTTGCCACAACCTGAACAGAATCGCGAGCGCCGCTCTTTTTGGTTACCTCATCTCTTCTTTTCTTTGCGCTTTTTTTGATTTTATCTATCGCAACGCTCAAAAGAAGAAACGATAAGAGCAAGACGAAGCCGAAGTTACCGAGAGATACTGTAACCGCTAAATCAAGGACTACTGCAACGAATATGCCTTTTTTCGTCAGTATTTTCATAGACGAAGCGAAAGCTATTATGAAAGGCGTTAAAATGATAGGAACAATATATTCGGTTATACCACTCCACGTCATAATAAGATAGGAAAGAATTGACGTTCCGAGCGGAAGAGTGATATTATCAAGTCCGCGGTCACTTACAAGCTCAACACCTGAAGCAAAAGCAGAAATCAATAATGCTTGTCCTACAGATAAACCGAGCGAATAGACGCCCGAAAACACGAGCGTTGAAGCAAGAGAAAAAACAAATGCGGAAACTGTGCCTATTGCAGTTTTATTTTTGTAAATTCTAAAATTGAAACGCTTAAATAGCGCTCCTATAACTCCTGCAAGTCCATCTCCTATCGACGTACAGAAAACGGCTATTCCAAACGCAAAAACAAAGCCTTCAAAAATCATCGAAGCAATTGCCATTACGGTCATGGAAAGACCGTAATATACAGTTCCCGGCGCGTTATCCGAATCTGACGAAATCATTACGAATAGGTTTTTGCGATAGGAAAAGGCGAGCAGAGCCGTAAACATCAAACAGACGGCGAGAAAATTCCATCCGACGCCAAAACAGTGATACAAAATCACCCATTCAAAGCCAACGAGTATATGAACGATTTTTCTCGTGTAACGTTTTTTCATACCTAAATTATATGCAAAAACCGATAGCAGCAAGCATAAAATGCCATACGCAAGCGAGGCTGTGTATCCTATAAAAATCATTAGCAAACTCCAAAGGGTTAAGTGTATATTTCTCTTAAAGTAGAAAAGAAAAGATGATAAACAAAATATTATATTATATATTTTAGTTCAACTTTACCGTTAAGTCAAGTGCTTACGCGCGAAAAACGGAAAATTATCTGAATTTCTTTCTGAAATCCCCGGGAGATTTGCCCTCGCGCTTGACAAATGCTTTATAGAAGTTGATATAATTTCCAAAGCCACACTCATCAACTATTTCAACCATAGGCGCGTCCGATGAAATCAGCAAGCTTTTGGCAAGGTCGATTCTCTTTAGTATTACGTATTCGTGAGGCGTTACTCCAAACTCCGTTTCGAAAAGCTTTATGATATGATTTTTGCAATATCCAAACTTTTCCGAAAGCTGCTTTAGTGATATATCCTGCTTTATATTTTCGGATACGTAACTTGCTATTTTCTCCGCTTTTCCAACTCTTTCGCTCTTTTTTCCTTTAGCCAAAGCGTCAAGCAAGCCGTAAAACGATGAATATAAGGCTACAAGAGAATCCGAGTTAAGCTTACACATCTCGATTTGGTCTATAAACGGTTGAATAGCAGAACGGTCAAAACCTCCTCTATTTTTGAGGTAAACGTTGGAATTATCTGCAAAATTACCCAAAAAGTGTATGTAATAATAAACGGGAGACGAGCTTTCAACCTCTCCTACTTGAAGCATTCCCTTCTCTTGTATATAATACTCCCCCGCTGATATTTCTTTTAATACGCCATTTTCGGAAAATCTTAAGACTCCCGAAAAAATCATAACGAGAACGTCATCTTCGCAAATTCTCGTAACGTGCTTTTCGTTTGGCTCAAAATATCGGTATGAAGATATATTGTATTTTGGGACTGCGTTTCCTACAATGCCTCGCATAAGGTCACCTCCAATTTTGATTTATTATAACATATTTGTGTGATTTTTGCAATATTTATCGTGCTTTTTTATATTGTAAATTTCAATTTTCTTTGATACAATAGGATTATACGTTAAATATAAATTTCATTACGAAGGAGTATTTTATGAAAAACAACTTTGTTTCATTTGAAAACGTAGATTTTCTTGACGGATTTTGGAAGGAGCGCTATCTTTTGAATAAAAACGTTTCTCTTGCAAACGTTCGAAAAAGATTTGAGGACAGCGGGCGCTTTGACGCTTTGCGCTTCAATTTTATAAAAAACGGAAAAAAGCCACACATATTCTTTGATTCTGACGTGGCAAAATGGATAGAAGCCACCGCTTATCTCATAGCTAAAGACAGAAAAAGCATGAAAAGCCACGAAGCGCTTTGCGATGAGCTTATAGATGCTATGGGAGAGGCGCAACGCGAGGACGGATACCTCAATTCAACTCATCAGCAGATAAATCCCGAGCTTATATTCAAGAGAAGAGGCCGTCATGAGCTTTACTGCGCTGGTCATCTTATTGAGGCTGCCATAGCCTACCACAAGGCAACCGGAAAAGATAAGTTTTTAAAGATAATGGAGAAAAACTGCGAATGCATAAACAACGCGTTCATCGTAAACAAAACGGCGGAATTCGTTACTCCCGGTCACGAGGAAATCGAGCTTGCGCTCTTTAAGCTTTATAATCACACGAAAAAGACCTTATATAAGGATATGGCTGCTTTCTTCTTGAAGATGCGCGGAGTTGCGGAAGAACCCCTCGTTTACGATGATAACCCTTATGCAACGCAGGACGATGTAGATATTTATAATCTTAAGGAAGCAAACGGACACAGCGTAAGAGCTTTATATCTTTATTCGGGTATTGCAGACCTCGCTTTAGAGGAAAACGACCAAACACTTGTTAATAATTTAAAGAGCGTATTTTACGATATTACCGACAAGAAAATGTATATCACGGGCGGTGTTGGCTCTACGTATCGAAGCGAAAGCTTTAACGTTCCCTACGATTTGCCAAACATGACAGCTTACAGCGAAAGCTGCTGCGCTATCGCTATGATTCTTTTCGCTGCGAGAATGAGAAGATTCGAGAAGAACGCGGACTTTGGTCATCTTGTTGAACGAGTTATGTATAATTCCCTTCTATCCTCTACCTCAATAGACGGAAAGTCATTCTTCTACGAAAATCCACTTGAAATTGCGCTTGAGGAATATGACAGAGAGATTGCCGTTCCTAAAAGCAAACGCGAACGCCTTCCTATTAAAGAGCGCGTTGAGGTGTTTGAATGCTCCTGCTGTCCCCCGAACATAAACAGATTCTTCGGAGAATTCGGCTCGTTTATTGTTTTCGAGGATAAGACGCACGCAACTGTTGAGCAATACGTTTCCTCAATTGTAAAAACGAAATACGGCGTTATTCGTATCGAAGAAAATTACGCAAAGGACGGACAGGTTAGAATATCGTCGAAAGATTACTCAGCTAAAAAAATCTCCGTGAGAATCCCCGAATGGTGCGATAGCTTTACATTTGATAACAAATCGGTAAACACTTCGGATAAAAACGGATATTACGATATAAAGGTCAGTGGAAAATTTGATATACTTATTGATTTCAATATTAAGGCAAGATTCCTTTCCTGCAATCCACTTGTAAGTGCTAACGTTGGAAGAGTTGCTTTAACCTACGGTCCTATCGTTTATTGTCTTGAGGGTGTTGAAAACGGCGAGCGCCTTAATCAAGTTTGCATTGATACCAACCTTTTGGCTGATGCGACACTGGAAAATGACTTCCACGGCTTCTATTCAATAAAAATGAAGGCATTCCGCTCGAGCGAAAACAAAAAGCTTTATTTTGACTCTTGCAAATCTATGGAAAACGAATTTACAGCGAAGTTTATTCCCTATTACGCGTTTGCCAACAGAGGCGAAAGCGATATGCTCGTTTGGGTAAGAAAAAAGAACGTATAAATAAAAACGTTCTAAAAAACGAACAACAGAAAATTTTACCAATAAAATATTAAAAATAAAAGAAGCGAAGATTCAATCCAACCGAGGACGAATTTTCGCTTCTTTTATTTCATATTGTTTTTTGAAAAATATACGTAATGCGATATGACAGTTATATCATCTCATCAAGCTCGCTCTTCTGCTGACCTTCCTCGTCCTCGCCCTCCAAGAGATTGATCTCTTTTCCGGGGATAACTATACCTTTAGTCATAGCTCTTACGTTTTCCTCGTGTTTTTTATCGAGAATTTGCTGTTTAGCTAATTTTACAGACTCAATATCCGCAAGAATTTCTTCACTGACAGTACCGTCTGCAAGCGTTAAGAATTTTTCAAAAATATCAGGATAAACGAACACCTTAGTAACGTTTTCAAATTTTACGGTAATATACTTTCCATCACTCGAAACTACAACACCGTCACCGAAAGCCTTATGCTTTACCTCAAGATTTTCAAAATTCATAGCGTCCTCCGTTTTTTTACTCTGCGACTCACGCAACGATAAACTCACGCTTATTAATATATCATATTACGTTATTTAATATGCGTTACTTAAAAGCCTTGCTATTCTAACAGAAATATATGTCTAAAGTATGAACAAATAACAAGTTTTTCTATTTTATCTTTCTTTTAGTACTTTTTCGTTAAAATTGCATAAATTTGGTAAATAAGATATATTAACTTTAACTATTATTTCAACGAGAATTTATGATTATACAAATGAAAACTCCATATTTTCATATTTTACGCTCATTCCAATATCGGCTCCGAGCGGAAGCAACGCCATAGCGATGAACAATTCTTCTCCGCCTTCGTCCTCGAGGTACGCGTATTCGCCCTCAATTCTATTGATTTTATAAATTTTTGTTTCCACTTTATTCTCCGTGCTTAACGAAAGCTGTTTAACAAAAGCTTAGGATTCCTATTAAGAATCGGCTTTCATCAAACAGCCTTCATTATATTATAATTTTAGCGATATTTCGTACGTTCTTTAAAATTAAGCCTCAATCATGGACTCGTCCCAAATCTCGGGAGCTTCAAATCCAAGAAGATTTACGGTAGTAGCCGCAACGTTGGAAAGACCGAAGTCATCTCTCTCGAGCTTAACACTGTACTTATCCGCGGTGAAGTTATCGTATATAATACATGGAACGGGATTGAGGGTATGGCTGGTCTTTGCCTTGAAGCTTCCGTCCTTCTCAACCTTGGGTCCCTTGGTCTTCTTGTCGATCTCGTACATCTCGTCAGCATTTCCGTGGTCTGCGGTAATAATTGCCGCGCCGTGAAGTTCGTCAACAACCTTAAGAAGTCTTGCAAGCTGAAGATCAAGAGCCTCCATAGAGCATTCGGTCGCAAGGAACGAACCGGTATGGCCTACCATATCACCGTTGGGGAAGTTAACTCTGAGATACTTATATTCACCGGACTTAAGGCACTCGATGAGCTTATCGGTAATCTCTGCGCACTTCATCCAAGGACGCTGCACGAAGGGTACTACGTCGGAAGGAATCTCAATGTAGGTTTCAAGCTCCTCGGAGAATTTACCGGACTTGTTTCCGTTCCAGAAATAAGTAACGTGACCGTACTTCTGCGTTTCGGAAATAGCAAGCTCGTTTACGCCTGCGCCAACAAGGTACTCTGTCATAGTATTGGTAATTTCGGGTGGATTTACAAGATATTTTGAGGGGATATGAAGGTCTCCGTCGTACTCAAGCATACCTGCGTAAAGAACTGCGGGAACTCTCTTTCTATCGAATTTATCGAAATCTGCGCCACTTTCGAACGCCTTGGAGATCTCGATGGAACGGTCACCTCTGAAGTTGAAGAAGATAACGCTATCGCCATCGTTGATAGTACCAACGGGCTTGCCGTCCTTCGCAATAACGAATGGAGGAAGATCCTGGTCGATAACCTTAAGCTCAGCTCTGTAAGTATTGTTAGCCTCTTCTGCGGATGCGAATGCTCTGCCCTCGCCGAGAACGTGAGTCTTCCATCCAAGCTCTACCATGCCCCAGTTTGCTTCATATCTATCCATGGTAACCTGCATACGTCCGCCACCCGAAGCAATTGCAATATCAACGCCTGCGTTGCGAACCTCTGCAAGATATTCCTCAAAGGGAAGAACGTAATCAAGAGCGCTGGTTTCTCCAACGTCTCTTCCGTCAAGAAGAACGTGAATTCTTATCTTTCCTACGCCCTCTTCTTTAGCACGGTTGATAAGCGCCTTGAGGTGATCGATATGAGAGTGAACGTTTCCGTCAGAGAAAAGTCCCATAAAGTGAAGTGTGGAGTTGTTATTCTTAACACCGGAGATAAGGAGTTTCCAAGTGTCAGACTCGAAGAGCTTTCCGCTCTCGATAGACTGCGAAACGAGCTTTGCGCCCTGCGCGAATACCTGACCCGAGCCAAGAGCGTTATGACCTACCTCGGAGTTTCCCATATCGTCATCGGAAGGAAGTCCCACTGCGGTTCCGTGTGCTTTCAATTTCACCCAGGGATAATTTTCTTTTAACCTATCCAAAGTGGGCGTGTGCGCTGTCAAAACAGCATTGGAAGCATTTTCTGCACCGATTCCCACGCCATCCATCACGATGGTGAGAACCGGACCTTTTGCCTGTTGAAATTTTTGAGAACGATTTAATTGATTTGCCATAAAAAATCCTCTTTCTTATTCTTTCATCTCATCTTTCAAGGAAAAGAATCC
>JAZRDI010000075.1:0-14731 GCA_045660185.1 Eubacteriales bacterium | reverse complement strand
AAATGCAAGACCTTCACTATAAACAGGCGCAACGTATTCAGGCCAAACGGTCGGTACACCGTCAACATAGTGCCAGAAGTTACCTTCGGTTGTGGGTGCAGTTTCGGAGTAGTAGTAACGTGTGGCATTAATTAAATAATTGTTTGCATTGCCGATAGAAATTGCATTCCACTCTTCTTCTCTACCGGTGTAATACACGTTTGCGAGGCTGGAGCAACCAGAGAACGCCTCATAACCAATCGAAGTAACGCTATTGCCTATGCTCACGCTTATAAGGCTGGTGCAAGAATAGAACGCATAATTACCAATAGAAGTAACGCTATTACCGATTGTTACGCTCGCAAGGTTTCTGCAACCAGAGAACGCAGAATCACCAATAGAAGTAACACTATCGGGGATTGTTATGCTTGTAAGGCTGGAGCAATTAGAGAACGCAGAATTACCAATAGAACTAACATCATTACCTATGCTCACGCTTGTAAGCTTAGAGCAATTAGAGAACGCACCATTACCAATCGAAGTAACGCTATTTGGGATTGTTACACTCGTAATACTGGTGCAACGATAGAACGCATGATCACCAATAGAAGTAACGCTATTGCCGATTGTTATGCTTGTAATGCTGTAGCAAGAATAGAACGCATAATCACCAATAAACTCGACGCTATCGGGTATAATGAATGTCGTATCACTTTTACCTATAGCATATTGAACTAACGTTTTACCGTCTTTGCTATAAAGATTTCCATCTATAGATTTATATTTTTCATTTTCTGTACCTACGTTTATGCTTATAAGCCTGGAGCAACACTGGAACGCACCATTAGCAATCGAGGTAACGCTATTGCCTATGCTCACACTTGTAAGTCCATAGCAATTATAGAACGCCAAATCACCAATCGAAGTAACACTATCGGGGATTGTTACGCTTGTAAGTACATAGCAACCAGAGAACGCACCATTACCAATCGAAATAACGCTATTGCCTATGCTCACACTTGTAAGACTGGAGCAATAATAGAACGCAGAATTACCAATCGAAGTAACGCTATCGGGGATTGTTACACTCCTAATATTGGTGCAACGAGAGAACGCAGAATTACCAATAAACTCGACGCTATCCGAAATTGTTACACTCGTAAGATTTGTACAATCGGAGAATGCTGAACTACCAATTCCGGTAACCCTATCCCCTTCAGGCGAAACGGGTGGGATTACTATATCGGTATCCGTACAAGTACCAATACCTCTAACGTAACAAGTTCCGTCTCTGTTTGAGGTGAATTTCAACCCTTCGGAATATTTAACCGTTTCTTTGTAAGTCGCGGTATAAGTATCATTTTTTGCAAAAGCTGTCAAGCTTGCGGGGTTATCTGTAGAAACAACTTCGCCGGCGGAGTTTTTCCAGCCTGCGAATTCGTAGCTGGATTCTGCTTCGGGGGCGGTAAGAATTGCGGTTTCGGTGGAGTTGTAGAGCCCTTTTGTGAAGCCGTCTTCAAGAAGTCCGCCGATGACTTCAACGAGGAAGTAATCATCATTTGCAAGTCTTTCAACGTTGTAGCCAAAGTATTCCTGCGCGGCTGCGCCTTGTTCAAGGGTCGCGTTCAAGAGCTTGATAAATTTATCGTTATCACTCGCAACGCCTGTTTTACCGAGCTTTGCGTAGGCGTATTCGAGAACGCTGAATTTGTTTGGCGCGCTATAGTATCTTGTGCCGTCAACGTCTATGTAGGCTACCGAATAAACGTAGTCTGTCATCTGCTTTGCTGTGATATGGCGGTATTCGAAGGTGTAATACTTCACGTCGTTTATAGTCGTATAACCAACAACGCCCGAAGTATATGTTGCATTTTCTTCGGTGTAATCGGTTTGCGGAGCGTTAAAATAGAGCATACCGATATTGCCCGAAATGATAGAATCATCTTCAACGCCGTCAAACTTTACGGCATACTTAAGATAAACGTTGTCCTCGAATACGAGGTTAAATTTGTCGATGCTTACCGAGGGGGTTGCCGAATCGTTCGCGCTTACAGAAACAGTCATAGCGCAAACCAAGAGAACAAGCGTCAAAGCGAGCATCAAAATGGGTAAAATTCTTTTTTTCATTTTTTATTCTCCTTTTACAGCCATTCGCCGTCATTTTCTCCGAGGTCGGGTTTGATGTCGTTGAGTCCCGACGTTGAAATTACGTCGGCTGCATTAATCTTCACAAGCTCGATTTCGGGACTTTGGTAGTTGTTTTTGTGTTTCATTTTTTTCTCCTTTCAAATAAAAACAAAAAGTGCGGCTACCGCAGTAGTCGCACAAAAAAGCAAACTCCGATAGTCGCCAAACCAGTCTATATGGTGTGTAGTCGCATCCGCACAGTGGAATTTGCATTTTTATCAAATCCAAGCGTGCAAATATGACGAAAAAAGGATATACTTCTCCCTTTGAAAACACACCTAAAAAATATTAAATCAGTTTGGCAACTACATTTTACCATATTTTCTTTTAAAAGTAAAGAGTTTATACAAAATACGGCTTATCAGATTAGACAAAAAAGTCTATCACATTCAGTGAAAAACGAACAAAATCCCCTTTATCCCCACGGCAAAAAACAATTAAAAGAGTAAATTGTTTGTTTTCTCTTTAAATCGTAGTACATTTTTCTCTCGCGCCCCGCGAAAACTTCACTGCGAGTGGGCGCGGGCAACTTCACTCTCCAAACACTTCACCGGGCACACCTCGCAGCACCTTCCGCATGCGGTACACTTGGTATAATCTATCGTTGCGAGATTGTCTATTACCGTTATCGCGCCGTGGGGGCAGATTTTTTCGCACCTTTTGCATGCGATGCAACCGTTCGTGCATTTTTTTCTTGTCACCGCGCCAACATCACGGCTTGAGCAAGCAACCGCAACGCCCGCGCTCGCGGGAACGAAAGAAATGATGCTTTTAGGGCAAATTTTAACGCATTTTCCGCAAGCAATGCATTTTTCGGGATTGATTTTTGCAACTCCGTCGATTATGCAGATTGCCTCAGTGGGACAAGCCTTGGCGCAGTCACCGCAGCCAAGACAGCCAAACTTGCATTTGTTAGGCCCTCCGCATACAAGACACATAGCCGCGCACGAGCGAGGTCCGTCGTAATTCGATGCGGTGTCTGTCACCTCGTTCGTTCCGTTGCAGTGAACGTAAGCAACCTTCTTTTCAACGGCTGTTGCCTCAATGCCGAGAAGACTTGCGATTTTCTTGGAAACCGAAGCTCCGCCCGGAATACAGAGGTTAGAGGGAGCTTCGCCCTTTGCAATAGCTTTTGCATATCCGTCACAACCGCTGTAACCGCAAGCGCCGCAGTTAATACCGGGCAAGCAATCTCTTATCGCGCCCTCCTTTTCATCGGCGGGAACGCTCATATAAAATGACGCCAAAGCAAGTGCTATCGCGCAAACTAATGCAACCGCAAAAAGAACGCCTACGGCTATCAATACGTTTATCATTTCACCGTCCCCCTTTATGCGAAAATGCTTTCAACGACACCGCCGAAGCCGAAGAATGAGAGCGAAACCAACGCAGCCGCGATAAGCGTTATGGGCAAGCCCCTAAATGCTTCCGGAATGGCGGAATCCTCTATTCTCAAACGAACGCCTGCAAAGAGAACCATCGCAAGAAGGAATCCAAGACCGCATCCAAGCGAGCTTACCATGGATTCTCCGAATCCGTAGCCGTCGGTTATATTACTGATGGTTACGCCGAGAACGGCGCAGTTGGTCGTTATAAGCGGAAGATATACGCCAAGGCTTTTATGCAGCGACGGAATATACCTCTTAAGCGCTATCTCTATAAACTGAACGAGGGATGCTATAACGAGAATGAATGCTATCGTCTGAAGGTAGCCTAACCCAAGCTTGTCGAGAACGAAGCTCTGCAAGGGCCATGTAACCGCGGTTGCAACAAGCATAACGAAGATAACCGCAAAGCCCATACCGCTCGCCTGATTAAGCCTTTTCGAAACACCGAGAAAGGGGCATATACCGAGAAACCTTTGAAGAACGTAGTTATTAACGAAAACGCCCGTCAAAATGATATACATACACGTCTTGAAATCCACCGCTTACACCCCCTTACCTTCACATTCGGAGCTATGCTCCGCACCCGCGCAAGACGATGCCGAGGGACACGATGAGCAGGAGAAATTTCTTCTCTTCTCTCTGCCGGCTCTCGGACCTATTTTATTTACCGCGGCGATAAGAAGTCCGAAGACTAAGAAGCCGCCCGGAGCTTGCGCGAAGAGGGGCACAGTGTAATTTTTGAGAAAAGGAATAGCTACACCCGCGAAGCTTCCGGAACCAAGCACTTCTCTTACCGTAGCCATAGCCACAAGGGCGATAAGGAATCCGACACCCATTCCGGCACCGTCAAGCGCGGAATCGAGAACACCGTTCTTTCTTGCGTACATTTCCGCCCTACCGAGAATAATACAGTTAACTACGATTAGCGCAAGATATAGCCCCATTCTATCGTAAAGCTTTGGAAATTCGGCGCGCATTACGAGCTGAACGGCAGTCACGAAGCCGGCGATAACCACGATATAGCAAGGGATTCTTACGTTGTTCGGAATAACGTTACGAAGCGCAGAAATCACCGCGTTTGAAGATAGAAGCACTATCGTTGTGGCAATTCCCATACCGAAGGCATTCACAACGCTTCCCGTCTGCGCGAGCGCGGGACAGGTTCCCAAAACGAGAACTAATACCGGGTTTTCGGCAATAATGCCCTTTAGGAATACAGAAAGCCTTTTACTGCCCACTCTTCCCTCTCCTTTCTCTGATTATCGGAAGCGCCTTATACACCGCGTATGCAATTCCCATTACGGCTAAAAGAGTAATTCCGACAATTCTCGCGGTATAATTTTTGTTTTCTTTAAATCCGTCTTGATTTCCCGACTCAATATTATTTACCGCCTCAAGCCCCTCGGTTATAGCGTCCTTAAGCGCGCCCGAGGTATTCGTTGCGTTTGAAACGAGGTCGGCTTTTTCAAATGATGATATTTCCTTAAGGCTCTTCCCTATAAGCCTTTCGTAGAACGCGTCAACCGTACTCTCGTTTGGGGGAACGTAGCCGTACATTGCATCGCTCGTCTTCCAGGTCATCTTCTTAACGTTCTTGATTTTTCCGTCATTGCCTACGCGAAAGAGCGTTTCGGTTTCAACAGTGCCGTAATTCGAGCTTATAACGACTGCATATACGATATATCCGTCATCGCCCGCGCCAAAAAGATATTTGACGTATTTTGCATTTTCGGGCGTTAGGTCTTCAAGTGCCGTTTCCTTGCCGAGCATTTCCGAGGCAAGAGCCAAAATCTCTTCCTTCGTTTTAAACGGCTTCTCTTCGGGAGTGTTCGTTGCATCGGGCGTGTTGGAATAACCTTGCGAGGCGGATGTATTTGACGAATCGGAAGGTTTTTGCGAGCTTGACTTAGCGGAATTATCGGGAATATTTCCGCTTACGGTATTAACTGCATCAATAATCGCCTTCTTGATAGCGGAAGACGAAACGGTTGCTCCAGAGAACGTATCAACCTTTTGGGCGGTATCCTTATCCGTACCGACGAAATTATCGGTGTATTTTGACATTCCCGCCTTGCCGTGAGATTCCGACTGGCTTGTTATAACCGCCTTTATTACCTTGCCTTCTGCATCAATTCCAACCGTGAGTCCTATCTTCCCTGCGTACCCCTGAACAGAAAGAGTTACCGCGTGACCGACGAGCTTATCTTCTCTCGTTACCCGAAACAGCTCAAGCACGCTCTCGGGCGCGCCCTTCGGCACGTCTTGTGGCTTGAAATCGCCGTCTATTACCACTCTTAAGGAATCGTATATCTTCTGCTCCTCGTTAAACGCGCTCTTCTTATGGGTGAAGAAATTGACTGTCCCGACGAGAGCCGCGACTGCAATGACGATTGCCGTCAAAATAACCGCGGGCTTCAAATTTTCTTTGCTAAAAAGACTTCTCATTTAATTTACCTCCAAACGGACGTTCCTTCGTTAAGCCTTCAATAAGCGGCGAAAGAACGTTCATAATAAGTATCGCGAACGATACGCCCTCGGGGTAGTTTCCGAAGTATCTTATTACAAACGTAATAAGTCCGCATCCGAATGCGAATATCATTTTTCCGCCTCTGGTGATAGGCGTTGACGAATAATCGGTTATCATAAAGATAGCGCCGAGAAGAAGACCGCCCGCAAGCGTTTGATAAAGAGCCGCTCTGAAGCTATCGTACGCGATAAGCGAAAGGGAGAATACCGTTGCAACGTAAATCAAGGGCGTTTCAAAAAAGATAACCCTTCTTATAACGAGATATGCGAAGCCCAAAATCAACACTATGGCGCAGCTTTCGCCTATCGCGCCTCCGCGAAGACCGAAAAACATATCCTTAAGGCTCGGAAGCTCGCCGCCCGTTGAAATGACCGAAAGGGGCGTTGCTCCCGAAACAAGCTCGGGGGTCGATGAAAGCCTTGGCACTGCTCCTCCCCCGATAGTTCCCGCAAACGAAACTAGTAGAAATACTCGTGCGGCTGCGGCGGGATTAGCGAAGTTCTGACCGATACCGCCAAAGAGGCATTTTACCGCGATAATAGCAAAAAAAGAGCCGAGAACACACTGCCATATAGGAGAATTTGCGTGAAGATTAAGACCTAATAGAAGTCCGGTTACAACGGCGCTAAAATCGCCGACGGTTTGATTTCTCTTCGTAATAACGCAGAAAACGTATTCGGCTATTACTGCCGAGGCGGTGGTTGCCGCGCATACGAGGAGCGCTCTTAAGCCGAAGATTACAGTACCCATAACGAGCGCCGGGAGAAGCGCTATGACGACGTCGCGCATAATGCACGCAGTGGTTCTTTGCGTTTCTATATGAGGAGATACGTCTATATGAAGCTTATTTTCCATTTTTAATTCTCCTATTTGGCTTTTTTCTCTGCAAGGTACTCTTTTACCTTCGCCTTAGAGAGCTTGTTGGTTTCAACGAGGGGCTTTCCTGCAGGGCATACGAAAGAACAACATCCGCACTCCATACAGATGTCAACGCGAAGCCTTGTAAGAGTTTCAACGTCACCCCTAACGTAAGCGTACATATACGCTCTCGGATTAAGAAAATAGGGGCAGTGGTTAACGCACGCTCCGCAGTGGATACAAGCGGTTTCGCGCTTGGGCTTCGCTTCCTTTTGGGTGAATGCAAGAACTGCGTTAGTTCCCTTCATAATGGGAGCTTTAAGGTCTTCAATAGCGTTTCCCATCATAGGACCGCCGAGGACTACGGTATAAGGCTCGGATTTAAAACCGCCCGCAAACGCGATGACGTCTTCAACCGACGCTCCTATTGGAGCAATAATATTCTTCGGCTCTGAAATACTGCCTCCGTCAACCGTAACGCGCTTCGAAACGAGCGGAATACCCGTCTTAAGATAGCTGCCGATAGCACAAGCGGTGCTACAATTTAAAACGATAACGCCAACGTCAAGTGGCAGCTTTCCTGCGGGAATCACCTTACCCGTGGTGTGATAAACGAGTACCTTCTCCGCTCCTTGCGGATACACTCTTTGCAGAACGGCAAGCTTGATTTTAGAATCCCTTTCCAAAAGCTCCTTAATTTTTGCGATAGCCTCCGGGTTGTTATCCTCGATGCCTATTATGACGTTCTCAATTTCAAGAAATTTGCAAACAGCGCTGATTCCGTCATACATATCATCACTATTCTCGATAATCGTGCGCGTGTCGCTCGTGATATAAGGTTCGCACTCCGCAGCGTTGATTATGAGCGCGTCAACCCTTTTGCCCTCGGGTACGTTAAGCTTGACGTAGGTTGGAAATGCTGCACCGCCGAGACCTACTATTCCGCTATTTCTGATAGCCTGGGCAAAGCTCGCTCTGTCCGTTACTCTTGGGGGCATAATCGAGGGGTCGAGAGTCGTTTTTCCGTCTGATTCAATTTTTACAGCCGAGCATTTAACCCCCGAAGGAAGTAAAACCTCGGAAATTTCCAAAACCCTTCCCGAAACGCTTGAATGTACGGAAGCTGAAATAAAGCCGTTCTGCTCTGCGATAAGCGTTCCAACGAAGACCTCATCTCCCTTTTTTACGCAAGGGATTGCACACTTGCCGACGTGCATTGACAAAGGGATTGTAACAACACTCGGAAAAGGCATTATAACCGAGGGCGCGGAAGACGTATTTTTTCTGTGCGGAACAGTAACTCCGCGAAGGGAAAAGCGCATAATAAAATTCCTTTCCTCTACAATAAATTGCATAATAAAATCATTGTTTAGACTATCGTTTCAAGGGCAAATACACAGCAAAAACGAAGCGAAATATAACTTATTTTAGACCGAAAGCGAGTTTTTGATACGGGAAAAGTATTATTTCGCCACCGGTTTCGTAAGAGTTTTTTCGCCTTTGGGTTGACTTATCTCACTTTCGGTGATAAAATGTATTCATACCGACGCTGAAATGAATAAAATTTCATCATCGCGCCATAATGAAAACGAGGAACTTTACGATGAATCAAAACGTTCGCTTGACGAGCCGCGAAAAAATTACCGACGTCATTTTTGATTTCGGACAGGTGCTTGTAAAATTCGACCCGGAATATATGTGCAGAAGGTATATTACCGACGATGAAGACGTGAAAATGCTTTGCGAAATTCTTTTTTCGCGCTACTACTGGGATAAGCTTGATGCAGGAACTATAAGCGATGAGGAGCTTATTCGTGACGTTAAGACGAAAATCCCCGAAAGACTTCACACGGCTGCCGAAAAAATCTATTTCGGCTGGATATACGCCTTGCCCGAAATAGACGGAATGCGCGAGGTTATCGCGCTCTGCAAGGAAAGAGGATACGGAGTTTACCTTCTCTCAAACATATCGGAGTATTTCGCTCTGCATAAAGATGAAATACCTATTCTCTCTCTTCTCGACGGATGCGTTTTCTCCGCCACCGCGGGCTCTACGAAGCCCTCTGAAAAGATATTCGACCACATAACGAAGAAATTCAATTTAACCCCTTGTAAAACCCTTTTCGTTGATGACAATATAATGAACGTTGACGGAGCTGAAAAATACGGAATCAATTCGTATCTTTTCGATGGGAATGCAAGCGGACTTTACAACTTTATCAAAAATCTTCCCTAAATCATACTTCCGTCTTTGCAGCCGCCAAGACGGATTTTTTATTTGCTTTTTTAGGCATTTTGCTATCTTTAATTTACATTTAAGGCATTTTAGAGGTATAACGATGGATTCAAAGAAAATAAAAAACATAAACAAATTCACACGGAGTGACCTTGCCGAAGCTACTCTTACGATACTGAAATCAAAGGAAATGAAGTATGCTGTAAAGCGGATTTTAATTTCGCTTCTCACAGTTTTCGCGGTTATCACGATAACCTTTTTCGCAATGCACGCAATTCCCGGCGGACCATTCCAAGCGGAGAAGGCGCTATCGGCAGAGGCGGAGGCGGCACTTAAGGAAAAGTATGGGCTTGACAAACCCCTTTTCACGCAATACCTAACCTATCTTAAGGAAGTTTTTATCAAATTCGATTTCGGACCGTCACTAAAGCAAAAGGGGCGCGACTGTACCGAGATTATATTTGACGGACTAAAGGTCTCTGCAAGACTCGGTATTTTTGCCGCTCTTGTTGCGCTTACGGTGGGAGTTTCGCTCGGTGCTTTGGCATCGGTGAAGAAGGATTCGTTAGTCGATAGAATCATTATGGTTTTGACAACCGCCCTCGTTTCAATGCCGTCTTTCATTATGGGAACGCTTCTTTTGACGCTTTTCTCGATAAAGCTCGGCATATTCCCCGCCTCGTTAAGCACCGAAACAGGCATATCGGGGTACGTATTGCCGATAATTACGCTCTCGCTCTACCCTCTTGCATATATCACGCGACTTACGCGCTCCTCTATGCTTGACGTACTCGGTCAAGATTATATAAGAACGGCAAAGGCAAAGGGCGTGTCACGTTTTAACGTGATTTTCAAGCACGCGCTCAAAAATTCCCTTCTCCCCGTTATCACATATTTCGGCCCTATGCTCGCATATATCGTGACCGGCTCTTTGGTGGTTGAGAAGATTTTTGCAGTTCCCGGCATTGGCAGAGATTTTATCAGCAGTATTACAAACAGAGACTATCCGTTGATCATGGGAACTACAATCGTGCTTTCGATTCTCGTTATCTTTATGAATCTTATTTCAGATATGCTCTATAGAGTCGCAGACCCGAGGATTTCAGCGCAAACGTAAGAAAAAACACCGCATTTCTTAACACGGGTACAACTAAACTGCATTTTTAAAGGATTTAATATATGGAACAAAACGATTTACCGTTTGAAGATTACGAATACGCATTTGCGAAAATAGACGATAGCGAGCGCTGCGATTTTCGGGATTCGGAAGAGGAATCAAGTTTTTTTATTGACGGAATTAAAAGATTTTTAAAAAACAAAACCGCGCTTATATCCTTGATTCTTTTCGCCCTGATTGCACTCGGCGCGATACTGATTCCGTTTTTCTGGCCGTATAGCTACGACAAGCAGCTCGGAATAACGCTCGGCGAGCCTACCGATGCCTCTTACGCAAACCTCGCGCCATTCGAATACGGAGAAACCGAGCGTGCAAAGAGGGCTTCGGGAGAGTTTGTCTTTCCGCACATTTTCGGAACGGATAGCCGCGGAAGAGATTATTTTATTCGCGTTATCCACGGCACACGTATTTCACTTGCGGTCGGATTCTTTGCCAGTCTTATCGTACTGATTGTCGGCTTAACGATAGGTGCGATAAGCGGATACAAGGGCGGTCGGGTTGACCTTGTGATAATGCGTATTGTTGACGTTATATATTCCCTGCCCGATATGCTCATGGTTATACTTTTGGCATCTGTGCTAAACGCGGCACTGAAAAACACGAACCTGTTTTTCTTAAACAGACTTGGAACTAATATCTTTTCGCTCTTCATCGTTTTCGCGCTTCTTTACTGGGTTTCGATGGCGCGACTCGTGCGAGCAGAAATTCTTTCGCTAAAAAAGGAAGAATACGTTCTTGCATCAAAAAGCTTTGGAGCAAAGAGTGGCTGGATAATCAAAAAGCACCTTTTGCCAAACTCGATAAGCGTTATTCTCATATCGACCGCGCTTCAAATTCCGAGCGCGATATTCACCGAAAGCTATCTTTCCTTCCTCGGACTTGGTGTTAATGCGCCAATGCCCTCACTCGGCTCGCTTGCCTCGGAGGCTCTAAACGGAATAACCTCTTACCCTATAAGGCTTATAATCCCCGCCATCTTTATCTCGGTGATAGTTTTGACGCTGAACCTCGTGGGTGATGGATTAAGAGATGCATTCGACCCAAAACTCTCATAAAAAACAAGCGCGTTTTTAGGTTAAAGATTAAAAAAACAATTAAAAGGCAAATTATTGTTTACAATATACGTGTATTTTAGTGGTGCGCGAAGAATTTTATCGTAAAGGCAACTTTTTAATCATCGGAAGTTTTTGTCACTTCAAGCCGGAACCGTTTTATAAAAGGAGGCATAGCGTGTCAATTCTTGAAGTTAATAATTTAAGCACATCGTTTTTCACCGAAAAGGGCGAAATCAAAGCTTTGCGGAACGTTTCGTTTAGTCTTGAACGAGGTAAAGTGCTTGGTATAGTAGGCGAATCGGGGTCGGGAAAATCGGTTACGGTTTACTCAATTTTAGGGCTTCTGCCACCTATTGCAAGGGTGGTTGGCGGCTCTGTAAAGTTCATTGGAGAAGAGCTTATCGGCGCAAGTGACGAACTGCTTGATAGGATAAGAGGAAACAAAATCTCTATCATTTTCCAAGACCCCCTGACCTCGCTAAACCCGACCTATACGATAGGCAAACAGCTCACAGAGGCTATAATACTTCACACGGATACGGATAAAAGCAAAGTTTGGGAGCGCGCAATTGAGATAATGAAGACGGTTAACATAAGCGATGCCGAAAGCAGAATGAAGCAATACCCATTCGAGCTTTCGGGCGGAATGAGACAAAGAGTTATGATTGCGATGGCGCTTGCAACCGAGCCGGATATTCTTATTGCAGACGAGCCGACAACCGCCCTTGACGTGACCATTCAAACCTCAATTCTCGAGCTTATGCAGTCACTTCAAAAAAAGCTCGGTATGTCTATCATTATGATAACTCACGACCTTGGGGTGATTTCAAAAATGTGTGACGAGGTTATCGTTATGTATGCCGGAGAGATTGCCGAGCGCGGCAGCGTTGATGATATATTCTATACCCCTTGCCACGAATACACGAAGGGGCTTTTGCGCTCCATACCAAAGGCGAACGGTAAAAAAGAAAGACTCGTCGCAATCCCCGGCAACGTTATTAATCTCGCAAATATACCAAAAGGTTGTCCTTTTATGCAAAGGTGCGAGAACGCTATGAACGTCTGCAAAATAAAAAACGCAGACGAGGTCGTGATAAACGAGGGACATAAGGCGCGGTGCTGGATGAATCAAAAAAAGAAATATTTTGAAGAGGGCGAGGGCTAAAGAGTCCCGAAATTCAGGAGTATGCAAACGCGAAATTCAACAAGACGAAGAGCCACGCATATAAAAAACAATATCTTGGGAGAAAAAATGAAGAGTCGAGGCAAATTAAAGGAGAGCATGACTTGCGATGAGTAAAAAAGAAAAAACGCTTATCGAGGTGCGTGACCTTAAGAAGTATTTTGAAATGAAGAGCGGCGCGTTCAAGAAGCGCACGCTAAAGGCGGTTGACGGAATTTCATTCTCGATAAAAAAGGGTGAAGCTTTGGGCTTAGTTGGAGAATCGGGCTCGGGTAAAACCACCGCGGGAAGAACCATACTGAATATGTACACACCCACCTCGGGCGAGATATTTTATAAGGGCAAGAAAATCGAGACGAAAAGCGACGTTGCCGAACTGCGAAGGAGCGCGTCATACGTTTTTCAAGACCCTTATTCGTCACTCAATCCGCGAATGACGGTCTCCGATATAATCGGCGAACCTCTCGACGTTCAAGGGCTTTATCAAAGTCTCGCGGAGCGGAAGGAAAAAATAGATTATCTTATTCGGAGAGTGGGGCTGAACAGTGAGCATTCCACGCGTTACGCGCACGAGTTTTCGGGCGGTCAAAGGCAGAGGATATGCATTGCAAGGGCGCTCGCGATAAACCCCGATTTTTTGGTTTGCGATGAGCCCGTGTCGGCTCTTGACGTTTCAATTCGGGCACAGATAATAAATATGTTTGACGAGCTGCGCGAAAACCTAAAGCTCACCTACCTCTTCATTTCTCACGATTTACTCATCGTTAGGCATATTTGCACGAGAATCGCAGTTATGTACCTTGGCGAAATTATGGAGATTGCGGATAGCGACTCAATATACGAATATCCTCTTCATCCATATACGAAAGCTCTAATCTCCGCTATCCTCATTCCCGACCCAAAAACAACGCGCGACGGCTCTCACATCAATTTAAAAGACGAAATTCCAAGCCCCATAAACAAGCCCGGCGGTTGCCCCTTCAGAACTCGTTGCCCCGAAGCAAAGGCAATATGCGAAGAGAAAAAGCCTGTAATGGAAGAGTTTTACAAAGACCATTTCGTTGCTTGTCACAGAGTCGGAGAGCTATTAAAATAAGAGGACATTTTGTTTTTCATCAGTTAAAACACTCGAATAAGAAAACTATAGTTTACATTTAACGGTATTTGAAACACAAGGAAAGAAAAATGAAGAAATTTATAGCGTTAATTATTTCATTTGTTTATACCTGCTTTTCTCTCACGTCTTGCGGAGGATACAAACAAAGCTCGATACCAATGTTTGAGTATTTATACAACACGTCGGAAAGCCACGGCGCAATTGGAGAATATATACAGAGCATCTTTGCGCTCCTTGGGATAAACGTTTCTCTATCCAATCAAGAGTGGGGTACGTTCTTAAACACGCGAAAGATGGGAGATTACACGTTAGCCCGAAACGGCTGGCTTGCAGACTACTCCGACCCTATATCCTTTCTTGATATGTGGACGTCTGACTCGGGAAACAACGATATAGGCTTTGGCAAGGGCGAGCATAAGACGGTTTCAATATACTCACTCGACCTTCGTGAAGAGGGATATGACGTTTTCGTTGAAAATGGGACTTGGAGCGAGACCTACGATAAACTCATCGGGATAATAAAGAGCTGTGCCGATACCGAAAAGCGCTACCGCCTTATGCATTTAGCCGAGGATATGGTAATGGACACGGGGTGCATTATGCCGTTATATTTTTACACGGACCTATATATGAAGGATAAATCTCTCCTCGGATTCTATTCAAGTCCGCTTGGAATAAAGATATTCAAATCGACCTCGTTTAAGGGCAAGAATTCAATTTCCGTGTCACTCGCGAGCGAGCCGTCATCGCTCGACCCCGCGTTAAGCTCAACGGTTGATTCGGGCACTATGCTATCGCATCTTTTCTCGGGGCTTACCGCGTGGGGCGCTGATGAAAAAGGCAACGCATATATAGTTGCCGACGGCGCGGAGTCACTGCCCGCCCCCACCAAAAACGAAGACGGAAGCGTTACCTACGTTTTCACTCTGCGAAACAATTTCAAGTGGTCAGACGGCAAAGATGTCACCGCCAAAGACTTTGAATTCGCGTGGAAACGAGCCTCATCCGCATCTATGGGCGCGGA
>JAZRDI010000074.1:0-54411 GCA_045660185.1 Eubacteriales bacterium | reverse complement strand
CGAGCCCCGAAGCAACCCGACAATTTAACCGTCTGAAATTTAAAAGCAACTTATTTACGTTAGAGCAGCCACATAATATGTGTATATGGAATTTGCCGATGAGACGGTTAAAACAAAGCACACCTTGCCGTCTATCTCATCAATCGTCATCTCGTACCTATGTTCCGGATACCCATACAATATGTCCACTGCATCCTCGCAAGTCATAATAAACTTACCGTCAACAACCTCGTAAGTAATGTTTGTGGTAATTACACTGCCAAAATCATAAGTCATAGTGCCGCTTCCGTTATTCAACGCAACACTGATTGTACTATTAGACATTACTAATCCCAAATATGTATCTCCGATATTATACGTATTTTTCTCCCCAGTTAAAACACGTTCGACAACTATATGATGCAATCCGTATTCGCCGTTCAATTCATCATCGGTGGCAGAGTTTTCTTCATCATCTTTAATTTTTATATTTCCAACAACACTCCAACCGTCGGTTGTTTTATGATAGAAATCCCAAGAATCCAAATCAATATATGAATCACCAACAATCCCGCGGTCCCACGCGGGAGCACCGTTTCCTACTAACAATGAGGTTCCGTCCTTGCCGTCAACACCATCCTTGCCGTCTTCACCTTTTTCACCCTGAATCCCCTGAGAATCATTCGGACCTTGTGGAGTATAACATGAAGTTAAGACGCCGGAAAAAACAACCATAAGCATCAAAACAGCAATAATTTTTTTCATAAAATTTTATCCCTTCCATACGATTACAATTTCCACTTTAAAGTCGGTATCATTAATTTCCTTTATTATATCATTATATGCAATAAAAGTCAAGAGCGTTTATAAAGCGCATGATTGCAAAAAAAGAGACTGCCGCGCATAAGCGAGACAGTCTCGGGTTTTGTTATGAAGCGCATATTCCGTCTAATTGGTTTATGCGCTTTATTTCCGTTTATCTTTAATTCGTATTCTCTTATAGATATGCATTTCAGATATTAGCATTCTATTTTTCGATATGCCGATTTTAGATATTGGCAATCTCTTTTTTCAATATACGGATTTCAGATATTAGTTAGCCGAGATGGTAACTACCCCGGTATCGGGAACGATATTTACGTAAACGTACGCGCTTCCGTCGCCGTTTCTGTGAATTTCAAGAGCTTCAGCGCCGGTATTTGCCGAAGTCCAGGTAGCGGGAACGCTTACCTTTACGGTAAGAGCTTCGGTGAAGACGTCATCGTTCTCATTGTCTGTAAGAGTTACCTTAACGGTATCGTTTTCATATACCGAAGAAACGGATGCTGTGGACCATTCTGCGTAATACATAGACGCGGCAGTGTAGGTAGCAACCCATATATTTTTCTCGGTAGCGTAAGCAAAGAGCTTATCTGCCTGAGACTCGGTTATGAAATGACCGTTGGGAGAGGAAGTTGCAGTGTTCGACATAATATCGTGTATGCAGAAGCCTGCCCAGCCCTTCATTGCTATCGCTGCATCAATATAATTGGTCCAGTTGGATATATCGTCATTCTTTACACCATCGGGATTTGCGTTGTAATTCTCTACCATGTATCCGGGCGTGTTAAATCTTTCATTCATAGTGTCATATCTCGAAGGAGTAACAACCTTAGTCGAAAGATCAAGTTTCGGGTCATAAGTTGCGCCAAAAGTGCTTCTGATACTTATAAGCTCACCTGCTTTGTAAGCGTTTTCCCAAAGCGTTCTAAAGAATGTCTTGTAAGTGGGATACGTTACACCGCCGATTACAGCGTTTTCTGTTCTTACGCCTATTCCGGCATCAATAAGAGAGATAGCAGTTCCGTTCTTTGAAATGTAAGAGGAGAAGAGGTCCTCGAGTATTTGCTTTGCCGCATAAAGCTCCTTGGAGGAGTTGCCCTTGGGCATAATAGAGGACGTTTTTATATTCCCCTTATTGTCAACATAGGTATAAGTTCCGCCCTCGTCATCAAGTCCCCAGAACATATGGGTATGAGTATGAGATACGATTTCGCTCTTTCCTGCAGAAAGAACGTCATTCCAGAAGGCTACGTTGCTTTGGTTTATATCATACTGATATTTACCATCTACGATTACGTATTCGGGAATACCGTCACCGTCGGAATCCTGAGTCTTAAGGGTAGCAAGATCCTTTGTTTTTACGCCAAAGGAAAGAGCAAGTCCCGAATACTTCTGAAGCATGGATTTTGCAAAGGTTGCAGTCTGCTTCTCTCCGTCATCTATAACGAAGGTTACGGTAGCGTCGGTACCGTCTTTATTAACTATCTCTGCGATGGTAGTACCCGTAAAGGTGAATTTAATCTTGTATTCACTAACAGAGCTTCCGTCTGCGCTCGTTACCTTAATGGTAGCAACGTTTCCGTTTGCAGCGGTGGGCGCGGTATATTCAACATCTGCGCCAAAGGATGCTGCGGTATAGTTGACTTTTATTCCGGAGGTAATCGGAAGAGTTACGGAATATTCAAGTTTTGAGGATGAGAATCCTTCTACGTTACTGTCATTAACCTGAATGTTGAGAAGCGTTGAATTATTAGATTCGAATTCACGGTAGCTTCCGTCCTTATTAGCTAAGTAATCGGAGTAGGATTTTCCGAAGAGGTTAATTGCCTTTTTAGTGTCTGTTACATAAAGTGCGTACTCTCCCATATTGCTAACCTCGGCGCTCTCAAATACTACGAGCATATCAGGCGCGGTGTTATAGAAGGGCGAGTCATAAGCATGCGCATTTGCAGGAATATCCGTAACGGATGCGGGGATATAAATGCTTCTGAGGCTCGCGCATCCCGAGAATGCAGCGTTTCCTATGGACTTTACAGCATTGCCGAGAACAATCTCCTTAACGTCTGCGCATCCGTAGAAGGCGTATGCGGGAATCTTTGTGCAAGCTCCGTTAAGAACTACGGTTTTAAGCGTTTGGGGAACCTTAGTTGCATTTGCAGAGTAGTTTTTAGCGCCGAAGATATAGCCGATAAAGCTATTCGATGAGGTGTGGCTTCCACCTATGAATGGAATGGTTATTTGCTCAAGAGAGGTAGCTTCGAATGCGCTGACACCAATCGTCGTAAGCGACGTGGGAAGCTCTACGTTTTTCAATCTCGTTCCCTTAAACGCAGACGAACCGATTACCGCCACGTTATTTCCAATTCTTATTGACTCAAGAGTTGAATATGCAAAAGCGCTGTTACCTATATTGGTTATTTCGTCGGAGATATAAACATAGGTTATAACTCCGTTGTTTTTAAACGCTTCTGTTGCTATAGAAGTAACCTTCGTGCCGAGTATAGCCACGGGAATAACTATTGCGCTATCGTTACCATTGTATCCAATAATCTGGAGCGTTCCATCGGGACGTGTTGAATATTCAAAATCCGAAGCGGGAGTTTCGTATGAGCCAACCTCAACTACTACAGTTGCGCTCATACTCTCTATATCGTTATAATTACCGTCGGTAGTAAATACCGCAGTTACGGTATGCGTACCGGGGAGCATAAATCCATTACCGATATATTCAACCGTTATACCGTTGGGAAGGTTGCCCTCAACAAATATGGAATGCTCCTTTGCATCGAAGCTAAACGTAGCATTTTTAAACACGGGTACGTACGTTCCCTTATTGATCGTAATCGTAGCCGTCAAGGTTGGGAATTCTCCGTAATTCTCGTTTTCGGTCTCGAATCTTGCGGTAACTACATAGCTTCCAACCGCGGTTTTGCCATTACCTTCGTATATTACCTTAACATCATTGGGTATAGTTCCGGTAATGAAGATGGATTTTTTCTTTCCGTCATAATCGAACTCCATATCGTTAAAGCTTATTCCGCTTACCGTGAATGGCTCGATCGTAAGCGTTGCGCTCATATCGGGAATGGGCTCGTAGTTTTCGCTGTCGTAGGAGAATGATGCAACTACCGTGTAAGCTCCTACGCTGCTTTTTCCGTTACCGGTATAGCTTACGCTAACACCTTCGGGAAGATTGCCGCTAATCGCTAACGAGTACTCATCACGCGAGTACGTAACGGTCTTATCCGAGAAGCTCACTCCGGACATATCGTACGTTGCTTTTTTGATTACGAGAGGTACGCTCATATCGGCAATTGTCTCGTAATTTGCCTCGTTGTATTTAAATTTAGCTGTGACCGTATAATTTCCTGCATTGGTTTTACCGTTACCCTCGTAGCTTACGCTAACGCCGTAAGGAAGAGTACCGACAATCTCGACGGAGTGCGCATTACCGTCATAGGTTACCTCCTTACCCGAGAAGGTAATTCCTGCCATATTGTATTTTGCCTTGCCTATAGTAAGAGTTGCGCTCTTCTCAAGCAAAAGCTCCTCGCCGCAGTAGAATTTTGCCTTTACGGTATATTCACCGGCGTTGATTTTTTCGTTGCCCTCGTAAACCACGCTGACACCTTCGGGAACGTTGGTTGCGAAAATGTTTTTCTCGCTTCCGTCATAGGTTACCGTCATATCCTCGAAGACTACGCCTTCAAGATCGGACGCGGTAACTTTCCCACTATTGCCACCAAACAAGCCGCTGATAGCGTCACATGACGTAAGTGTCAAACAAAGGAGAGTCAACACAAAGATTATTGTAAATATTTTTTTCATATTGCCACCATTTATTCTCCGTATCCTACAGCAAGCATAAACGTCGGCGTAGGATGTCCGGATTCATTAGTCAAATTACCAACGTATCTGGTTTCGATTACAAGAGAAGGATCTCCGTCAAATACGTATTCTGTACCGTCAGAATCTTTAATAACCGCCTTGCCGTCAACAACTGCATTATAAAGACTTGGGTTAGAAATCACGGTACCATCTTTGAGAATAAGCTGCATACTTGAATATGCATATCTCACGTATGCGGGTGAATCAACACCATCAGCTGTGAGCGTTACGGTATTTCCTGATATTTCTCCGACTGCTGTCTTGAATTTATTATCCGAACCTGCAATCTCAAAGCCCTCAAGCACATTGCCGTAAGAGAGAGAAAGCTTTGTGTCAAAGGTTATGATAAGTTTATTTCCGTCTCTGGTAACGCTTACAACGCGAGGAGCTTCAACAACCTCTTCAGCGTAGAATCCGTAAACGTTCTTAAGAACCGAGTCTGCAACTCTATGTCCTATGGGAGATTTTCTTGAGGGATGGATAGTTCCATATGCAAGATCGCTCGAGTTAAATACAGGACCCTCTCTCGAAGTACTGATAACGAACGTATCGTCAGCTTCTCCGAGGTTATATTGAGTTACTGTGAAATCACCTTGATTTGTAGCGTAGGGCGCAAGCTCAACGGCAAAGAACTTAAGATCGTCGTTTGCGAACGCCTTTTTATAGTTTTCTTTAAGAGCGTCAAAGTATGTTCCATAGGTAGTCTTATGGCTTCCGGAGTTAGCCTCACCCTGATACCAAATAACGCATCTTGCCGCATATCCCTCGATGGGCGCTATCATTGTGTTGTAGCAAATACCGGGAGTATTTGTATAAGGCTTCTCGACATAGGTAGAAACCTCGTCAACGGAGGTGGGGTATCTTCCGTTCTTAAGATAGAAGGAAACATAATCGTTATATCTCTGTATTCCTGTCTTTGCGCTCTCGGAGGTCGAATTTCCAAATCTTTCTACGAAATCGTTAAACTCCAACCAAGCATATATTGACGTGCCTCCGTAGGAAGCATCTATGAGAGCGATAGCTATATCGTCTCCAAGCTCGTCTGCCATTCTCGTCGCAAGGACGTATCCGATAGCGGAAACGTCACCGGAGATACCGCCCGACTTTTTAAGAAGTTCGCTCGTTACAGTGTACCAGTTTCCGATTCCACCCTCAACCTCGTAGAACTCATATTTTGTCGGCGATCTGAATACCTTTATGCTGCTATAGTTATCAGCATTTGCGATATATTCCGCAGCGTCCTCCATTTTGTAAAGCTCGTATGCGGCGTTACTCTGTCCGCTTATTACGATAACCTCACCTATGGAGACGTCATTGTATGTAAACACCGTGGGAATATCTACGCCAAGCTGCTCAACGGTAAGTGTCAATCCCCTTGCGGCTGCTCTTGCGCCGAAGGTTGCCTTGAAGTTACCCATAGAGTCAACTACTGCAATGACGGTTTCGTCACCGAGCGTTACCTTGATTTCAGCGCCTACTTTACGGCAGGTTCCGAAAACGTTTATGGGCATATCTCTTTGGAATACCATTCCATCAGCATAGAGAGAAGCCATTTTTACGGTTGAAATTCCCGCATCGCTGCCGAGAACGTATTTTCCGTTTCCGTAAGGAATGAAGCCATAGCCTTCCTCAACGTCAAAGTTACCCATAAGAGCGTTTCCATTCGCAACGGTGACGGATGTCTTACCCTCTCCGTAATTGAAAGCTACCTTTCCCGAAGTGCTTGAGAAGGTGCTATTCGCGGTTATAAGCTCACTGTCGGTAACCGTGAACGACGCTCCGCCAAGGAATACGTACGAAGTGACGGTTATCTTGCTGTTTGTAATTACGTTACTTCCCTTGTCACCTTTTAATCCGCCGTAAGCGCTTATGGTAGTATTATTCATACTGAAGGTTGCGGTATTCTGTGTAAAAATGCCGTAAACGTTAAGCTTTCCCGTGCTCTTATCAAGAATGGTACAATTATCAAGCGCGAGCTTTGCGTTCTGCTTCAATGAGATAAAATACTTATCTTCAACAACTCCATTTGCGGGGAAATCAGTGCCGGTATACGTGATAGATACGTTCTTCATCGTGGTAACTCCCGATGCAAGATGGAGAACCGGCTGTGTTTCGGACGAAAGATTTGTGCAAATGATATTGATATTCTCGATATTAGCTCTGGCATCATCACCTGCAGACATCTGCATATAGAACATAGATGCACCGCCGCCTATAGCGCGCCAGGTTCCGATATTACCCTCATCGTCTGCTCCGTCCATATTGAGAGTATAAGGCGTTCTGACCTGAATGACGTTTCCACGGCTCGCAGTCACAGTGTGACCGTTAAGGTCGATGTTAAGGGTCGCCGTCGGGCTCATATTTCTGAGCTCCCAGTAACCCTGGCCGCCAACGGTGAAGCTCTTATTCATAACGACGTTATACGTGGTATTCTCCGAAAGTGCGGTTTCCTGTTTGTCAAGCTCATTCATAAATTCATCGAAACTGCAGTGTTTCGTTGTCGTTACACCGTTCTTTACGATCGTAACGGTTACCTCTTCGAGACTTCCGAGCTCAAGAACGTATTTTCCGTTTCCTTTATGATTGAAGAAGGCTTCGACGTCCGTCTTATAATTATCGGCAAATCCCATTCCGCTTCCAACGGTAACGGTGTTCTTTCCAGTTCCGTACTTGTACGTAATGTCGCACTTAACATCAGAGATGCTCTCGCCTGACGTTATAAGCTCCGAATCGGTAACGAACACGGTAGAGGTGCTCTTAAACACTTCT
Organism: Eubacteriales bacterium; assembly: GCA_045660185.1. Taxonomy (GTDB): domain Bacteria; phylum Bacillota; class Clostridia; order Oscillospirales; family CAG-272; genus UBA1740. The sequence goes on along the minus strand of JAZRDI010000074.1, from coordinate 46,953 downwards.
GCATTCGCCGTCACCTTACAGTTTTCCATATTTATCGAGGTTCCTGTAGATTTAAAGCCGTAGTAAGCCTTGATCTCGGTGTTTTTAAGCTCAATAACCGGACTTGAATAAGAGTAAATTCCTGTGAATTTGAGTTTACCGGAGCTTACATCCTCTAAAATACAATTCTCAAGGCTGAGTTTTCCGGGACCTTGCTTGATAATGTTCTTCTCCACGATATTTCCATTTGAGGGGAAGTTCGTTCCGGTGTAGGTAACTCTGACGTTCTTCATAAAAACGTCACCTATCATGAAATGAAGAACAGGCTGATCATCTGTAGAAAGATTCGTAGAAACGATGTTGAGGTTTTCTACGTTTACCGTTGTCTCTACGTCTCTTACGAAGAACATAGATGCACCGCTACCGGTAGCAAGCCACGTTCCCGCTTTACCGCTCTCATCGGCACCGTCTATATTAAGCTTATAGCCGGTTCTGACCTGAATGACGTTTCCTCTGTTCGCCGTTACGGTATGGCCGTTAAGGTTTAAATTAACGGTTACGCTGGGGCTAAAGCTTCTAAACTCCCAGTAACCCTTTCCGCCTACCTCGAAATCCTTGTTAACGTCAATCGTTATGACTGCGTTTTCAGTTTCCGCGGTTGCGGCGTTGTCAAGCTCCGTCAAAAATTCGTCGAAGCTTCCGTGTCTTGTGGTCGTCTCACCGTTTTTCGTTACCGTCATCGTTACTTCATCTGTGGAATAGGTTGATGCATCCACAGCGTTTGACGCAAAGACGGTACTCAAAACGAGTACGACGAGCATAAGACAGATCAAAAATGATTTTCTTTTGATGCTCATTTTTTACCTCCGTTTTTTAAAATTTGGTTATACCTTTTTGAGACTCTACGCCTATTATAACAATAGAGTGCCAATCATATTATAAAATATTTTAAGTTTATTGTAAATAATCAAATATAATATACCTGCTTTACATTATAACATAATGGAACGCTCTTTTTAGAATTGTGGAATATTTAAATTTCAACTTTTTTCGCAAACTCGTTAACCAAGTTAGCTACAAATACATTTGACCACAATATAGTATAAGAAGAGTTGCAATATGCTATAAGAGACCCAAATTCCAAGCGGAAATACAAAAAAATTCGGTCTCAAATAAAGCTATTATACATAGAAAAAACACATAAAAAAACGAAAAAATAAACAAGAAAAAGGCCGAGCCAATTGCTTTTTTAGAGCTTGACTCAGCCTATTTTTTTAGTTTTAATCTGTTTCGCGTTTTGATAAGATTGTATAAAAAGAATTAATTCATTTTGTTAAATTCGCATAGTAAATTAGCTTGTTAAACTACACACGGGTCATATTTACTGCCTTTTCATTTGTTTAAGGAAAAGAAGTACTGCTACAGCGAGAGCTGATACTGCGTATGCCATTACGACGAGAAGATGCGGTAATATATCCGAAAAACTACCCGATAGCACTGCGCGCTCAAGCTCAACCGCGTGAACGAATGGCAAGGCATACGCTATTTTTCGGAATGCACCGCCGACAAGCTCCAGGTCAAACCAAGTTCCCGAAAGCCAAGCGGAGAGGTTGGTTAAAAGCGCTCCGCAAACTCCGCCTACCTGCTTATCGGTCAAAATACTTCCGAAAAACAAACCGAGGGCTATGAAAAGCACCGAAATCGGTGCTATGAAAAGGATTGCCAAAAGAATATTCACCGTAATATCAAGACCGAGAAGAATAGCGACTATATAGCAAACCGCGCTTTGCGCTACTGAAAACGGAATAATCGGCAACGTATATCCAAGTATAAAATCGGTGGGCGAAAGAGGCGTTGTATATAATCTCAAAAGCCACGAGCTGCTTCTGTCCTTCGCTATAAGAGTTGCGGAAAACAGCGTCATAAACGAGAGTCCGAACACCACGATTCCCGGAGCAAGCTTCTCTATCTCAAAAAGCGGTACGGGTACGTTTCTCTGAATTGCACTCAAAAGAAAAATTAAAACTAAAGGAAATCCAAGTCCAAATCCCAAAGTTAAGGGGTCGCGAATCAGTTCCTTCATATTTCTGTTTGTAAACGCGAGCATTCTCATTCTGCCACCCCCTTAACGATTTTGACAAAGGCTTCCTCGAATTTTGACGTATTTGCTTTAGATTTGATTGCCTCAGGTGTATCGCACACGAGTAGCTTGCCGTTTTTCATAATTGCAACGCGGTCGGAGAGCGCTTCTGCCTCTTCCATATAGTGCGTTGTCAGAATTATCGTGACGTTTCCCTTTAAAGCACGGATAATATCCCAAAGCTCGCTTCGCGCAATAACGTCAAGCCCGAGCGTGGGCTCGTCGAGGAAAAGAATTTTCGGTTCGCTTATAAGCGCCATTGCAATACTTAATCTTCGTTGCCAACCGCCCGAAAGCTTCCCTGCTTTTCGCTCTATTACGCTCGATAAATCAAATTGCTCCGTAAGCTCATTTATTTTCGATGCGCGTTTTTCCTTGTCAAAGCCGTAAATTCCGCATATCAATTCTAAATTCTCGCGCACGGAGAGTCCCGGCGCAACCGCGGTTTCCTGCGGTGATACCGCTATTAAGGATTTGACCTCGCGAGAGTCCTTCGAAATACTTTTACCGAGCAGATACGCATCTCCGCTCGTTGGCAGGGTTAGGCAGGAAAGCATTTTTATCGTTGTAGTTTTCCCCGCTCCATTAACACCCAAGAGCGAAAAAAGCTCGCCCTCGCCAATTTCAAGGCTTAAGTTGTCAACGGCTAAAATATCTCCGTATCTCTTTGTAAGAGCTTCTGTTTTTATTGCATTCAATTTAATTCACCCCCAAATGTCTTGCACGTATTCCTTGATATACGTCGCTTAACATATCGCTTATCATTTTCCAATCGAAAGACAAAAACGAAGTAGCTATCATAACGGAAATTCCGTGTACGAAAGTCCATATTTCCAAGTGCATAAGAAGTGCTTTTTCGCGCGTAACACCGCAGGAGTTCATAATATATTCCACGGATGCATCAACGTCATCTGTCATTGCGGCAGTATTTTCTTCGGTTCTATCGCGCATAAATAAAAGCTTAAACAACTCCTTTTCTTCCTTTGCAAAGCGGATATACGCCATACCAAAAGATTTGTACTTGGGGTATTCGCCCTTTTCGGCTTCGCGCTTTAAGAAGCTCGAATAAATCTCATACGATACCGCTATCGCTTCTGCGCGTAATTCATCCATCGTTTGAAAGTTTGAAAATACGGGTTGTGTAGAGCAATTTAATGCGTTTGCAATAGCGCGCGCATTTATCGCCTCTGCTCCGCTCTCGCGCACAAGCTGTATCGTGGCGTTTATAATATCCTCTTTAGTTATTTTTACCTTTGGCGGCATATTTCACCTCTTATATATCGTTTGTTATATAACTGTTGTTATTTTATCATAAAAAGTCATCTTTGTCAATACGAATAACTTAAAATTCATTTTTTTCTTTTATCTATACTCGATTTTGCGTTTTTATCTCTTATTTTTCTATTTTTTTGAATTTTCACTTGATTACGGAGTGAAAAAATGATAAAATACTTTTGCATAAATTATCATTACCACTTTAAAAGTCGATTTTACGGATATTCAAATATCGCTTTTAAAAACGAGTTATAAAAAAATAAGCCCTTGTATAAAAGGCTAAAAATCAATTCAAACCGAATCGAGAAATACTATATGAAAACAATTCGCGAAATACGCGTTTCGGACTTAATTAAATATTTTTTTGCGCCACTCATCACTATGGCGGCGCTTTGGGTATCATTCGCGCTTGTTTCGCGCTCAATTCCCTTTCTCTTTTTAAAAATATGCATTATCGCGGTATTATCGCTGATTTCTGCGATTCTTCTAAAACCGTTTACGATAGGAGCGATTCTTCTCTATAAGGCTACCGCGCCTAAAAAAATGCGTGACCGATGCCGATTTGAGCCGACCTGCTCAACGTATATGATTATGGCTATAAACAAATACGGACTTATCAAAGGCGTTATTAAGGGCTTAAAGCGCATATCGCGCTGCAAACCGCCAAACGGTGGAATAGATTATCCGTAATGCCGCAATATAAGTTTATTCCGTAAGCAATAATCAGCGCGGTGGCGAAGTTAACTTCACCGGGCACAAGCTTCACACTGTATAGCAAAACAGACGTTTTGCTATATAAAAAACGAACTATAACAAAAAACCTATTTGGCGGGTTAACCAAATAGGTTTTTTATATTTTTAACTGAAATTATGCCATTTTGTTAAGCTTAAGCGTAAGCGCAGACTTCTTGTGAGCTGCGTTATTCTTATGAAGAATGCCACGAACTACTGCCTGGTCAACCTTCTTGATAACTACAGGATAAAGCTCGGTAGCTGCCTTCTTGTCACCTGCTGCAACTGCTACGTTGAACTTCTTGATGAAGGTCTTAAGCTGGCTCTTAGCCATCTGGTTACGAAGAGCCTTAGAGCGGTTTACGAGAATACGCTTTTTAGCGGACTTAATATTAGCCATTTTAGTCTCCTTTTAATTTTAAGAGCGACCGTTATAACTCCACATCAACGGCTGAGAGGGTCCATATCCGATTCGTTAAAACCAAGCCACATTTTCATACTCAAATATTGTATCATAAACTTTCTAAAAAATCAATAGGTTTTGGAAAAATAATTTTATTTTTTTCAAAAAATTCCTTTGGTATGTTTACTGTAATCAAAATCGCATATATTTCCTAAAATTTTGCCAAATATTAGAAAAACAACTTATTTTTATTAGGTTCTGCCCAATTACGACATTCCATTTTTGTTAAAAATGTTTTTCAATCATCCTTCTTGGATTTTCCCTTCCTTCTCCTTGCAAGTCCGGAAACAAGCCCCATCATAGTAAGACCTATGATCATAGATCCGCCCAAGATAATCGTTGTTTCTCTGTACTGCTGAATCTTAGCCGCTTCAGCAGAAGACAAGCCTGAGGAAGAGTTGTCATTTGTATTGCTGTTATTATTGCCGGTACCGGAAATGTTTTCTATCGGTGTTGTGTACGAGTAATTGCATTCGAGACACTCGTGCTTAATGTTATTTCCGTCCTGAGAAGCGCTTAGCTTATGATCAAGCTTTGCTATTTTTTCTTCCTTTTCGACAGAGCAAATATAACAAATCTTACTCTTAGTTCCCTCGGTAGTACAGGTTGCACCGGTTACTACGGTCCACTCACCGTAAGCGTGGCAGTCTGTTCTCTTTTCTCCGCAAACATTACACTCTTCATCACAGATGTCGGTATACGTGTGAACTACTGCACGCTCTTCGTTACACTTATTGCAAGCTTTGTCGCAAGAATCAGTGTACTCGTGAGAGACGTTTCTCTTATAAGTACAATCGTTACAGGTTGCATCACAGTCGTTTTCATACACATGATCAAACGCAATTTCTGCATCGCACACCGTACAAGTACTTTTGTGCCAGTCCTTATTAAAGTATTCCTTTTGGGTTATCGTGTGCGATTCTACAACATCACTTTCTTTTTCACCACATATGCTACAAATCTTCCAATGCCCTACAAAGTTAGAATTGTATTTGTTAAACGTATGGCTTGCGACTGTTCTCGTAGCACCACAGACGTTGCAACTGGTGTCGCAATTGTTGGTATAAGTATGCGAGTTTGTTCTCGTAGCACCGCAGACGTTACAAGTATTATCGCAATCATTTGTGTACTGATGAGAGGTGGTTCTTGTGTAGCCACAAACATTGCAAGTATTATCGCAGTCATTTGTGTACTGATGAGTGGTGGTTCGTTGGTATAGGCATGTATCACATTTAGTATCACATTGATCACTGAAAATGTGTTCTTCGTATTCTAAATTTGTTCTACATTCTCGACAGCATATATAATGTTGAGAAGTGTTATAATGAAAAAAACCATCAGGAGAATGCATCTCTTCTGTCGAGACTCCGCAATGCTTACATTCTCTTATATGCGTCCACTGATCTACATAAGTATAGTTGAATTCTGTCAGAGTAAGCTCGTACTTAATTCCCCTCGTGTATCCACAGTCATCACACGAAGTATCACAAATTTCACAGTCGTAATTGTGCGAAAACATTTCAGTTTTATCTTCACACAAAGTACACTCTTTCCAGTGTCCTATATATTCAGTTGCTGTATCTTTTTATATACGTACTGGTGATTGCATTTGGGATATCTTTCTACCGTAGAATAGATCAAATACATAGAACTATCACCAGAGTATGTATAGTTCACGAATTCGGAGAGCGGTATATATACCTTACCGGTTTTTGAATCCGAATAATTATTGGCAGAAAATCTATTGACAAACGAGTCTGTTATCTCCAACCAAGTTGCATTGTTTGAATCCGTATACAATCCTGTGACTACAGTAAGATGTCCCGTAGATTTGTAATTAAAATATCCTGCAGAAAATGCGACTCTGGCGATAACAGGGTTTCCTGCATATAGTGAGTTTTCTATGTAAGTACCGATTGATGATTTTGATGCATGTACATAATTATAATCTTTGCTACCAAGATATTTGTTGATGGCATCTTTCATCCTATATATATACGTTTCAGTTTCGTTAGTTAAATCCACATCATCTAAACCGCTACCTGAATTAAAGTAATTTAACACGACCATGCATGAAGCACCGCTGCAAGACCAATCAGTGTTTTGAAAATAAGGCTCTACATCAAGCGAAATTTTGGGCTTCAAGTTTTTGTTTCCAATGACAGCAGGAGCAGCCTCTGCTTTAATAGGATTAGCAACAATTCCCGATAGGACAATTGTTATTGCTAACATAAATAGTGAAATTGCTTTTTTCATCTTCTTTATCCTCAAATGTTTAAATATATTCATTTTATGATATAGCTTTACTTACATTCTCTTTTATAACCTTTAACTACTCTTTTGTAATCTTGTTTTTGTTCTTTTCCGTATCCAATCAAAAGATTGGGGCATTTTTTGATTACATGCTCGAAAACTATTTTTTCATTTTCTTCGAACTCTTTTAACTTTGTGTAAATCGGAATCTTTTTTCCGCTTTTGGTGTGAAGAGATATATACTTTTCTACAGTTATACCGTTTACTCTGCGCTGATACCTATACATCCAAGCGATCTGATCATAAGGCACTATAACACCGAATTTTTTCGCAAATATGACCTTTTCTCCGCAGTATATTTTCGATTTAAGCGTTATGGGTTCGGAAAGCTGCATATCGTCTGCAATATGCTCTAAACCTATTTTATTCAACCATTTTCTGTTTTTTAAAAACGGAACGTTTCTATCTGCGTAAACTATTGAATATATAACCACCGGGAAAAATAAAAGTATACCTGTTACCAAAAAATCGTAATTTCCGGTATAGATAGCTAGTATAAATAATGATGCAATCGCGGCTATTAGCATAAATAAAATAGTTCGCAGTGCAATCTCAGTTTTTCTTCTCCTTTTCATATATTCGCCAACAGTTATGTCTTTTCTCATAAATCTTCCTCCATTTGTAAAAAACTGTGAAAATATTATAACACCAAACGGTGTTATTTGTCAATACCATACGGTGTTATTTTATATAATATTTCATACATAACAAATTGGTTAGGGGAATGAATTATGTTTATATACCGTAGGGTCAGAGATCTTCGCGAAGACAATGATAAAACTCAATCTCAAATCGCAAAGGCTTTAAACATGCAGCTGACAGTATATCAACGATATGAGCGAGGTGAGCGAGAAATTCCTTTTTGGGTAGCAATCAAGCTCGCCGACTATTATAACGTTTCATTAGATTATATAGCAGAACGCAGCTTTGAAAAGAAATAATGCAAATCACGAAAATGAAATAATACAAATCACAAAAAGATGTTGATTTTTAGCGTTTTTGGTGATATACTGTTTATGTTAAATAATAAACGGTGTTACGGAGAAGAATATGATTTCACTTGGCAACGATTGGGACGAGATACTTAAGGACGAGTTTGAGAAGGATTATTACCTCAAGCTGCGCGAATTTTTGAAGGCGGAATACTCTACGAGGAGAATTTATCCGCCTATGCACGATATATATAACGCGTTGAGATACACCTCGTTTAAGGATACGCGCGTTGTTATACTCGGTCAGGACCCTTATCACGGCGAGGGGCAGGCACACGGACTTTGCTTCTCCGTTTTACCCGGGGTGAAATTTCCACCGTCACTTCAGAATATATTCAAAGAGCTTAATACGGAATACGGAATGACTCCGCCGCCGACAGGTGAGCTTTCGGGTTGGGCGAAGCAGGGTGTGTTACTTCTTAACACGACTCTCACCGTTCGCGAGGGACAGCCTCAAAGCCATAAGGGCAAGGGCTGGGAAATTCTCACCGACAGAATAATTCAAATAATAAACGAAAAGCAAGAACCCGTAGTTTTCATTCTCTGGGGCGGCAACGCGCGGGCAAAAAAGGCGTTTATAACCAATCCGAAGCATTTAGTGCTTGAATGCGCGCATCCAAGTCCGCTTTCGGCTTACGCGGGATTTTTCGGTTGCAATCACTTCGTTCTTGCGAACAAGTTTTTGTCCGATAACGGTCTTAAGACTATAGATTTCACAAAGACTGTTTAATCATCATATTTCTTGAAAAACGATATAAAAAACGAGGCAGACTTGAAGTTTAAAAGCATTCAAGTTGCCTCGTTTTATTATTATTTAAACGTTTTATGCTGTATGTTAAAACGTTTTATACTGTTAATCTAAATGTTTTATACCATCAAGAAATACCCTATAACTATCGCGCCGAGTATAATTCTATAGATACCGAAGGCACTGAAACTATGTCTTTTTACAAAGTCCATAAGGAACTTTATAACCACAAGCGAAACGATATAGGATACTACGATTCCTATGAAGAGAAGCGCAATTTCAAAACTTGACACGGTCGCGCCCTCGAGAATAAACTTAAGTATTTTAAGTCCCGAAGCACCGAGCATTATCGGAATCGCCATGAAGAAAGAAAACTCCGCAGATGCAACCCTCGAAACACCGCTGAGCATACCGCCGATTATTGTCGAGCCCGAGCGAGAGGTTCCGGGGATAAGCGACAGAATTTGGAACGCTCCGATTGTAAGCGCGTCCTTATAGGTAAGCTCGGAAACGTCATTCACGCGGAACTCGTTCGCCTTTACTCTCTTCATTCTCTCAATGAGAATGAATGCGATACCGTAAACTATAAGCGCTATCGAAATCACCGTGGGCGTGTATAAATGTTCATCTAAAAAGTCATCGAGCAGAAGCCCTGCGAACGCTGCAGGAACAGCACCTACGATAACCTTGCACCAAAGATCTATAGTTCCTTTTTTATCTTCCTTCGTTTTTTTCCTTGAAAATGGATTGAGTCTTTCGAAGAAGAGTGTCGGCACGGCAAGTATCGCGCCAAGCTGAATTACAACAAAGAACATTTCCTTAAACTCAGAAGAAACGTTCAAGCGTATAAACTCATCGGCAAGTATCATGTGTCCCGTTGAGCTAACGGGAAGCCATTCGGTAATTCCCTCTATTATGCCGATAAATATAGCCTTTAATATTTCAATAAATTTCATGTTAAATCCTTTCAAAACAACTACATTGATTGTATAGTTAAGAATGCAACAGATTTTAAAGCTTATTTTATTCGCCCGCTCTCACGATGTCCCCGGGGCAAAGAGGCTCGGAAACCTTTGCGTAAAAGAGCATATATGGGTGAGGAGTTGCGGTAATTGGAAGTCTGTTTTCATCATAAAGCTCGGTTATTTCTATAACTCTGCCGACCTTGCCGGGAGTAATGACCTCTACCTTATCTCCGAGAGTCATTTTGTTTCTTTGAGTCATAAGGGCTTCGCCCGTCTTATCATTATATTCCACAACGGTTGAAAGATATGCTTTATCCTTGATATAGCCATTATCCTCTGCTGTATTCGCATTGGCTCTGGGGTCGGAGAAATAGTAACCGGTAGCATAATTTCTGTGGCTTACCGAGAGAAGCTCTCTATACCAAAGCTCGTTATACTCGTAATTGCCCGAGAAATAGCTGTCAAGTGCCATTTTGTAAGTATTGGTTACAACTGCCGTGTAGTAAGCAGATTTCATTCTTCCCTCTATTTTGAAGGAATTAATGCCTGCTTCAACAAGCTCGGGGATATGCTCGATAGTACAAGTATCTCGGCTTGCCATAATGAATGTTTCGCCGTTCACCTCTTCTATAGGCATACGAAGGTCGGGGCGCTTTTCCTCTGCTATTTCATAGCCGCGAATGGTATAATTCCATCTGCAAGGCTGGGCGCACATTCCTCTGTTCGCATCTCTGTCTATTATATGTCCCGACAAAAGACATCTTCCGCTATAAGAAATGCACATTGAGCCGTGAACGAAACACTCGATTTCAAGCTCATCGGGGATACTCGCTCTTATTGCTTTTATCTCTTCGAGCGAAAGCTCTCTTGCCAAAACAACTCTCTTCGCGCCAAGCTTATACCAAGCAAGGCAATCGCGGGAGCTGACGGAATTTGCCTGGGTGGAAACGTGAATCTCCATTTCCGGAAGCATTTCCTTAACAAGCTCCATAACTCCTATATCTCCGATTATCATAGCGTCAATTGCTATGCCTTTAAGCTCGGAAAGATATTCCTTAAGCATTTGATATTCGCTCTCGCGAGGCATTGTATTAAGAGTAAGATAAACCTTAACCCCTCTTTCGTGGGCATACTCAACCGCCTCTTTAAGCTCTTCTACCGAGAAGTTATCCGCTGCGGCGCGCATACCGAATATTTTGCCCGAAAGATACACGGCATCTGCTCCGTAGAGTATGGCCGCCTTCATTTTTTCAAAATTTCCTGCCGGTGATAATATTTCCGGTCTTTTCATATATTTTATCCTTTCAAAAGGTATTAATCTTTATCAATTGTATCATAAATCTATGGGAATTGCAATACTTATTCCGGGATTGCTATTATAGCTATTTCCCACGCGGGAAAACATTCCGTTCTTCTCATATAAAGCGAATAGTATGGATGATTTTCCTTCATATAGTTGACAAGCGAGAAAATATCCTCGCTTCTGTGATATGCCGATATAAGAAGCTTCGGGCGATATTCTTTTATCGTTTTATAGCTTCCCTTAAGCGCCTCAAGCTCCGCGCCTTCAACATCATATTTTATATAATCAATTTTTTCATTCACAACCGAATCTATCGCAACAAGCGGAACGAGATCGCTTTTCGACTCGTATGACACGGTTGAAGAGATAGACGAATTTCTGTTTGCAGAGCTATTAAACGCGCCCTCGGCATTCTCGCTCCACACTCCCGCGTTTATCGCTTCTATTTTATCGGAAAGTCCGTTTTCCAAAACGTATTTCGAAAGCTTTTTGAAATTGCGCTTATCGGGCTCTATCGCGTATATCTTCTTAACCGAAGGAAAATATTCCAGCATTTCACGCGCAGTGTCACCGTTATAAGCGCCCGCATCTATCGCGCGAGTTACGTTTTCTCCTACAAGTGCGTATATTTGCGCCATCGTCGAGGTTTTATCAAAAAGAAATTCGGCTTTTCCCGAGAGTTTATATTTAATTATTGTAGAAAATAAAGCTCTCGACTCCTCGTCGCAAAGACTTTCATAAGCCTTTTTTATGCTCTTGTAATTATCGTTATAGAAACTTTTATCGAAATATTCCTCTCCACTGACGGGCATATCCGGAATTCGCATTTCATTCTCGCAATCTATTTTCTTTATCATTTCTATAACCTCACTTCTGTTTGAAGCAAAGGAAAGAAGTATAAGAAAATCGGAATATTCGTTTTTAACGTCGGAGAGTGTTTTTACTTTATATCCGCGGAAGCTATGACCTCTAACGAATCCGTCGGATGCGAAAATCTCTTTGATTTTCTCTTTAGCACGCTCCTCACCGATACGCAAGAAGAGCTTATCCGCGCCGTTTCCCATTCCATAGACGGTTACGGGGACGCTAATGTCATTTATTTCATCCCAAAGGTCGCGATCAATGGGATACATAGGAAGAGAGTATTTTTTATCTGACATTTTAAAATTCTCTTTTCGGTATTGAAATTTTCGGATTTTTATGTTAAACTTAATTTGTAATTAAGGCGTTAAGCCGTATAAAGAAAGGTTTTAATAATATGGATTGCTTATTTTGCGCTATTATAAAAGGCGATATTCCCTCAAGCAAGGTTTACGAGGATGATACCTGCTACGCATTCCTCGATATTGCGCCCCAAGCGCCGAGCCACTGCCTCGTTGTTCCCAAGGAGCATATTTCCTCCGCTGACGAGATAAACGAAGCTAATTCCGCTACCGTCGCAAAGATTTTCGAGGCGATTCCCAAAATCGCAAAAATTCTCGGTCTTGAAAACGGATACAGAATAGTTTCCAATATAGGAAACGACGGTTGCCAATCCGTGAAGCATCTTCACTTCCACATTCTCGGAGGTAAAAAGCTCTCGGAGAATATGGCGTAAGTCCCTTTTTGGTATCTTTAGGAAAAGGTCACTTAACGTAAAAAGAGATTTTTCGGAAAAAAGCCGCATAACGTAAAAAACAACCGCTGTTGAAGCGGTTGTTTTTTATTGCGACGGGTGAGAAATTAGATTCTCTCCTTAACCTTAGCCGCTTTACCAACTCTTGAACGAAGATAATAAAGCTTCGCACGGCGAACCTTCGCAAGACGGAATACCTCGATCTTCTCTACGTTAGGAGAATGAAGGGGCAATGTCTTCTCTACGCCAACACCGTAAGAAACACGTCTTACAGTGAAGGTTTCGGAGATTCCGCCGCCATGTCTTGCAATAACGGTACCCTCGAAGAGCTGAGTTCTTGTCTTTTCACCTTCTGTGATACGGATGTAAACCTTTACACCGTCACCAATGCCAAACTGAGGAATCTCAGTTTTGAGCTGCTCACTTACAAAAGCCTGAATCTTTTCCATTTTTAGGCCCTCCTTATTACTACGAGCATTCGTGCGGAGCTACGCAGAGGACTGCTCTGAAATGCTGCGAAACAGAGTTCTTGACTCTGACACAGTTGAAGATATTATATCATATACGGCAAAAAAAATCAATATCTTTTTCAAAAAAAGTTTTATTTTTCCAAAATACTATAATTTTGTCTAAAAACTGCGCTTTTGCCGGGAATTTTTTATAAAATATTTTGCATTACTTTTATATTTATACATTGCATTTAGCTAATAATTATGGTACAATATAATGAATAAGTATATAATGCGATATATTTTTACATATAAACGTGAAAGGATTGCAGATGAACGAAAACAAATTCGAAAACGAATTTAACGATACGGTCGGCAGTGAGAACGCGCCCGAAGCTAACGAAGCTCTCGACAATGCGAGCGTTGATGTAGCTCTCGAAAAAAACGCGAATGCTCCCTCCTCCGACGCAGCTCCGATGACGATTCCCGTACTTTTGGAATCGGTTGGCGCAAAGGCTGACGCTTCGGATAATACAGAGGAAAATACTCTCGAAGCAGAAACAGAAGCCATATCTCCCGACGAAGCAGTAGAGGCGAAAGCTATATCGACCGATGAGGCGGCAGAAGAAGCATCAGCGATCGACGCAAAGGTTGAGTCAGAAGAAAAGAGCGTTGACGAATCGGTTGATATAGAAGAAGATAAAGCGCCAATCGAAACTGTTATTACCGACGAAACGGTAACTGCAGAGGAAATAAACGATTCCGAGTTAATTCAGGAAAGCTTCGATATTCCGATCCCAAAAGAAGATGCGAATACATCTGTGGCGGAGCTTGAAAACGCTTCCGACGATGACGACGATGATGACGATTATGACAACGATAACGACGATAACGATGATGACAACGATAACAACGATAACGTTGACTCCGACGGAGATGACAATGATAACGAAGACATCACAGACACCGATAAAGACTCAAAAATAGGAAACAGACTTATTGATTCTCTTTTCGATTTTATTGAGCTTTTCATTTTCAGCTTGGCTGCAGTTTTCATCATAACTACTTTCTTCTTCCGCCATTCTGTTGTTGACGGCGGTTCAATGGAGAGAACGCTCTTTGACGGCGAGCATATTATTATATCCGACCTCTTCTACAAGCCCGAGAGAGGCGACATTATCGTTTGCGAGGACTATTCCACAGAGCTTCCGATTCCAATCGTTAAAAGAGTTATAGCAATCGCGGGCGACAGAGTTGAGATTGATTCGTTAGGAAACGTTAAAGTAAACGGTGAGCTTCTTGATGAAAGCGAATACGTTTACATCGACCCGAATTTCCCTTATATTTGCGATCCTCTTGATATAACAGTCCCCAACGGTGAGGTCTTCGTTATGGGAGATCACAGAAACGTTTCCCAGGACTCAAGAAAAATCGGCACGATAAAGGAAGACAGTATTCTCGGTAAGGTACTGTTACGCTTCTACCCCTTCGAAAAGTTCGGCACGGTAGAATAAAAGACTCATAAGAGCAAATATTACGAAAGCGACTTTTAAAAAATGGCAATTAATCCTATACAGTGGTTCCCCGGCCACATGGCGAAAACCAGACGAATGATGGCTGACTGTCTTGGACAGGTGGACATTATACTCGAGCTTTTGGATGCAAGAATTCCCTACAGCTCAAAAAACCCCGAAATAGAAAAGCTCACGGCGGGTAAGCCAAAGCTTACCGTTCTTACGAAGTCATCTATTGCAGATCCCGAAATCAACCGCAAGTGGATGGAATATTTCGAAAAACGCGGTGAAAACGCGGTGCTTATCGACTCTTCGGACAGCGTTGGACTCAAAAATCTCTCCGACGCGGTTAAAAAAACTCTTAAGGACAAGATAGACAGATACAATGCAAAGGGTATGGAAGGCAGACGCCTGAAGGCGATGGTGGTTGGAATTCCCAACGTTGGAAAGTCCTCTCTTATCAACAGACTTTCGGGCGCAAAGCGCGCAAAGGTTGAGGACAGACCCGGCGTTACGGTAAACAAGCAGTGGGTTACCACCGAAATAGGTCTTGACCTTCTTGATATGCCCGGTGTTCTTTGGCCGAAATTCGAGGACGAAATCGTTGGTCAGAATTTGGCGCTCACGGGAGCTATACGCGATAAAATCATAGACATCGAAGAAATGGCTATGATTCTCTGCTCTCGTCTTATGGAGTGCGCCCCCGACAAGTTTATGGCAAGATACAAGCTCACAGAGGACGAAACCTACGGTCTTGACGGATACGACCTTTTCGAACTCGTTGCAAGACGCCGCGGAATGCTTATGGCGGGCGGAGCAATAAATTCCTCACGCTGCGCAGAAATGCTTCTTGATGAATTCAGAGGCGCGGTCATAGGAAAAATTTCTCTTGAAAAGCCGGAGGACAGATAATGCCAAGCTTTGAATACGAAAACGCGAAATACAGCGAAGGATATACCGCAGTTTGCGGAACTGACGAGGCAGGAAGAGGACCGCTTTGCGGCCCCGTTGTTGCCGCGGCGGTAATACTTCCGCGCGATACAGAAATTGAGGGGCTCAACGATTCGAAAAAGCTTACCGAGAAAAAGCGTGAAAAGCTTTTCGACGTAATCAAGGAAAAGGCGATCGCTTATGCGATTGCTGAGGCTTCCCCCGCCGAAATAGATGAAATTAACATACTTAACGCTTCTATGCTCGCTATGAAAAGAGCTATTGAGGCACTTCCCATAAAAGCGGATTTCGCTCTTATTGACGGAAACTGCTCGCGCGGATTTGAAATTCCCACTCAAACGATAGTTAAGGGTGATGCTATAAGCTCCTCTATCGCGGCGGCTTCGATTCTTGCGAAGGTTACGCGTGACAGACAGTGTGCGGAGCTTGATAAGCTTTATCCCGAATACGGTATAGCGAAGCACAAGGGCTATCCCACTAAAGACCATATGGACGCTGTGAGAAAATACGGACCCGCTCCCATATATCGAATGACTTTTTTGAAATTTCTCGATAAATAATGAACATACTCAAGGTTTTAACCGACAAGCGCGTTAAAGGTAATATTGCAGAAGGCGCAGTATGTAAATATTTAAGGCGCAAAAAATACAAAATACTTTACAGAAACTACGTTGCCGACGGTCACGAGATAGATATAGTTGCCGAAACGAACGAGCATATATGCTTCGTTGAGGTCAAATCGAGAACCGAAGGCGCGGCAAACCCTTTTAATATGCTTCCGCGCGATGCCGTTGACAAGAAAAAACAAGAATCAATAATCACGGCGGCGCGAGTTTTTGCAGCCGCAACCGCAGGCAGAAAAAAGTTCCGCTTTGACGTTGCCGAGGTTTATCTTAAGCCTAACGGAAAGGTTGACGAAATTAATTATATTGAAAACGCTTTTGTTCTGAAAACGTACAGATGAGCGTTCACAAGGAGTAGCTATGAAATTTATAAGCACAAGAGGAGTATCTGCCGAGCGCGTTGACTCGGCTGAAGCAATAAAACAAGGTCTTGCTAAAGACGGCGGACTTTTCATGCCCGAAAGCATTCCCACGCTCACAAATGAAGAATTTTTATCTCTTAAAGACAAATCCTACGAGGAGCGCGCGGCGCACATAATCGGAAAGTTTTTGACCGATTATACATACGAGGAGCTTCTTGACGATGCTAAAGGCGCATACGCAAAGGAAAAGTTCGGAGACTTCCCCGCTCCCGTGTATAAGGTAAACGATTCTCTTTACACGCTCGAGCTTTGGCACGGACCGACGTGCGCTTTTAAAGATATGGCGCTTCAGATAATGCCAAGACTTTTCGTAAGAGCGCTCCGCAAAACCGGCGAAACGAAGGATGCGCTCATTCTCGTCGCAACCTCGGGTGACACGGGCAAGGCAGCTCTTGAAGGCTACAAAAATATTGACGGAACTAAAATACAAGTATTCTATCCCACAGACGGTGTCAGCGCGGTTCAGAAAAGACAGATGCAGACTCAAGAGGGCGATAACGTTTCGGTTAAAGCTATAAGAGGAAACTTTGATGACGCGCAAAGCGGTGTTAAGAGAATCTTTGCCGATGAAAAAATAAAAAACGCGCTTCTGCAAAACAACACGTTCCTTTCAAGCGCAAACTCGATTAACTGGGGCAGACTCGTTCCTCAAATAGTGTACTATGTTTCTGCTTATCTCGATATGGTAAATTCGGGCGAAATATCTTACGGTGAAAAAATAGACGTTTGCGTTCCCACGGGTAACTTCGGAAATATTTTTGCGGGATATATCGCAAAGCTTATGGGTCTTCCAATCGAAAAACTCATTTGCGCGTCTAACGTGAATAACGTTCTCACCGAGTTCCTTGATAGCGGATCTTACGATAAAAACAGAACCTTCCACGCAACCATATCTCCCTCTATGGATATTCTTATTTCCTCTAACCTTGAAAGACTTCTTTATCTCACTGCAGGATGCGAATTAACGAAAAAATATATGGATGAACTCAATTCTGCCTCGAAATATACCGTAAGTTCCGAGATTTTTAACAAAATAAATGAAAGTTTCATTGGTATTTACGCATCGGAGGAAGAAACGAGAAAGACTATCCGCGAAACCTACGAAAAAGAAAACTACCTTATAGATACCCATACATCCGTGGCAATCTGTGCCGCTCGTAAATATATGGATACCCATAAGGCAGAGAGGAAGATCCTCGTTGTTTCCACCGCATCCCCATACAAATTTGCAAAGGACGTGCTTACATCGATTGATGCAAGCTTTAACATTACCGATATAGAAGCGCTCGAGAGACTTTCCGACCTTACGGGAACGGAAATTCCTGCACCTCTTGCGTCCGTTTTAGCAAAGCCTATTCTTCACCCCGACATAATCGAAAAGGAAGATATGGATAAGGCGGTAGCGGAATTTTAATACTCTTTAGGCTTAAAGGTAGCGCAAACCGTATTCGACGAACATTTTGCGTCGCGCGGTCCTACCGAAATCTCGCCGGCATAGCATTCACTGTTGCCATCGTGATAAACACAGCTTACCACGTTGCAGTTAATTCCCTTTATATGCTTGTGGCGCTCACAGCCGCATTTTGTTTCATACTTTCTTTCTTCCATAGCAAAGCTCCTCTTTTCTGCGAGAATCGCTTCCCGCATTCTTATCTTTTCCAAAGACGAAGCTTTTATACCGCAAAATCAAAATTTAATTTTATGGAGTAAAAAATGGCACTCTATACCATGGCCGATCTGCATCTTTCAACGCTTGATTCGACAAACAAGTCAATGGAGGTTTTCGGTAGCAGATGGGATTCTTATATGAAGAGAATAGAAAACAATTGGCGTCACCTCATCGAAGAAAACGACACCGTAGTTGTTCCGGGCGATATTTCCTGGGCGCTTTCACTCGACGAGGCGACGAGCGACCTTAAGTTTCTCAATTCTCTGCCCGGCAAAAAAATTCTTGGCAAGGGCAACCACGATTTTTGGTGGTGCACTATGAAAAAGCACCGCGAACATTTCGAAAAGCATAATATTACAACTATCTCGTTTCTCTTTAACAACGCTCACGAGGTTGACGATTTTATCGTAGCAGGCACGCGCGGTTGGTTTTACGATGAAAAAGCAAGCGCAAATCTGCCAAATAAAACCGACTTCGATAAACTCACCGCAAGAGAAGAGCTTCGTCTTGAAGCAAGTCTTAAGGAAGCTTCGGTTTTAAGAGAAAGCACGGGAAAGGAAATAATCGTATTTATGCACTTTCCGCCCGTATGGAGCGGTGAGGTTTGCGAGGGTCTTATCGAAATCCTTAAAAAATACGGAATAAAAAGAGTTTACTTCGGGCATATCCACGGCAATTACACCGTAGCACCGAAATTCGATTTTGAAGGAATTGAATTTAACATAATCTCCGCAGATTACCTCGCCTTCACACCGAAAAACATCGCAAAATGACGTAAAAAAGCAAAATATAGTAAAAAATTATATATTAAGCGTTAATTTAATTTAAATTTGTACAAATTTTGTATTGACAAATTGGTTAATATGTTGTAAAATATATTGGTTTATAATTAAAATAATATATATCTCATTGGAGGACGATTAAAAATGAGTCTTATCAAAAACGAGCTTACCGAGAAATCCGGTTTCAAAATGGAGTTTTCCGTAAGCAAGGAAGCGTATGCAAAGGCAGAGCTTAATGCATACAAGAAAATGGTTAAAAACATCAATGTTCCCGGCTTCAGAAAGGGCAAGGCTCCCAAGGCTATCATCGAGAAGATGTACGGTAAGGGCGTTTTCTTTGAAGAAGCTATCAACGCTTGCATTCCCACAGCGTTTGACGAGGCAGTTAAAGAAGCAGGTATCACCGTTGTAGGCAATCCTTCCTTCGATCTCGTTTCTAACGATGGCGACGTTGTTCTTTCCGCAGAGGGCTTCGTTAAGCCCGTTGTTACCGTTGAAGGATACAAGGGCATCAGCGCTGCAAAGAACGTAGCTGAGGTTACTGACGAAGACGTTAACAAGGAAGTTGACAACGCAAGAGCAAGACTTGCAAGAACAGTTGAGGTTACCGACAGAGCTGCTGCTAACGGTGACATCGCAAATATCAATTTTGAAGGCTTCGTTGATGGCGTTGCTTTCGCAGGCGGTAAGGGTGAGAACCACGATCTCAAGCTTGGCTCGGGCGCTTTCATTCCCGGCTTTGAGGCACAGATCGAAGGCAAGAACGTTGGTGAAGAGTTCGACGTTAACGTTACCTTCCCCGAAGAGTACGGAGCAAAAGAGCTTGCAGGAAAGGCTGCTACCTTCAAGACCAAGATCAACTCTCTTAAGGTTGAGGAGCTTCCCGAGGCAGACGATGATTTTGCAAAGGACGTTTCCGAATTTGACACTCTTGATGAATATAAAGCAGACGTTAAGGCAAAACTTGCTAAGAAAAATGAAGACATTGCTGACAAGGAGTTCGAGAACGCTATCGTTGATGCTCTTCTTGAAAAGCTCGTTGCAGAGATTCCCGAGCCTATGTTCGCAGCTGAAACCGAGAATTTCCTTCGCGACTACGATAACAGACTCAGAATGCAGGGTCTCGACCTTGAGAAGTACACTCAGTACACCGGTATGACGATAGACGCTCTTCGCGCTCAGTTCCGTCCCGGCGCTGAAAAGCAGGTTAAGCTCAGACTTACTCTTGAGAAGATCGCAGAGCTTGAGGCACTCACAGTTACCGACGAGGAGATTGAGGGTGAATACACCAGAATTTCCGAGGCATACAACGTTCCCGTTGAGCAGGTTAAGACTATGGTTGCAACCGATGATATCAAGGCTGATATGCTTGTAGCTAACGCTATGAAGTTTGTTAAGGATAACGCAGTAATCGCTTAATTTCTTAACACTTTCTAAAAAATAAAATCAAAGGGTTAGCTCCGAATATCACCGAGCTGACCCTTTTTTGAAAACAAGGCGTTTTTTGTCGAAATCGCCCTAAAATAATTTTACGGAGGCTTATTATGGCACTTGTACCTATGGTCGTTGAGCAGACATCTCGCGGTGAGCGCTCGTACGACATCTATTCAAGACTTCTTAATGACAGAATAATTTTTCTTTCCGACGAGGTAAATGACGTTACCGCTTCCCTCGTTGTTGCACAGCTTCTCTATCTTGAAGCGCAGGATCCCGATAAGGACGTTTATCTTTATATAAACAGCCCCGGCGGATCTATTACTGCAGGTATGGCAATCTATGACACTATGAACTACATCAAGTGTGACGTTTCCACAATCTGCGTTGGTATGGCTGCTTCTATGGGAGCTTTCCTTCTCTCTTCCGGCGCGAAGGGCAAGAGATTTGCGCTCCCCAATGCCGAGGTTATGATTCATCAGCCTCTCGTCGGAATGAAGGGTCAGGCAACCGACATCAAGATTCACGCAGACAGAATCATCAAAATTAAGGAAAAGCTCAACAAGCTTCTCTCCGAGCAGACCGGCAAGCCTCTTGACGTTATCGAAAGAGATACCGAGAGAGATAACTTTATGACCGCAGACGAGGCCCAGGCTTACGGACTTGTTGACAAAGTAATTACCAAAAAGGAACTTTAATATGCCACAGACTCCAAATGACAGACTTCGCAGATGCGCGTTTTGCGACAGAACCGAAAACGAAGTATCAGTTCTTATTCCGTCTAAAAACGGAAAGACATATATTTGCGAGAACTGCACGGAGCTTTTCTCGGACTTTCTTTCCGAAAACTTCTCCGACATAGTTGATTCTCCGAAGAGCAAGCACTCTTCGGGACTAAAAATGGAAACTCTTCCCCGCCCAAAAGAAATCAAAGCGATGCTCGACACCTACGTTATAGGCCAAGACGATGCAAAGCTTGCACTTTCGGTTGCGGTTTACAACCATTATAAGAGAATTCTTACAATTGAAGAAAACGAGAGAAAAAAGCGTAAGAAAACGGCTAAAAACGCTCCCGACGTCGAGGAAGAAGTTAAAGACGAGTTTGACGAGGTTGAGCTTCAGAAATCAAACGTACTTCTTTTAGGCCCTACGGGCGTTGGAAAAACGTACATTGCCGAAACTCTTGCAAAGACCTTCAAGGTTCCCTTCGCTATTACCGACGCGACCACTCTTACCGAGGCGGGCTACGTTGGCGAGGACGTTGAAAACATTCTTCTCCGCTTGATTCAAGCAGCGGATTTTGACGTTGCAAAGGCGGAGCATGGAATCATCTATATTGACGAGATAGACAAGATTGCCAGAAAGGGCGAAAACCGTTCTATCACCCGTGACGTTTCGGGCGAGGGTGTTCAGCAGGCGCTTCTTAAAATTCTCGAGGGTACGGTTGCAAACGTTCCTCCGCAAGGCGGAAGAAAGCATCCCAACCAGGAATTTATACAGATAAACACCAAGAACATACTCTTTATTTGCGGCGGCGCGTTTGACGGTATTGAATCTATTATTGAGCAGCGCCAAGGCTCGCAGCAGATAGGCTTCGGCACCGAAAAGAAAACAAAGAAAGAAAAAATCAAAAAGGGCGTTTACAAGGACGTTGTTGCTCACGACGTTGTTAAGTACGGCGTTATTCCCGAGCTTGTAGGAAGACTCCCCATTATCGTTTCGCTCGAAAATCTCGACGAGGACGCGCTCGTAAGAATCCTCAAAGAACCCAAGAATGCCGTTTACAAGCAGTATCAGAAGCTTCTCAAGATGGACGGCGTTGAGCTTGAATTTGATGACGATGCCTTCTCCGAAATAGCCAAGATGGCAATAGAGCGCGAAACCGGAGCAAGAGGTCTTCGCTCAATTCTCGAATCCATTATGCTTAAGCCCATGTACGACATTCCCTCTCTCAAAGGCGCAAAAAAGGTTGTAATAACCCGAGAATTCGTACAAGGTAAAGAACCGCTCAACGTGGTTTATGAGGAGAAGTAAAAGTAGATTTATTTCTTTGAGCATAGCTCTATTTCAATCAACTTATTTGAGCATAGCTCGACTTTGATAATCTACCTTATCTATTATATGTAAAAACGCAAGGCGTTATGGGATTTATTCCCTTAATACCTTGCGTTTTTTTGATTATAGCTTATTTAACCGCTTTGCGATAAGCGAGGGGGCTTAAGTCCATATATTGCTTGAAAATTTTATGGAAGTAGTTTGCGTTGCAGCAGCCGATGTCATCTGCGATTTCAGCTATGGATTTATCACTATCTATGAGAAGCTGCATAGAACGGTTAACTCTAATTCCGTTGATATAATCAACGGGGGTTTTGCCGATACTGTCCTTGAACATTTTCGTGAAGTAATCGGGCGAGACCATTATAATATCCGCAAGCTTTTCTACGTATATCTTCTCGGCATAATGCTCGGCTATGTAATTTATTACGGGGCGAAGGCGGAGAACGTTATGATAAATCATTCTCTCGGAATCGTCTTTAACAGTGCAATAATGACGGAGAAGAGCCGTCATAGAAAGATATATATTTGCTCTTATGGGGAGCTTATAGCAAACGTCCTTTGCAAGATATTCCTCGTACGATTCACTCATACAACGTGAAAGTATATCGTGAATAGGGTGGCCTTCCTTGAAAATCTTTATCTTGTTTTCCGACTGAACGTAGAACATATAAAGTATCTCTGTTTCGTAGTTAACCATATTCGCTTCTATTATCGAAGTATCGAAAATCATACCGCGCACGGATGCGTAACCCTCCGACGCATCAGCTTTATACACAAGGCCGTGCGGAATATAGAGGAAATCACCCACCGATGCGTCAATGCTTTCGGTTCCTATTTGAATTTTAACGTTTCCCGCAGTAACCTCTACTATTTCCATCTTCGTTGCGCTATAACGCGCAGAAACGAGCGTACCGTCACCTGATATGGAATACATTTCAAAGGGAAATTTTGAATCCTGATGTTTCATTTACAGTCCTCCGTTAAAAGAGTGTTCGGCTTAAAAGCCTTGCTACGATTTTCTTTTTATAATTTTAACATATTTTTTCCTTTTTGTAAAGGGGGTTAGCGTAATAAATCTCGAAATAATGTATTTTTTAGTCAAAAACGAGGCGATTTTCACAATCGCCTCGTCTGTTTTTTGTATTTTATGTTGTATTTTTGGGAGATAGACAGATTCAAGGGAGAATCGTTCTTCACGACCCGAAGACGTAGAAATCTACGTCGAGTGGGAGCGAAGGGCGGTTGTCACCGAATATATATTCTCCTAATTAAAGGTTGCAACCTCTTGGACAGGCTTCTCTGCTTTTTCTATTGAAGTAACTGTAAGCACGGGTCCTTTCGACTGATATAAAGCCGAATATTCTTCGTTAAGTTTACCTTCGACGGTTACCCAATCTCTCGTTTTGAGAGCCATACCGCGCATTCCCTTTGCAACAACGCCTCTATATGATATATCGTCTGCGCAGCAGGTCATAATATGTCTGCCTATCGCGAAGTTTTCCTTCGGAAGAGATGGGTCAAGGGCAACGATACCCTTGAATTTAACCGTTTTGCCGTTGTACTTATCAAATTCCTCGCTCATATCACGATAGAAGATTGCAAAATCCTCGTCATTTATTTCTATCACGGGCGCGTTAAGATCGTAGGGCAAGGGATCTTCCATATCGTCAAACTCTATCTCTCCGTTCACGTCCTCATAGCAGATATTCGCCTTGCGGCTTACTCCTCGAACGAGTTTATGAAGCTCGGTTTTATCGGTTTCGGAATCAACTCTGTTGAAGACAACCATTTCCGCGCTCGTGAGCTTGTCCACAACGAGCTGACGCATATTTGCGTTATATGAAAGTATAGTCGTGGAATCTGCTATAAATATCTCTTGGAAAACAAGGAAGTTTTCGGGGAGCGCATTATAGAATTTATCAAGCGACCACATACCGTTATACTCAACAACGATAACGTCTGCGCCTGCGCGCTTCTGTCTTGCCAGTATTCTGTCTGCAACGAGGTCGTCTTCCCTCTCAAACGTACATATAGATACGTTTCCGGGAAGCTCGCCGGGTTCTATTTCCTCTTCGCCCTCTTCGCACTGTATGATGAGATATTTACGCTTCAAATCGTTGAAATTCTCATCCTGCATAGTTTCTTTTATAAACTTTGTTTTACCTGCTTCGAGAAAGCCTGTAAAAAGATATACCGGAATGTCCATTTTATCTGCCTTTCGTACCTAAATTGCATCTATCGCTGATTAAACGCCAAAAAGAGCCTTAATTTTATCCTTATCAATGCCCGATCCTATTACGCAAAGTCTGCCTATAACGCCTGCCGAGCCGAGTCTTACGTCTGCTTCTCCGGGAACGTAATCGAAGTGTATCCAGCTGCCGTCGGTTGCTTCAACGATTCCCTTTGCGCGAAGTATCATACCAAGATCATCGTTTTCGTCAAAGCCTTCAAGTATAGCGTTGATTTCCTCTACGGTATATTTGCGAGTTGTTTCTGCTCCAACGCTAACGAACACCTCGTCTGCATCGTGATGATGGTGACCGTGGCATCCGCAACTGCATTCTTCTTCACCGTGGTGATGATGGTGATGTCCGCACTCGCATTTCTCGTCATCGTGGTGATGATGGTGATGTCCGCACTCGCATTCCTCGTCATCGTGGTGATGATGGTGATGATGTCCGCACTCGCATTCTTCGTCATCGTGGTGATGATGGTGGTGATGTCCGCACTCGCATTCTTCGTCATCGTGGTGATGGTGGTGATGATGCTCGTGAGCTTCTGCTTCAAGCTTTGCAAGCGCATCTTCGAGAGTATCCTTACGCTCCATAGCCTCAAGAATATCCTTGCCCGAAAGCTTATCAAGGGGAGTCGTTACGATAACGGCATCCTTATTATGCTCGCGGAGCAATGCAACTGCGTCCTCAACCTTTTTATCGCTTGCCTTATCGGTGTGCGAAAGCACTATTGCTGAAGCGTGAGAAACCTGGTCGTTATAGAACTCACCGAAATTCTTCATATACATTTTGCACTTGCCTGCATCGGCAACCGTAGTAAAGCAATTCAAAACGGCATCGGGAGAATCAACCTTCTGCACCGCCTTTATAATGTCCGAAAGCTTACCTACTCCCGAGGGCTCAATTATAATTCTATCGGGAGCATACTCGGCAAGCACCTTTTCGAGCGCCTTTGTAAAATCACCGACGAGCGAACAGCAGATGCAACCCGAATTCATTTCGGTTATCTCAATGCCCGCATCCTGAAGAAATCCGCCGTCAATGCCAATCTCTCCGAATTCGTTCTCAATAAGAACTACCTTCTCGCCTGCGTAAGCTTCTTTTATAAGCTTCTTTATAAGAGTTGTTTTTCCCGCGCCAAGAAAGCCCGAGAATATATCAATTTTAGTCATCACAATTACCTCGCATATTTTTTACACAGAATATTATATATTATAACAAGGAAAATGTCAATAAATCAAGTGTTAATTTTTTTCGCGCTTTACTCCGTCTTTTACCATGTGTTTTTACCTCTAACACTAAAAAGAAAATCAGAAAAATGCTTCTGACACACAAATACAGAAAGGAAACAAATTTATGAAAATTCTTCTTATAAATGGTTCTCCACGCGAGAATGGGGCTGCTAAAAGGGTGATTCTCGAGATGAGGAGTGAAATTTTAAAATCGGGATGCGAGGCGAGTATTTACGAAATCGGAAATTCTCCGCGGTACGCATGTATTTCGTGCGGCTTTTGCAAAGGCGGTGAGAGATGCGTTTTCGGGGATATTGACGAGCTTGCCAACCTATGCGTGGACGCAAACGCTCTAATAATATGTACGCCGACGCATTACGCGTCGGCACCCGGTAGCTTGACGTCTATATTATCTCGCCTTTTATTCAGCTCCAAAAAAACGGTTGAGCATAAGCCTGTCGGCATCGCTTCGGTTGGAAGGCGCGGCGGGCTTTGCGATGCCATCGCTGACGTTAGAAAATTCTTTGAATTTGCATCCTGCCCCATCGTTTCGGGGATATATCCGCCAATTCTATACGCGAAGGACTTTGCCACAGCGGAGCTTGACGAAGAGGGGCTTGAAAATATGCGCTCGCTTTCAAGAAACGTTATTTACCTTTCAAGGTGTATTGAGTCGGGCTTCGAAAGTGGTATTTTCCCACCCAAAGAAAAACGCGAATTCAAAACCGATATAACTACGCTTAAGCAACTCTTATGAAGACTGAAGTATAGCACCGAGAGACTTCAGTATCGCTCTTTCGGAAAAAGGAATTCTCGACTTTCCTACGAGCTGATATTTCTCGTGCCCCTTGCCGAGAAGAAGCACTGTGTCACCGTCATTGGCGGTGCTTACCGCATAGCGAATCGCTTCTTCTCTGTCTTGTATAATTTTTGCTTTACTCTTATCCGTTACTGCACTGAAAATTGAGCCGCAAATTTTATCTAAAGATTCCTCTGCGGGATTGTCTGCGGTTATAATTACAAAGTCGCATAGCTCGTCTGCAACTCTGCCAAGCTCCTCGCGCCTTGCAAGGCATCTTCCGCCAACCGAGCCGAAAACGGCTATAAGTCTTCCGCGAGTATTCTTTCTCGCGCTCGTCATAATTGAACGAAAACTTTCACTGTTGTGCGCAAAATCTATAATTATCCGCTTTTCACCGAGCTTGTAAATTTCATATCTTCCCGGAACGAAAATTGATTTCAAGACGGGTGCAAACCAGAGAATATCTCTTGCGAAAATCAGCGAAGCGGTTGCAACTGCAAGACTTGCGTTGTATGCGTTAAAGTCACCGCCAAGAGAAACCGAAAGCTCGCAGCCCGAAAGCAAAAAGCTTGAATAAGACTCGCCTGACGATAGAAGAGTCAATTTAAAGCTTTCGCTTTTTTCTCCAACCTCTACGATATGCTCAATACCGTGTGAAATAAACGCGGACGCTCTGTCATCGGAATTCAAAACGCATATTTTTGCGCCGTAGTCCGTGAATAACTTTCGCTTGGCATCTAAATAATCATCAACACTCTTATGCTCGCATTTGCCTATGTGGTCGGGTGAAAAGTTTGTGAAAATGCACACGGTGAAAGGGATGCCCCAAACGCGATAGCTCTTAAGTGCTTGACTTGAAACCTCTATTATACCAACTCGCGCTCCGTCACGGTAGGCATTCGAAAGCGCTTTATATATATATGGCGCATCGGGCGTTGTATTTTCTTTGCCTTCTGATAAATAAACACGCTCTCCGTTTTCATAATATTCGGTGCCAAGTGTACCTATTGAGATGCATTTCAGTCCTATATACGAAGAGCATTCGGCAAGGATTTTTGCAGTTGTAGTCTTTCCCTTTGTTCCGGTAATTCCTATGATTTTCAGCTTATCAACGTTTTCACCATAAAGGATTTTAGCTATTTCTGCCTCACATTTTCGTGGATTTTCTACAATTATTACATTTTTGAAATCTTTCAAGCTATTCTCTTCGCTCGTTATAAAGGCAACTGCTCCGCGCGCTTTTGCTTCGCTTGCAAAGTCATTTCCATTATACAAAATTCCTTTTACGCAAACAAACGCATCCCCCTCACCCACGTTATGCGAATGCTCGCTGACTCCGTCGATTTCGCAATCTCTGAAATTTATGCATTTTATATATTCAATCCTCTTTAAAATTTCACCGAGAAGCATATTTAAACCTCTTCCTTGATATATCTGCGGTAGCGCCTTTCCTCTCTTTGCATATGCAAAAACACGTAAAATCTGCGTTGGATATTCTTTTCTCCGCGGGGGTCGTACGCGTAAATACCGGCGCCTCGCTTTTCAAGATTCATCGCCTTTTTGAGAAGTGAGGCTTCGCTTGAATGCTTGCTGACAGTGCGCCGTCTTACCGCACGCCACACGCCATCAGGGTATTCGAAGCACGGCTTAATTTTTTTACCGAGCATATCCGCAACCAAAAGCTCTGCCAAATTCACACCCGCAGAGCGTAAATAATCAAAGCTTCTTCCCTGCCTCGGGTTGAGTTCGAGACAATATTTATTTGTGCCGTCGGAGAGAATATCAAAGTTTGCTATCCCTGTGTATTTTATACCTTCCAGCATTGAAATCAGCGAGCGTGAAAGCGCGTCGAGAGGTCTTGTTACTATCGCGGAATAATTTCCTCTGGCGGTCGGGCCAAGCTCTTCGAGCAAAACGTCGCCAAGCACCGCCCTTACGGCTTTTCCGTCTCTGTTCATATATACGGTCAGGGTTGATGCATAGGCTCGTCGGGATTCGTAATCTCCCCCGACGTACTCCTGCAAAAGAATCTTTCCGCCGTAGCCCGAGGCGTAAATTCTCTCTCCTATCCGTTTAGCCTCGTCGAGCGAAGCAGGAAAATAAACCTTTCTCATATTCGGAAAAGGATTTCGCCAATACTCGCTGCTATCCGACGGCTTCAGTACGAACGGCGGACGCATTTTCATTCCCTTATTTTGAAAATCTGGAAAGCCTTTGTCGAAAATCTCGGTTTTCGGGTGAGAAATTTTATACTTCTCCATAAGGCGCGTAAAGCTTGCTTTATCCGACACAGCGCGCCAAACCTCAAAGCTCGGAATATGAAAATAAAAATGCTCGGTAAGCGCATCGGCAGCATACTCAAGCATTTCTACGTACCAATCGGCGCAAGGAATTAGCAAAAGACGTTCCCCTTTTCTGCTTTTCGCAAAGCTTATAAGCTCAGGAACGGCAATATTGCAATCGTTGAGTCCTCGCACCAAATGTGTGTTTATATATGACGAAAGCTCTGTTACGGCAAGCTTTTCTCTCATAAAAGCCTCCGACACTGCCCCGAATGCATCCGCAAATGACTTTGCCATAGAATAAGCATTCAAATCTCCGCCAAGGAGAACGGGGGTTATACTTCCGTATTTGTTATTCATAGTCTGCCTTTCCTCGTACCTACAAAACGGCAATAATGACTATAGTACATCGAAAAGGTCAAAGCCCCTTCGAGACCGAAAATTCAGTCAAACAAAAAGCTACCAATACTTTTCTCGTAACTATATTTATTGCAACGGAAATCGACAAATTTCCATTAGAAATTTGTTAGCATATCTTTGATACGCTCGACACTCGTTTAAATCAGCCGAGGAATGCGCTCTAAAAATCAGGTAATATCTCCAACCTCAAGGAATCCGTCAAAATCCCATCTGCGAAGAACCTCGTAAACCGCGATGGCAACAGAGTTTGAAAGATTTAGGCATCTGCGGTTTTCAAGCATGGGAATACGCAACGCCTTATCAAGATTCTCAAGGATAAGCTCCTTCGGGATTCCTGCGGTTTCTCTGCCGAACATAAGATAAACATCACCCTCGTAATCAACGTCGGTATATCTTTTCTTCGCGTGGGCAGAGAAATAGAAGATATTTTTATCTCCGTGCTTTTCCTTAAACTCTTCGTAGTTTTCGTAGTAATATATCTCAAGCGTATTCCAATAATCGAGCCCCGCGCGCTTCAAGGTCTTGTCAGATATTTCAAAGCCGATGGGCTTTATTATATGGAGAGCCGCACCGGTTACAGAGCAAGTGCGCGCAATATTTCCCGTATTTTGCGGAATCTCGGGCGAATAGAGTACGATATTAATTTTTCGTTTCATTAAAAGTTTTCCCTTCGGATTTCGTTTTATGTATTATATTTTATCTATTTTTCGACAAATGTCAATACCAAACCGCCCGTTTTTACATTTTCCCATCGTATTTTTTAAAAATATTTACATTTTTATCTTTATTTTTATTATTTAATGTGATATAATATTAATATTGTATTAAAATAGACAGTTATGTCCTATACGCATTTTAGCGACAAACATGCAAAAAGCCTATTCAGGAGGATATAAAAATGGGTATAATTTCTTCTCTTTTCGGTACTTACAGCGAAAAGCAAATTAAAAAATTAACAGCTACTGTTGACCATATAGAATCGCTTTCGGATAAATATTCTGCGATGAGTGATGAGCAGCTCCGCGCTACTACAGATGAGCTTAAAGCTCGACTTGCGGCAGGCGAAACGCTTGACGATATTCTTCCCGACGCGTTTGCGCTCGTAAGAGAGGCAGACTTCAGAGTGCTTGGAAAACGCCCCTTCCGCGTTCAGCTTATGGGTGGTATTCTTTTGCACCAAGGAAGAATTGCAGAAATGAAAACCGGTGAAGGTAAAACTCTTGTTGCAACTCTCCCCGCGTACCTTAACGCGCTTTCCGGTAAGGGCGTTCATATCGTTACGGTTAACGATTACCTTGCACAGCGTGACAGCGAGGAAATGGGCAGAGTTTACGGCTTCTTGGGGCTCACTACCGGTCTTATCATTCACGGTCAGAATAACACCCAGAAGCGCGAGGCTTACGCAGCAGATATTACTTACGGAACGAATAACGAGCTTGGCTTCGACTACCTTCGTGACAATATGGTGGTTTACAAGGAGCGTCTTGTTCAGCGCGGTCACAATTTCGCTATCGTTGACGAGGTTGACTCGATACTTATAGACGAGGCGAGAACTCCCCTTATCATTTCGGGCGAGGGCGCAAAGTCCACCGAGCTTTACGATATGGCAGACAGACTCGTTAGCAGAATGAGCCGTCACATCATCAAAGAGAAGGACACAAAGCAGGACCTCGAAACATATTCCGAGGACTTCATCGTTGACGAGAAGGCGCGTACTGCGGTGCTTACTCCCCACGGTGTTGAAAAGGCAGAAAAGTTCTTCAATATCGAAAACCTCTCCGACCCCGAAAACAATACCATTTATCACCACGTTAACATCGCTATCCGCGCTCACGGCGTTATGAAAAACGACGTTGACTATATAGTTAAGGATAACCAGGTTGTCATAGTTGACACCTTCACAGGACGTCTTATGCCCGGAAGAAGATACAACGACGGACTTCATCAAGCTATTGAGGCTAAAGAGGGCGTAAAGATTCAAAAGGAATCGAAAACTATCGCTACAATCACCTTCCAGAACTACTTCCGTATGTATTCGAAGCTTTCGGGTATGACGGGTACTGCTCTTACCGAAGATGATGAATTCCGCGAAATCTACTCGCTCGACGTAGTTGAAGTTCCCACCAACAAACCAATGATAAGACGCGACTACAACGATGCGGTTTACCGCACAAGACGCGGAAAGCTTATGGCGATAATCGAGCAGATAAAGGCTTGTCACGAGAAGGGACAGCCCGTCCTCGTAGGTACTGTTTCGATTGACAAATCCGAGGAGCTTTCTCTCCTTCTTAAAAAGGCGGGTGTTCCCCACCGCGTCCTTAACGCAAAGCAACACGATAAGGAAGCGGAGATAGTTGCTCAGGCGGGTACTTACGGCACTGTTACCATTTCCACCAACATGGCAGGACGCGGTACTGATATTATGCTCGGAGGAAACCCCGAATATCTTGCAAAATCCAAGATGCGCCAAGAAGGCTTTGACGAAGCTCTTATAGCAACCGCTACCGGCTCGAGCGAAACTACAGACGAAAAGATTCTTTCCGCAAGAGCTACCTTTAATAAGTATTACGAGCAGTACAAGGAAGAAATCCGTCCTATGGCTGAAAAGGTACGCGAAGCCGGCGGTCTTTTCATCATCGGTACAGAGCGTCACCATTCTCGCCGTATCGACAACCAGCTCCGCGGACGAAGCGGACGTCAGGGAGACCCCGGCGAATCGAGATTTTATCTCTCTCTTGAAGACGATTTGATGCGTCTTTTCGGCTCTGACAGAATTGCTTCTATTGCAGAAAAGCTCGGCTTACCCGAGGATACCCCCATCGAGATGAAGATGGTTTCGGGCGCAATTGAGCGCGCGCAGAGAAAGATTGAGGCTATGCACTTCCAGCGCAGAAAGAACGTTCTTACCTACGATGACGTAATGAATCAGCAAAGAACGGTTATATACAATCAGCGTAACGAAATTCTCTGGCTTGACGATATTAGCGAAAAGATTCGTAATATGATTTCTTCAACCGTTGCAGATACCTTTGATTTCTGCTTCTCCGGCGAGGATACCGCAGAATTCAAGCCCGATGAATTTTCACAGCAATTCCGCGGTATGCTTACTGACGGAAGAGTGCTTTCCTACACCGAGGAGGAGCTTAACTCCTTCGATAAGGAAGCGGAAAAGCAGAAGTTTGTTGACAAGGCTATCGCAATATACGAATCCAAGGACGAGCTTTTCAGCGGCGTTGTCGGCGCTCCCGAAAACGCTATGAGAGAGGTTGAGAAGGTTATACTTCTCCGCAACGTTGACATGGGCTGGATGGATCACCTTGAGGCTATGGACGACCTTAAGGACTACGTTGGTCTTAACTCCTACGCTCAAAGAGATCCCGTTGCTATATACAAGCTTGAGAGCGCGGATATGTTTGACAAGATGTCCGAGGAGATACGCGAAAAGACAGTTAAGGAAATCCTCTCCGTTCTACCGAGACGTCAGGCAACCGAGAGAGTTCAGGTTGCAAAGGAAACAGGAACGGGCGGTGACGGCTCTCAGCCCAAGCGCAAGCCTATCGTTACCAAAGGGCGCGTTGTCGGCAGAAACGAATACTGCCCTTGCGGAAGCGGTAAGAAATACAAGAACTGTTGCTGGGCAAAAGACCAGGCAAAGCAGTAAAAATGCCTTATATCAAGCGTTTTCTTGGCTTTTGAAACGACGTGTTGGTTTGATTCACTGCCAAGAAAACGTAAAAGGAGAAAACAATGGGTTTTGGTACTCTTTTTATAGGATACTTCTTCCTTATAAACATAAGCTACTACGCATATACGGATATAATAGCGGGGCTCGTTATGCTTCTCGGGCTTTATAAGCTCTCCGAATTCAACAAGAGCTTCAAGTACGGTTCGTACACCGCTATAGGCTTTTCCGTCATGGCTTTTGCCGAAATTTGCATATCTATGGTATCACTCTTTGGCTCGTTTGGTTTTATCAACATTTCCGCGCCTTACGTTTCATCTGCGCGTTACGTGGTAATATTTATACTAACTTATTTTATACTTCGAGGAATCGGAGAGATTGCAAAAGAGGTTGAAGCGAATGCGCTTTATCAAACCTCAAGGGCTTCGCTTACTCTCTGTCCTGTCTTTCTCGTTTATTCCGCAATGGAGCTTCCATTCATTGCTACGATATTCGGACGTTTTCTTCCCTACATATACTTCGCCTTAATTTTATCCGTCGTTATTTTCACCCTATCAAACCTCACGACGATATACAAGGCGTATATGCAGATATGCATGCCCGAGGATCTCGAACGCGCGCCGAAAAGCTCTAAGTTTGAATTTATGAATAAATTCTACGATTCCATAGAAAAGAAATCACAGGAATATGCAAAATTCAGACTTGAGAAAAAACAAAATAAAAACAACAAGAGGAAAAAATAAATGCCGACAACACACAAAAATGCTTTTATCGGCAAAAAAAATAAAGGTATGAAAAACGTTGGGTACGGCTCTATTATATTCGCGTTCATTATGATTTTCAACCCGAATATTCAGCTTATCGACGTATTTCCCGACTTTATCGGATTCTTCATTTTAGCGAAGGCTATCGAAAAAGCTGCAGATGCCGCACCGTATTTCGAGGAAGCGAGAAGCGCGTTTACAAAGCTTGCTTATATCTCACTTGCAAAAATTCCCGCACTCGTTATAGTGGCGTTAGTGCGCTCAAAAAACACGATGGATAACGATATAGTTGCTCTGTTTGCGCTCGTTTTCGCAACGGTTGAATTGATTTATCTTATTCCGGCAATAAAGAATATTTTCGATGCACTCACATATCTTGGAGAAAGAGGTAACGTTCCCTCGCTCATCAAGAGCGATTCGCTCATTTCCACCGATGCTCTGCGCTCGTTCACCTTTGCTTTCGCAATCTTCAAGTGCATACTCTACACCGTTCCCGAATTTTTGAAGCTCACAAGAAGCGTGGAGCTTGGCAGCTCTATGTCTGTGGTTACAGGCTCACGCTACTATCCTTGGGCAATTATGGCATCAATAGTGCTTGGCGTCATTTTCGGCAGTATTTGGCTTTGCAGAATGATAAGATATACCCGCAGAATCCAAATTGAAGGCAAGTTCTACTCTGCTATTGAGGATATAGCTACCGAGAATTCCTACGCGGAATACGAAAAGAAGGTTTATCACAGATTCGTAAACCGCACGTTTCTTTTCTTTATACTCTCTGCGATTTTCTCGTTTGATCTCACCTTCTCGGATTATAACGACGTCAATTTGCTTCCGAGCTTCGTTTCGGGAATACTCTTCACCGTTGGACTTTTGGGGCTTATCAAATGCTCGGGAAATAAAAAGCTCGCAATAAGCGCTATTTCGGTATCCGCGCTTTACAACGTTTCATCAGCCGTTAAATGGGGCTTTGAAATAAGTTTCCTTGATAAATTCAAGTATGCCGACCTCTTTAGGCACTATAGCGATACCGCAGTCAGCGAGTATTCGAAGATAGAAATCATGGCGGTAGTTGAATTCGTTTTGTATCTTGCTCTTATGGCAGTGTTCTTCATTGCAATGAAAGAATACACGAATTCGCGCCTCGGCAGATGGAATGAGGACAGTAATCCCGACATCAAGGCGCGCTACTACAAAGAAATCAACACCCGAACCGCTATCATTACGTCTATTGCCACACTCGTCGGCGTAATCAGCTTTGCAAAAGTCTTCGTTCAAGGTAACGTTAAGCTTCTCTTTACAAACTCGACGGACGTAACGATGCCCGCGCTCTTCGTTCCCTCTCTTCCCTGGTTCGGACTCGTCGTTACGCTCGTATCGATAATTTACGCCTTCTACTCGGCCTACTACTTCAATTTCATCAAGGACGAGGAAAGAAATTAAACGTCTTTAGAGTGTAACAAAGCTAAAATAACGGTTAAACTCTAAACAAAATAAGTTCTATAATAAACGTTTGGGTAATACTCAACATTTTTCAAAAAAGCTACCGGAATATCTTATAACAGCTACGTTAATTCATGCCGTCTCAGCCACGCAGGATACCTATTGAAGAACTCCAACTCTTCAATACTTGAATGCGCGGAAGAAAGCGGATATAAATCACTCCGAAGCTTTAACCGCAACTTTAAGGAATACTTCTCGGTTACTCCGAACGAATACAGAATCTCTTAATATAAGCGTCTAATATATACGCTATCTTATATAGGCAAAGCTGCAAGCTTGCCTATAAATACAAGCTTTCTTAATAAAAAGCCGAGGCTGTGGTCATTCAGCCTCGGCTTTTGCAGTCGATTGATTTTTTGAAATTAGAATTGAATAAGCTTTATTCTTACCTGCGGTTAGTCACTCCGCAGGTAAGTTTTTTTGCTTATTTTCATAATATGCGGCTTTCAACTACTTGCATAGCGAGTTTGAAAGAAACTGTGGCTTTCAATTACTTGAGTAGCAAGATTGAATTAAGCTTTAGCTTTTAAAGGCTTGCGTAGCAAAACCGAATTATGCTGCGGGGTTGATAGCAGCCTCGAGAGCGCCGGTCTTGTAAAGCTCTGCTACCTCTGCGTAAGCGGAGAGAGCGGAAATGAGCTTAAGAGCCTTTGCAGATGCAGCCTGAGTTTCGGAGGTTGCATCGTTAGCATTGCCGAGGTGGTATGCCGCGAAGGTATCGAGAGTGTACTTACCGTTAGTGATGCTGATCTGCTCGTCGACGATAGTACCCTCAACGGAAATCTCAAGGTAAGTGCCGAAGTTATAAACCTTCATTCCCTCAATTACGATTTCTCTCTGGGTAAGCTCGGTAACGTTGTAGGTTCTAACGTTATTTTCACCGTACTTAACGGTAACTGTTCCAACGAATCCGTCCTTAAGAGTAAGAACGAATGCGGGAGCAGACTCAAGGCTTACGCTTGCAGAATTGAATGCCTTGGAAAGATTTGTGTTGGAAATCTTCTTATCCTCGTAGTTCTGAACGTAGTTATACTTTGCGGTATATGCAGCGTAGGTAGAAAGAAGATTTTCGATAGTAGCGTTAGCCTCTCCGTCGAAGAATGCTTCAGCCTCGTTTGCATAGTCGAGCATATAGCACATAAGAACCTTATCGGAATCGGTGAATGTTGCCTTGCTATCCTCAAGGATAGAGGTAGCGTAGCTTACGATACTTACGGTTACGGTTGCTTCAGCAGTGTAGCCTGCCTCGCTAACGTTAAGAGTAAATACGATTGCGTCGGTTGCATTGCTGCAAAGCTGAGGTGCGGTTACCTGAAGGTAATCAACGCCGTTTACGTTAACCTCGGTGAAGTCGTAACCGGAAACTGTAACTGCGTTCTTGTATTCTGCAGGAACGTAAAGGTTAACGTTGAAGTTAGCGTAGAGAGAAAGGTTAGCCTTAAGACCGGTGATGTTTGCCTTTGCGATGAAGTTGGGAGTGTAAGTTACGGACTCGGTTACTACGGTTGCAACCTCTTTATCATAGGTTCCGTCTGTAGTAAGAGTTACGATTGTGCCAACGTAGCTTTCGGGAGTAGGAACGCTTACCATCTTACCGCCGTTAGCATAAACAGCCTTAGTATTTACAGTGCCGTCTACGTTATTGAAGATTACTGTAAGAGCCTCGTCGCTTGCTACTGTCTTGCACGGAAGAACGGGAAGAACCTGATCTGCCTCGCCCTCATAGCCGTTGATAGCTATTACGTAAGATGTAGTTATGTAGTCCCAATCTTTGCTGGTAATCTCAACGTCGGGGTTAAGAGTTATGTAACTAACAGTAATGGTTTCCTTACCGCCAAGAGTCATTTCGTTATTCCAATTTGCCTTAACAGTTCCCTCGGTAAAGTTGTTTGCGGCAAGCTCAAATACTGTGTTACCCTCACCGATAACAACTACGTTTTTAAGCTTAGAACCACCGATTCTACCGTTTGTAGTACAGTTAGTAAAGGTGAGCGATTCAAGAGAATAGTTATTGTTGATTATATTGCCGCCGTCATTCTTAATTGCTATAACGCAGTTATCGAAGAGCATCTTACCGAGCGCTCTGGTATCTGTAAGTTCAAGAGCTCCGTCTGCGTCGGTATCTATGATACTATTCTGATGACCGTCAGCAATTGCGTTGTTTACAGGGTTAACGATAACGCAATTCGTAATATTCATCTCACCGAAGTAATTTCTGTTAACGAACATTCCGGTGAAATCGGCTGAGTTCTTAACGGCAGTTACACCGTCAACGTTTATCTTACAGGTGGAGTCACCCGTAACGGCATTAATTATGCTAGAGGCTTCAAGAGTGAGGTTCGAGCCGGGGATGGTCTTACCGTTTACAGTAACTGTACCAATGTTAAGAGTTGTATTAAACTGAGTTACTTCTCCGTTAGCATTTGCTTCAATAGTAGCAAGATCATCGCCATTTACCGAAACGCCGCCGTTAACCTGGAAGAGAATACCGCCGGTTGCGACGCCGTTCTTTACACCGTAGTTTGCAATCTTTCCGCCGGGATAGCTTGAATATACGTTTACAGTTTCACCGCACTCTGTAGAAAGAACAGAGTTTATAGCACTATTATAGGATTCTTCATCCTGAGTTAAGTTGCTATCTATCTTTATAACGTGACCGTTAAGGTCAAGGTTTATAACCTTTTCAGCGGTTCCAGATGCCTTTGAATCAGCGGTAAAAATACGGTTAAGAGACGTCTGAGAATTTATATCCTGCTGGAGAACGAGAGTTTCGCCGTATGCAAGAAGAACAAGATCCCAGCCCGAGGCATAAACAGAGGTGCCCTTGCTAATGCCTCTGTTGAAGCTTCCGTCAGCATTGAGGATTACCGCTGTGGTGTGAGCAAGAGACATCTTATATGCGGGATATAATTCAACTGCCTTGTCCTTGTTTGCTGTAGCAAATTCGGGATATACCGGAGTCGTAGCAGTCGCGTCAGCTTCAGCTGCGCCGTTTACGAGTGCCCAGCCCTTGAAGGTCTCATTGTACCAATGGTTGTTACGCTCAACGTTCTCGCCGCCCTTCATCTCGGGACCTGCATAGAATTCAATGGGGGTATGTCCGAGTTTTACAGCCGCCTCAAACCAGTTAGCAGCATCAAGAAGAGCCTCGGAATTCGTAAAGTCGCCTGTGAAGAACTTGAAGGCAACCGTTCCATAAGAAGAATCGAAGTCGTAGTATGCGGGGGTGTTCTCGCTACCGAGAGTTATGTAAGCGGGAAGAGATTCCTTAGTGTAAGTGAGGTTATAGCCGTTAGCGGCAACCTTTACACCGTTTTCGGTAATCGTCTGCTTTAAATCAACGTCTCTTGCAAGGTTAACTGCAATATAGGGAAGATCGTTAAGAGTTGCAACGGGATAACCAAGTGCTGTCTTTACAGTGTCGCTTGCAACCTTATCCTTGTTAACAGCCTTACCGCCGTTTGCGCTGAGGAACTTTGCGCCGTTATCGGTAAGCGCGCTTCCTGTTCCGTCGCCGTATCCTCTTACGGAAACGTTATCAACGTAAAGAGAAGAATTCGCATCGGTAGCGCCGTCAATACTAAATCTAAGACCGGTGCCGTCTTTTACTGCTATTGCCATGGTTTTGGAACCGTAATAAGCGCCGTCAATATAGCAATATGCGGTATTGCTATTCTTAATATCTATAACAACGGTTATTCTGTGCCACTCACCAAGAGAAATCTTTGTGGTAGCGCCTGCAACAGCTAATTTGTAATAATCATCTACAGTACCATCGTTTTTGATACTGAAGAACCCTGTATTTTTACCGTTAGTATGAACACCGAATCTAAGTGCAGTGAAGCCTCCGAATATATCGCCTGCGAAATCGGTTTCTACAACTACTACGTCATGAGCATTTTGAGTAATGCTTGCCTTTGTAAACATATACTCGGGCTTCGAACCGTCAGTATTCATTAAGCCGCTGGATATATATCTCCAATAGGAATTATTGTTGACAGACGTAACGTTACCTAATGTTCCCGCCTGGTGCCATTGTGAGAAACCGGAATTAACGCTCGTTGACAAAGCATATTCATAGGTAGGAGTATCTGTAGCTACGTAATCATAATCTACTACAACGTAAGGATGCTCCGTGCTTCCCTGAGGATCGTATACGAACTTATACGTTGTACTGTCCTTAAGAGAAGATCCGTCCTCGTATACCGCAATACTTGCGGAGGTTGCGTTCGCAGCAGCGGTTTTACCCTCTGTGATAAGACCATTATACATGTCCGCATCAATTCTTGCGCCCTTATGGAAGATAGCCTTATAGCCTTCATCATGAGACATCATATAGTTCGTATATCCATTAGCAAACCATATTGCAGAGCCTTCATTGATTACTATGTTAGCAGAACGAGCAATTTGAGATCTGTTTGTGCCATTCTGCTCAATCACGGAATTGTTCAGAATAACGGCACTGTTATTGTGCGTATATTTGATGAAAATCGGTTTTGCTGAGCTTCTAAGGTGTGAATTGTTAACAACTATATTTCCACCTATCTCCGCATAGGCACCGAATATTCCGATATCATCGTTAACATTATCCTTGGCATAACCGTGTGACATGTTAATATAGGAATTATTTATCTTAAGGAAATCACCGGTTTCCATATATTCGGTTTTATTTCCGTCACCATCAACATCAAGATCGTCAACCTGATTTTCAAAGGTGAATGCAGATACGTTACCGCTGAAATTACAGTAGTTAAGAACTGCTGTAGTTCTGCCTCCCATACGAAGAATTGAAGCCGTATACGTACCCGAGTTAACAACCTCGTTAGTTCCCGCGGTTTCAGCATTTTTAGCGTTGATTTTTACGGAATTGAACTCGTAGTTTACGAGAGAATGCATTCCGCCTTTGGTTGCGGTTTGAATGAGATAACTATTACCGATATTGGTAGACGTAATGTTAACGTTGGATATTTTCCAGTCACCGCTTGAAGCGTACAATAAGCTCTTAGATGAAGTACCGTCATGATTAATAACAATACCCTTTTCATCGCCTTCAATTGCTAACTTCTGCGTAAAGTTTTTCTTAGAGCTATTGATAAGAATACCCGTAGCGCTAATTGTTCCGTTACCCTTGATGGTAAAATTCTTGTGGTTAGTATCCGTTATGAATACCTTGTTACAGGTTGTGGTGAGCGTATAGCCGTTAAGATCGATGGTAATCGTCTTAGTTACGGTTATAGACGCATCAACTGTTGTGTTACCTGTGAGGGTAACTGTCGTGCCTTCTTTTGCGTTAGCAATCGCTGTTGCAAGATCGGTTGCGGTCTGTGTCGCACCGTTTGCATCAACGTAGGTTGCTCCGGGAACGCTTTCCTCTGCGCTTGCGGCTATTAAAAGACCTGCAAGGATAAGCACCATGGACAAAAGAAGTACTAAGATTTTTGTACTTTTCTTCATTGCTTTGTTTCTCCTTTTTGTTTGTATTTTATTTTAATAATGAAGATCTAAATTATAATTTCATCCCACCCTTTTGATCACTATGTGTTTCGAGAAATCGAAACATATTTCAAGTTTTCGGGACGAAAATCATTTCAAGAATCCTTTTGGGATTAATTTAACGATTGCGAAGCAATCATTTCACCTCGCAGAGTGTTCTGCACCTGCGCCCTTATCCGTCAATCTCAACGTCTCCAAGAGGCGTATCTCCCTCGGGAACGTATTCGTCGGAGGAATCAACGCTCACGTCGGGCGCGTCGAGAAGCGTTTCACTGTAATCGTCTGCCGCGATAACGTAGTTAAGAAGAGCCTTGATAAGAGGTACTGCGATAGCGGAGTTGTACTGCTCCTCGGTTTCGCGCATTCCCTCTTCGGGAACGTTATTCACGTGGTACTGAAGGTAAGCTGCGAGATTATATCTTGCGCCCTTGATTTCAACCGATTCGCCGTTCATTTCGCCCGATACGCTTATGTAGAGCGTTTTCGCAAAATCAGAGGCATTCATTCCGTCAAGAATAACGGTTCTGTCCGCAGGTCCTTCAATCTTGAATTCGCGGCTCACGAATCCGTATTTTACGGTAACGGTTCCAACGAAGCCCTTGATAAGAGTAAACGTGTAAGACGGTGTGGATGAAAGTCTTACCTTAACGCCCAAGAACACCTCGCTGAGCGCATCAACGTCAGCTACTGCAATCGTTCTTACGTCTACGTATTCCGCGCCGTCAAGCGAGGGCGGGAGAACATCGCTTCTATCATTAATATAATAATACTCCTCGATAAGAGCCGCAAATTTTTCGTTTGCTACGCCCTTATGATAAATAGCCGCCTCGTTTGCATAAACGAGCATCGCGTATGCAAGCTTCTTTTCTGCTTCAGCATATTTTTCTGCATCCTTCATAACCTCTTCGGCATAGTCTGAAACGGAGGTAACAACTTCCGTAGTTCCGGTATATCCCGAATCGGTAATTTCAAGAGTGAATTTAATATCTTCTGCCGCGTTTTTCGGAAGCATGAGAAGGCTTAACTTGGCATAAGACGCTCCGTCAATCTCAACCTCGGCATACTCAAGCGCCTTTCCGCCGTAAAGAATATTTCCTATAGCAGTCATATACTCCGAAGGAACGTAAAGATTGAATACGAAATCCGTATAAAGAGTTACGCTCGTCTTAAGTCCTACGAGAATCGACTTCATAGTATAGCTCGGAACGAATACGATACTCTCGTTTGCTATTTCGGGTACTGAAACGTTGAATTTGCCGTTGTGAACAAGCTCTACGTAGTTAAGCTTGTACGATTCTATCTCGGGAGCGGAATCGGTGGGAGTGCCGGGATTGTAATAGAATACCTGCGCCCCGTTTTCTCCGAGTCCCATAAACGTGAATTTAACCGCATCCTCTTCTCCGAGAGTTTTTACCGTAAGTGTGGGAAGCTTAAGACTTGCTACGCCCTTATCGCCTTGTCCGAGCACTGTGAAGTCCACTGTGGAGAAATCATCGTACATCTTCGAGGTATTGTAAGCGTAAACCTTAAGCACGCCCTCTTCGGTAAGTCCTTCGAGAGTCATGGGAATGCTTGCTTTTGTATTAACTGCGCCTGCCGCCGCGGTGAAGGTGGAGCTATAAGCTACGGTTCCTATTCCCGCTACTGCATTGTCGCCTGCATTAAGAGTTGCGTTCGTTACGCAATTTTCTATCAAAATACTGTTAAGACCCTTGTTTCTGTAAACTGCGTTATCGCCGTTTCTTGCCATAAGGATTACGGAATCCTTAACCTCAATGGAAGCAGATGCGCCGTCGCCCTCTGCCAAGTTACCGAGAAGCGCGCCGCCTGCGGCAAGAATAACCGTTGAATTCTTAACGGTAACCGTACCGTTGGTATCGCGGGTCAAAAGAACTGCATTATATTTACTCGTCGTTCTTACGTAGTTTATTCCGTCTATGGTGATGTTTGAATTATCACCGTCAACCATCCAAGCAAGGCAGTCGCCCTTAACGCTGAGGTTAGAGCCGCTATAATCAACGCCGCCGACGTTGACGCTACCTACGTTAAGGCTTGCGTTTTCCGCGTTGACTCTGAAGATAACGCCGCCCGTAAGCGAGTAATCGTTCTTACTGTGGTCAACTGTATCGGGGTCGGGAGTTGCGCTGAAGGTTGTGTTTATCTTATTGTAGCCTATTGAGGTTATCTCTGCTCCGCTATATGCAGAGTAAACGTTAAGCGTGCAATTGTTAGATACTCCGAACACACCCTCGATTCTGTTTCCGTAGCCGTAGTTCTGCTTGTTCGCATCTACGCTCAGGGTATGTCCGTTTAAGTTGAAGTTATAGGGCTTCGAGGTATCGGCAGCGGCTTCAAAGCTGATGCCCGATGCTATCGAAAGGTCTGCGAAGAGGTTAAAGGTTTCGCCCGTTCCAAGCTTTACCGTGTTCTTCCAGAAGCTCGAATATTGAGTTCCGCTAACCTTACCTGCGCGGATTGCGCCCGATGCATTGTAAGCAAGATTGCCGTTTTCGTCGGTTACTACCCAGGTATATCCCGAATCACGCTTTTCGTATCCGAATACGGGAAATAGCTTTATCGGTACTTCTCTATGGTTTATAGCGTCCGAAAGACTCAAGGGAAGTAATTCATCGGGAATGCTTGCGCCGATTTCGCTCGACCAGCCTATATGAGCGTAATCGTAAATATCGTCGCAGCCGATATAATATTTCTCTTCAACGACGAAGGGAGAGCCCATATACTTGGGAATTTCTCCGAGAGCCACCGCTGTGGTAAGGTACATATCGGGATTCATTAAATCCTCGACGCTGTTAACGTCACCGATAAACCACTGATAAGCAGCGCTCAAATCGTTGAATAAGGGGCTAAATGTGTAAGCATAATTACTTCCGTCGGGATTAAGAGCCACTCTCGCGCCTATGGAATCCTCTGTAAGAGTCATTTTGTATCCGTTGGCGTAAATAACGCAAGGCTTGCTTACCTTTACGGGCGCTGTTACGTCTCCCATAAGAGTTACGAACGATCCAAACTTTTCAGCAGCCGCCAAAGCGTCATCAAAATTATCGTATCTCTTACCTGCGGTGAAGTAGGTTCCCATCACTCCAA
Organism: Eubacteriales bacterium; assembly: GCA_045660185.1. Classification (GTDB taxonomy): domain Bacteria; phylum Bacillota; class Clostridia; order Oscillospirales; family CAG-272; genus UBA1740. The sequence goes on along the minus strand of JAZRDI010000074.1, from coordinate 3,012 downwards.
CGGGTAAATCTTCAGGCATACCGCCATTGCGGAGATAAGCCTCGGGGTTGGTGTTTTCAAGGCTTTCGCCCTCGGTGAGATAGTTATCGTATTTTCTCGTAATAACGTTATCGAAGAGGATTGAAGAACCCTTAAGAGTGTCTGAGTTAGAGTCGTAACGGATACCGTAAACGAAGCCTGCATCCTTCTTATATGCTACGGTTTCACCAACGAACTCGCCGTTGATGTAGTAGTAAGCCTTACCGCTTGGCGCGGTCAACTGAGCGTCGGTGATAGACGTATCGGTATAGAAGATTATCGTAATACGGTTCCAGCCGTCTTTGTCAAGCTCGTATTTTACGTCTTCCTTGCCCTCGGGAACAGTCATTGCGGAAGGATATGCATATCCGTTCTCAATTTGGATTTTCGCGCCATTGCTTCCGCCGTTGCCGCCCGATGCATTTCTTACGTTAACGTTAAGCGTGCCGTCGGAAAATCCAAGCTCGGAATCGGTTGCAATGTCAACCTCGAATATCATTACGGGAGCGTAATTGTATTTAACCGAGTTGTTAACCAAGCATACGGAGTTTTGCGAGTTGGTATTTCCGCCCTCGAATTTCAATGCGCCGTTGCCGCAGTAATTATATCCGTATAAAGAGCCGGTAGCCTTATTCCAGGTTAAGTACTCCTTAATCGGGAACTCCTGGTTGTTATCCATTACTATCTGATAGGACTGATTTGATCTGATAAGTCCCTCGGGAAGAGCAACTCCTGTGGAGTAATGAAGAATGTCGCCTATTTCTACGCTTGAGTAGGTATTCAAGACCTTATTTCCGTCGCCGTCAAGCTTGATAGCTCCGTTAGCTTCTCTTTCGTACTTATCAACCAATACGTAGGGAATGTCGGGATTTCCAACGGGATCGTAGATAATATCGTAATTGCATTTGTCGGTACCGTAGTTTAATCTCTCATATACGTACGATCCCCCAACAACACTGACAACGCGAAGCTCGGGATGATCCTTCGCTGTTATCGCTTTGTACATATAGTAAGACATTCTCGTGCCGGGCTCAATATCAATCATGGAAACGTATCCGCTTGTATCGGAGAGCGAGCCCATTGCTATGCCCGATACCATCGCAGATCCACCCGTAAATCTCACGTTACAAGTTCTTATGTAAGCGCTCGATCTTGATGCGGTGTATTTGAGAACAGAGCCCTCGTCAAAGTGAATCAAGCTCGTTTCATTTCCCTTAAGAAGTATGGGACGGTATCCGCCCTCAACGAGCGAATTCTTAAAGTACATCTTTCCGCAATATTCACCGTAAACACCTATAGTACCCGTTTCGTCTGCATTATCGGTATACGAGGTGGTTTTGGTGATAAACTGCGAATTTTCTGCTTCAACTATGGTGCTTGTAGTCTTGGTATTTACCGAGAATACCGCAGTATTGGAAATGATGCTCGTATTATAGAACTTATAGAGAGTCGAGCCGCGAAGCTTAATAACCGAAGACTGCTGAGCGAGGTGGTTCTCGCCAACGATATTTACGTTTTTAAAGGTCATCGTTCCCTGCGCTGCAGTTGCATCCGCAGTAGTGAACACGGTTTGACCCGATGCCACGCCGTAGCTTCTTATTTCAACGTTCTCAAAGTTACAGTCGGCGTTATATACGTCAACCAACGGAACATTAGAGCTCGGCTTGAAATAAATATAAATAGGAGCTTTTCCGCCTATTACGTTGATTTCCGTGGATTTTTTATCGGGTACGGTACTTTTCAGGAATGTGTAGTCTGCATTAACAGTTCCCCCTCCCGTAATCGTGAGTACCGTATTTCTCTCGGTAACGAAGCCTCCGTCTTCGGCGTTTATCGTATATCCTGCAAGGTCAATCTCAATGCTTGACGATACGCGGTATTCGTAATCAATATACGCGTTCGAAAGCAAGGTAATCTTTCCGCCCGTATCGACGATAGCCTCAAACGCCTCCTCAAACGTCGCGTACTCCTTGCCGTTTGCCATAGCGACCATCGTTTTTTGACCGTCATTTGCTCCGACCAGTATAACAGCCGTCGCAAAAAGCAAAATAAACGAAAGCACACCAAGCAATAATTTAGATCGTTTTTTCATTTTCTCCGCTCCTTTAAATATTTTAATCGCTGCCAAAATAGTATATCATACCGTTGGCGTTTTTTAAATAAGATGTGTGCAAAAAAATATAAAATATATGCACACCGCTTATTCACACTTAAATGTTAACAAAATCTGTGATTAAAAATCAAGTAAATTTCAATCAAATGTTGGATTTTTCGCTAACTTTTTAACAACCGTAAAGCAAAAAACAAGAGCGTTGGTTACGGTGATATTTTTTCAATAAAAGAACTATTTTCTCCGAAGATAAACCTTCGTTCGCAGGCTTTACTATCTAATGTTAACATACTATAACATTCAGCGTCTACCAACTATATTATATAATATGTCCTAACTGTTTTCAATACACAAATTTAAACTAAAAACAGACCAAATTTATTTTTTTTTAAAATAATAAATAAATAATGTGAATTTTGAACAATTACTTGCTGCTTTTGAATTGTCCCATAGCTTCGACTTTGTGCATTTTTCATAAATCACATTTTTCGAAAATTTAAAGTTTTTTTACAATAGACAAGAAAACGTATAAATATGTCGTTTTTTGGGTATTGCAGTAGCGTATAAGCGAGTCATTTGCTATATGACGAATAGTAAACAAGTCATTCACCGTTATGATAACGCCATATCTAACCGGCTTAAGAAAACGCGGAAGTGCACGCAAAAAAGATGTGGCTGTCTCATTAAGAATTCAATAAAATCAATGCCAAAACGAAGAAAATGGAGCAAGAAATGTAGATTTAGCGAATTCTTAATGAGACAGACCCTCGGGGGCGAACGAATTTAGAGCAGAAATCCTTGGCTGACGAGCGAGAAGCGTACAAAGGTACGCTGAGCGAGGAAACGAGGATAAAACAAAAAAATATAATCAAAACGAAGAATTT
>JAZRDI010000073.1:0-167345 GCA_045660185.1 Eubacteriales bacterium | reverse complement strand
GAAAAATCAATACCTCCAATATTTTTTGTTTGGTTCTGCCTAAATGCGACAGCCCCTTCTGCCATATTTAAATTTGTATTCTCACTATTGTCGCTTAACGAACGCTTCCGCTTCCGCCTTGAATTTATCGGTAACGGCGCGTTTTTCCTCTTCGGTCATAACCGCGCTACCGTTCATCAAGTAAGAGAGCGCGCTTCTAACTTCACTGACGCACGCCGAAATGTCTGCATTCTCAACGTAAAAATCAAAGAGCAATGAAAATTCACCAAGCTTCGAAAAATCGTCAACGTTTGCCCTCAGGCGCTTAAGGAAGGTTTCTCTCTGCTTTTCGCTCGGAGCGCTTACGGCATCTCTTTTTAGGAGTCTTTGCTCAGCTTCCTTAAGAGAAGTATAAACGTATATTGCAAAAACAGGAATATCAAGCCTCGATTTTAAGGATGCTACTCCGTTATAATCAAGCACTAAAATCGGGTTTTTATTCATACCCCATATACGCTCAAACTCCGCCTTGCGAGTACCGTAAAAGTTTCCGCCGTAGTCGGTATATTCAAGCATATCACCGTTTTCAATAGCCTGCAAAAACTCGGTTTTATCTAAATAAATATATTCGTCATCCCTGCCGTCACCGCGTTTTGCGCGCGTTGTGGCAGAACGGCTCATTTCAAGATTGCCAAGCTCAAGTATCAATCTATCGGCTATGGTAGTTTTGCCCGCGCCCGAAGGACCGGCAATAATTATTGCATATTTATTCATTTTTTATGCCTTAGGAAGAATCTTTTCCTTACCGCCCATATAAGCTCTCAATGCTACGGGAATGTTTACGCTGCCGTCATCATTGAGGTTGTTTTCAAGGAATGCGATAAGCATACGAGGGGGAGCAACAACGGTGTTGTTAAGAGTGTGAGCAAGATAGATTTTTCCGTCTGCGCCCTTAACTCTTATCTTAAGACGTCTTGCCTGCGCGTCGCCGAGGTTGGAGCAAGAGCCTACCTCGAAGTACTTCTTCTGTCTGGGAGACCAAGCCTCAACGTCAATGGACTTAACCTTAAGGTCTGCAAGGTCACCCGAGCAGCACTCAAGAGTTCTTACGGGAATATCGAGAGTTCTGAAGAGGTCAACGGTGTTCTGCCAAAGCTTGTCAAACCATACGGGTGACTCCTCGGGCTTACAAACAACTATCATTTCCTGCTTCTCGAACTGGTGGATTCTATATACGCCTCTTTCCTCAATTCCGTGCGCGCCCTTCTCTTTTCTGAAGCAAGGAGAATACGACGTAAGGGTATGGGGAAGCTCGGGCTCGGGGATAATCTGGTCGATAAACTTACCGATCATGGAATGCTCACTCGTTCCGATAAGATAAAGGTCCTCGCCTTCAATCTTATACATCATCGCATCCATCTCCGCGAAGGACATAACGCCGGTTACAACGCCTGCGCGAATCATATAAGGAGGAATGCAATAGGTAAATCCGCGGTCAATCATGAAATCTCTTGCGTAAGAGATAACTGCGGAGTGAAGTCTTGCTATATCACCCATAAGGTAGTAGAAGCCGTTTCCTGCAACGCGTCTTGCGCTATCGAGGTCGATTCCCGCGAATCTTTCCATAATCTCGGTGTGATAAGGAACTTCAAACTCGGGAACAACGGGCTCTCCATAACGCTGAACTTCTACGTTCTCGCTATCGTCCTTACCAATCGGAACTGTGGGGTCGATGATATTGGGAATGATCATCATTATATTCTGAACCTTCTCGTTAAGCTCTGTTTCCTTCGCTTCAAGCTCTGCAAGCTCTGCCGCCTGCTCTGCTACGAGCTTCTTTGCCTCTTCTGCCTCGGCAAATTTCTTCTGCCCCATAAGAGCGCCGATGCACTTGGAAACCTTGTTTCTGTTTGCACGAAGGTCGTCTGCGCGCTTTTTGGATGCGCGAAGCTCCTCGTCAAGAGCTATAACCTCATCTACGAGGGGGAGCTTTGAATCCTGGAACTTCTTCTTTATGTTCTCACGAACTGCGTCGGGATTTTCTCTCAAAAATTTAATGTCAATCATTTTATTTCTCCTTAATTGATTTAGGCTAAATTTACTATACATTACATTCTACACCAAACCGATGAAAATTTCAAGTGGTTTTTTAAGATTTACGGATATTTTCTTCTTAATTTTATATTTATGTGCCAATGCGCACTATGAACGAAGAAAAAATCGCGTGCTTTTAACATTTGAGGCTTATTCGCTGAAGAAATTCATCGAATTACGTGACAAACTTATTTTTTCGCTTTCGATAGCATTTTTCCCTTGCAAAGCTGCCACCGATATGTTAAAATAGAAGAAAAAAGGAGAATCTTATGTTTACTTTTGGTTCTGATATAGAATTTACAGAGCTTGGCAACGGACTTAAAAGAAAGGTCCTCGCTCACGATAAGGATATGATGGCGGTTGAGGTTTATTTTGAGGAAGGCGCTGTTGGCGCTATGCACACTCATCCGCATACGCAGATAAGCTACGTACTTGAGGGAGAGTTTCTCGCAACGATAGGCGACGAAACGAAAACTATAACCAAGGGAGATACATATTACACCCTTCCAAACCTTCCTCACGGTGTAGTTTGCACTAAAAAAGGCGTTTTGCTCGATATTTTCACTCCGATGAGAGAGGATTTTTTGAAATAAGTATTGATTTTTGTAAAACAATGTAGTATAATAGTTTGTATTAAAAATTTCGAAGGAGTTTTATTATGTTAGTTTCCGCAAAAGAAATGCTCACCAAAGCAAGAGCAGGTCACTACGCTGTAGGCCAGTTCAATATCAACAATCTTGAATGGGCTAAAGCTATCTTGCTCACCGCTGAGGAGATGAAATCCCCCGTTATTCTCGGTGTTTCCGAGGGCGCGGGCAAATATATGTGCGGCTACGAAACCATCGTTGGAATGGTTAACGGTATGATCAAGGGACTCGGTATCACTGTTCCCGTTGCTCTTCACCTTGACCACGGAAGCTACGAGGGCGCTTACAAGTGCATCGAGGCAGGCTTCTCTTCCGTTATGTTCGACGGTTCGCACTATCCCATTGATGAAAATATCGCAAAGACCAAGGAGCTCGTAGAGGTTTGTAACGCAAAGGGACTTTCTCTCGAGGCTGAGGTTGGAGCTATCGGCGGCGAAGAAGACGGCGTTGTTGGAAGCGGTGAGGTTGCAGATCCCAAGGAATGCAAGATGATCGCTGGTCTCGGCGTTACCATGCTCGCTGCAGGTATCGGTAATATCCACGGTAAGTATCCCGAAAACTGGGCAGGACTTCGTTTCGACGTTCTCGAAGCTATCAGCAACGAGGTTGGAGCAGATATGCCTCTCGTTCTTCACGGCGGTACAGGTATTCCCGCAGATATGATTAAGACCGCAATTTCTCTCGGTGTTTCCAAGATCAACGTTAACACAGAGTGCCAGCTTGCTTTCGCTGCTGCTACCCGTAAGTACGTTGAAGAGGGCAAGGATCTCTCCGGTAAGGGCTTCGACCCCAGAAAGCTTCTCGCTCCCGGCGTTGAGGCTATCAAGGCTACCGTTAAGGAAAAGATCGAGCTCTTCGGCTCTGCTAACAAGGCATAATTAAAGCCGAAAAAATCCGATTAATTCGCAATTTATATAGATTTGCTTATTAATCATTCCCACATAGCGCTGTAAAGGGCTGAATCGTCGATTCAGCCCTTTTTTATGTCTTTTATTGTCTTTACTTTTTTGTGTTTTGTTGTTAGGTATTTGTTTTAGATTTAAACTTAAATTTTTTTCGGTTTTTTAGTTTTTCGTTATAGCGGTTGCAAAAAAGAACCGTTTTTTTATTTTGTTTTTACGTTATTCAACGTTCGTTATAATTGCGACAATTCTCCGAGTTGAAAATTTGAGCGAGTCTATATTTGCAAACTCACGCGCAGAGTGAATCTCACCGCCCGAAACTCCGAGGCAATCAATACAAGGAATGCCAACCGACGTGATTTCCGCGGCATCCGAGCCACCCTTTCTGAAAGCGCCCTTCATCGTTTTGATTCCTTCCTTTTCGAGCGCCACATTGACTTTTTCGAGGAATTTCACGTTAGTCTCGGAATATTCCATAGCAAGTCTTGAGCTTATCACATCTACCTCGCATTTACAGCCCTTAACGTGCTCCGTAGCCGCAAGTTCCTTGAAATAATTATCTATCCATTTCCGTTGCTCTGCGGTTACAAATCTAACGTTTACCTTAAATTCGCACGAACCTGCGACGGTATTCGGCACCGAACCGCCTTGTATCGTACCCGTACTGCAGGTCAGCCCCGCATCATCCTTGATTTTTTCGATTTCTACTATTTTCAAAGCGGCGTCAAGTATTGCGTTAGCGCCTTGCGTCGCACATTTCGATGAGTGCGCCTCAATACCTGTTACGGTAAATTTATAGGTAACGATTCCCTTCCTTTGAATGCAGCAGTATTCATCGCTTGAAAATCCTTCAAGATTAAGGAATCCTATAGAATCTTTCGCGCGCTCACATATATAACTTATTGTTTCCTTGTTGCTTTGGGAGCTTCCGCTCTCCTCGTCGGACTGCAAAAGAAGCATTATGGGACGAGTGGAAAATCCGCAGCTATGCAACACATCCATCGCGTAGAGCGCAGCAACTATTCCGCCCTTGCAATCAACAACTCCGGGACCGTAGATTTTTCCGTCCTTAATTTTCACGGGCGGATAGCCGAAAAGTCCCTTCGGATGCACGGTATCCATGTGTCCCGAAAGTGAAAAAGGCATAGCGGTTGAATTTTCATTCATCGTAATGATAACAACGTTGCCCGCTTTTTCCATTTCACAAATCTCTGCCTTAAAGCCAAGTCCTTCGGCAAAATCGGCAATATACCGACCAACCGCATCAACTCCGGCCTTATCAGCCGTCTGACTCTCTATATTACAAATATCTTCCCATACGGAAATATACTTCTCTTCAAGCCTCTCAATAGCTTCTTCAAATATCTCGAGCATCTCAACAAGCTCCTCATCAAAACTTCGGCTATGCCAAAACATCACTTCGGCTTCGCCAAAACATCACTGCTCGCCAATACGAGCAACATCACTTCGGCTTCGCCAAAAATCACAGCGAGCTTCGCGAGCTACTAAGCTCTCCCGCTATATTTACTTCCATTTTTGCCTTAATTTCATCAACCGAATATCCCTTACTGAAAAGATAATAAAGCTTTGCTACCGCTGCTTCGGTCGTCATATCAAATCCACTGACAGCGCCTGCGGAAAGAAGCTCCGCGCTTGCCGCGTAAGCTCCGAGGGAAACGGTTCCTTCGGGACACTGCGAGCATACGGTTATTACCGCGCCTGCGGCAAATGCGGCGCGTATTATGGGAAGAAGCGCATTTCCGTCACCGGGAATATTTCCCGCGCCGAACGTTTCAAGAACAACGCCCTTAAGCTTCTCGGTCATAACGGCATCGAAAAGACTGAAATTAATTCCCGGGAAGACCTTAAGAACGCCAATCGGAACCTCCGAAAAAGGCACAAAATTAAAGGGCTCGCTCGGCTTTTTCTTAACCGATGCGGCATAGTATCTTATATTAATTCCCGCCTCTGCAAGTTTTGGGAAGTTTGGAGAATCAAAAGCCATAAGTCCGTCAGCAGACATTTTGGTAGCGCGGTTTCCGCGAAGAAGTCTGCCGCCGAAATAGAGGCAAACCTCTCTTACGTTGCCTTCCGCCGCAATTATCATTGAGGTTATAAGATTATCTCTGCCGTCGCTTCTTATTTCGCAAAGCGGAATCTGAGAGCCCGTTATAATTACGGGCTTATCCAAATTTTCAAGCATAAACGAGAGTGATGAAGCGGTATAAGCCATCGTATCGGTTCCGTGAAGAACCACGAAGCCGTCATACTTCTCGTAACGCTCCGCTATGACACTTCCTATCCTGTTCCACTCGTTCACCGACATATTCGATGAATCGAGAAGCGGTGACATTTCATATAAATCAAAATCGGGCATACCGTTAACGTAAAGGTCGGCTATCGCTTCAAGCCTCTGCTTTAAGTAACCGCTTTTTGGAACGTATCCGCGCTCACTTCTGGTCATTCCGATAGTTCCGCCCGCGTGTATAAGGCACACTTTCTTATTATCCATAGTTATTTTCCTTAAGTTTTATTAGCACATCTATCTTACACCTTTTTTCGAAAAAAATCAAGAAGACAAGAAAAGTTTTATAAAAAATCTTGCGTTTTTTCTGCGCTTTGAATAAGTAAGGGAAAATGCGTCAATAGTATTTTTGCGCGCCTTGACGCGACGAAAGTGTTTAAAAAAGGATTTGACTATGAAAAAAACATTATTACCCGCAATTTGCATACTTTTATGCACATTATGTATCGTTTTCGTACCCACGGAAGCTGAGGCGGCTATATACGACGATACGCTCAGATTGCATATTCTTGCTCCCTCGGACAGTGTTAACGATCAAACGTTAAAGCTCGAAATCAGAGATAAAATTCTCTCAAAATACGGCTACATAATGCAAAAAAGCGCCAGTCTTAACGATGCGAAAAGCAATATTATGGCGCTTACCGAAATGATTGAAGCCGACTGCAACGAATGGATTCGAGATATGGGATACGAATATTCTGCAAAGGCGGAGCTTGTAACAGAATGGTACAACACACGCGAATATTCGCGCTTTATTCTGCCTGCAGGAAATTATTTATCATTGAAAATTACGTTAGGACAAGGCGAGGGACAAAACTGGTGGTGCGTTATGTACCCGCCAATGTGCCTTGATGCCGCGCTTGCAAGCGAGCCTTATTACAGCGGTGAAGAGCAGAATTTAATATCGAACGATAGGTACCGTGTTAAGTTCAAGCTGCTTGAAGCTACCTCCGAGATTTTCAAAAAGCGGAAGTAAAATCACTTTTTCTTCGATTTAACAAGCGCTTTTTCAAGAAAAGAGAAAAGGATAAAAATGAATGCATCAAGTATCGGCAAGGTGGATTTCCTATCGCAATCTCGGCGCTCATTTCATGCTTTCGCGCCGTTTTAAAGTGAAAAAACGTTTTTTCCAAAAACTGTTGATTTAAGGAAAAAATTATGATAAAATAGTTATATAATCATTATATTACTAACGGTATTAACTACGGAGAAGCTATGAGCGAAAAAATTCAAACCAAAATAATTGCTGAAAACAGAAAAGCAAGACACGATTATTTCGTTATCGAAAGCTTTGAGGCAGGCGTTGAGCTATTTGGCACGGAGGTTAAATCTCTTCGCGCGGGAGGCGTTAACCTCAAGGATTCTTATTGCGAAATTGACAAGGGCGAGCTTTTTGCCCTTGGCGTACATATAAGCCCCTACGAGCAGGGCAATATATTCAACAAGGACCCTCTTCGCCCGAAGAAGCTCCTTATGCACAAGCGCGAGATAATGCGACTTGCGGGACTCGTCTCTCGCGAGGGATACACCCTCGTTCCCCTCTCTCTTTACTTCAAAGGCTCTTACGTCAAAATGGCGCTCGGTCTTTGCAAGGGTAAAAAGCTCTATGACAAGCGTGATGATATAGCAAAACGCGATGCGAACAGAGTTATTGAAAGACAGATGAAAGACAAATATTAAAAACGTAACGGCGGCTTAGCACGTCAAAGTACGCCAAATCATTTCAATTTTCATATGGAAAAGGCAGGAGCGCGGTTTAACGCTTCTGCCTTTTTATTCGGTTCTGCCATAATGCGACAGTCCCCTCGTTAAATGTATTATTCACATAAAAGCGCGTTCACTTCAAGAGTTATCAATTTTCCTCATAAGGACGAACACGGAGCGTTACACCGATGGACTCGCAAATTTCGCGGCTTTTATCTTGTTCTTCTTTACTCGTCACAACGTCAACAACAGTCATAACAACCTCCGGAACATATTCCGTACAATCCTTCGCGAAGCTTAACATTGCATCATAGGAGTCAATACCGAATTTCGGACGAACCATTTCGAAATATTTTTTCTTGTCGGTCGCATTCAAGCTGATTGAAACGGTATCAATCAATCCTTTCAGCTTTTGAGCGGTTTTCTCTCCGTTTATTAAATCCGAAAGGCCGTTTGTATTAATGCGTATCTTCGTTTTGCCGTTTGATTTAACACAAGATGCGACTTGCAAAAGATCATCTAACCTCTCCGTAGGTTCTCCGTAACCGCAAAATACAATCTCATCGTATTTTTCCAAATCCCAGGCATCTATACTATCACAAATTTCTTTCACCGTCGGTTCTCTTTCAAGCCAAAGCGAGTCGGCGTTAAAAACGTGATCCTTGTTATGCCTTAAACAGAACACGCAGTTACACGGGCACCTGTTCGTTATATTTACATATATCGAGTTTCTGCCCTCATAAGTTATTGTCATCATTGATTTAGCCCTCGAACATCTTTTTCTTGAGGTTATATTTATCCATTGCCGCCCCCAGCGCAACAAACACTACGCTACTTGCTAACGCTTGAACAAGAGAAGCCGGAATACCCGCCAGCGCAGCTATGAAGCTGCCTGTAATCAAAGCCTCGTAAAGACAGTAACCCGCCGCAGAAATCAATGCCGCAGGCAAAAGCATAGCGAGGTTTCTTTTCGTTATAATTTTATTCGACTTACAGGTGAAAAGAAGAGCTAATAAGCCCTTAATTATCATTGAGCCCGGAGCCCAAATTGCAAATCCCGTAAGCAAATCTGCAAGCATTGCGCCAAAAACTCCAACCATTATGGAATACGGCATCGGAAGTATGCACGCTGCGATGAAAATAAAGCCATCACCGCAATGCACGTATCCGTTAGTCGTGGGGATATGCAAATACGCGGTTATTACAAAAACCAACGCAGAAAATATTCCCGATATGCACATCAATCTCGTATGATTCTTTTTCATAGTTTATTTACCGATTTCTACTGTAAGATGCCCTAAAAATCAGGTAAAACATCTCCCAAGAAATTTCTATTTATCATTTTTACTACCGATTTCGCATTTAAAAAGCGGATTCTGCTCTTATTTGCGGCACAGCGCCTGCAAATGAGCTCTACTTCGCTACGTCTTCTTCCTCGAGCACTCTTCTCATAAGCTCGGTAAAGCCTTCCTCGGCTTCCTTGAAGCCTTTGTCGTTATCGAAGTAGTAATCGTAATAATAGTTCTCTACTCCGTCATCAGCGGCATTTCCGTAGATGGATTTTCTCATTCTTGCGCCGCCTCTTACGAGCAGAGTTTTTGCTTTTCCGCCCGTTGCATTAACGTATTTAACTATTTCGTGAGGTTCGCGGATATGAACGAAAAGAATTTCATCGTCCGATTCAAGAAAGCTTTCGTACTGCGCCTTTGCCCAGTTTGTCGGATAATCGTTATAGGTTGCGCAAAGCTCCTTAAGGTCGGCTAAAAACTTGCGCGAGCGATCATCCTTTCTTCCGTCCCAGCCTGCTTCTCTCGCCAAATCCTTGATAGGCGTTATGGTGGAAATATTCTTAACCTTGAAATGCTTTGCGGCAAGATTGCAAAGAGTATCCTTACCGACACCGCCTCTGCCGTTTATTACAATTGTTACCTTATTCATTTATTTCTCCAATCAAAAGAGCCGAAGGCTATAATACCGACTCGAATGCGTTTTTTTGCCAAAAATACGCGCGTACACCCATCGGGACAACTCAAAATCGCGCGTTTTCTTCAAATTACTATGTAATTTTATCACAGTTTTATTTTTTTGTCAACAAGTTCGCGCTTTTCTATTTACTTTTTTGAAAATTTGTGGTATGCTATTATTCGTATTAATATATTCTTTAAAAGAAAGGGTTTTAAAATTATGGAAAAGAAATATTTTGGCTCTCTTCCCACCGGCGAAGAAATTTACATTTATTCTCTCAAAAATGACGATGCGCTTGTAAACATTATGACAAGAGGCGCGACTATCGTTAACTTTGAAGTTTTCGGAACTGACATCGTAGGCGGTTTCGATACTCTCGAAACATATCTTAATGAAGGCTCTCATCAGGGCGCAATCATCGGAAGAGTTGCAAACAGAGTTGCAAACGGTGAGTTCACTATGGACGGCAAGACCTATACTCTTCCCAAGAACGATCACGGCGTATGCTGCTTGCACGGTGGCGACGGATTTGACCACAAGGTTTGGACCGTTACCGATTACACTGAGAACTCCATAACTCTTGAATATCACTCGATAGACGGCGAGGAAGGCTTCCCCGCAGCTCTTGACGTTAAGGTTACTTATAAGCTCGAGGGCACATCTCTTCTTATCGACTACGTTGCAATTCCCGACGGCAAAACTCCCATCGCTCTTACAAACCACGCATACTTCAACCTTGACGGATTCGGCGGAACTATCGAGGATCACGTTGCGGTTATCTATGCAGATACATATACAGATGTTGACGCAAATCTTATCCCCAACGGAGTAAGACCCAGCGTTGTTGGTACTCCCTTCGACTTCACCACTCCTCACACCATCGGCGAGCGTTGCGGAAAGGACTTCATCGGTTATGACCACAACTTCATTCTCTCTCCCAAGGTTAAAGAGACTGTTGTTGGCAAGGAGCTTGACCTTATCGCAGAGGTTAAGGGCAAGAAGCTTCAGATGAACGTTTATACCGATCAGCCCGGCGTTCAGTTCTATATCGGTAACTTCCTCGGAAACGGACCTGCTTTCAGAAACAATACCAAGCAGGTATTCCACGGCGCATTCTGCCTTGAAACACAGACGGAGCCTGACTGCATCAATCACGGAATCGGATTCTACGAAAAGGGCGAGGTTTATACTCACTCCACAGTTTACTCCATTAAGAAGATTTGATCAGCTTAAGATTTTTTGGTACGGGCGGTCTTGGCGCTGCGAGAATCCGCAATAAATTATCCAAGGATTACAGAAGATTTTCCACTCTTCTTATAGACGAAAAAATCATCATCGATCCATCGGAGGATATTTTCGAATTTGTTGAAAGCTTTATGCTTTCGGGTATTCTTGACAGTGTTAATGACGTTTTTATAACGCATTCGCATCTTGACAGCTTCTCAGTTTCAGCTATTGAAGGTCTCGCAAAAAGAACCAAAATTCGCGTTTATGCAACCGGTGCGCTCAAAGACGAGCTTCGCGCTATAGAAAACGTTGAGTTTGTAGAGATAAATCCGTTTTCACTGCATAAAATCGGTGCTTTTTCGGTTCTCGCGCTCCCCGCAAATCACGCGACGGACAACCCCGATGAAACGCCGCTTAATTTCCTTATAGAATCGCAAGGTAAAACGATATTCTACGGAATTGACGGAGCGTTTATTGATGCGGGAGCATTTAGAGTCTTGAAGGAGATACAGCTTGACGTTGCCGTTCTCGATTTTGCGCTCGGACTTTCGGATTACTCGTCCGAATCCGCTTATCACAATAATTTACAATCCGTGCTTACGGTAAAGGATATTCTGACTGCGTCGGGTATCGCAACAGAAAGCACAAAATTCATATTATCACACATTCCCTCGGGAAAGAAAAATCCAACTCACGATGAAATACGCGAGGCTCTTTCGGAGCTTCCCTTCACCGTAGCTTACGATGGGTACTTCCTTGGGATTTAGCGAAAGGACACACAATGAAAATTTATGACGAACTCGTTGCCAGAGGTCTTATTGCCCAGGTAACCGACGAAAGTGAAATCAAGGAGCTCGTAAACAACGGAAAGGCTACCTTCTACATTGGATTCGACCCGACTGCAGACAGCCTTCACGTTGGTCACTTCATGGCTCTTTGCCTTATGAAAAGACTCCAGATGGCGGGAAATAAGCCCATCGTTCTTATCGGTGGAGGTACGGGATATATCGGCGACCCCTCTGGAAGAAGCGATATGCGTTCTATGATGACTCCCGAGACAATTCAGCATAACTGCGACTGCTTTAAGAAGCAGATGGAAAAGTTCATCGAATTTGGTGAAGACAAGGCTATTATGGTAAATAATGCCGATTGGCTTCTCGGCCTCAACTATATTGAGCTTCTTCGTGACGTTGGAGCTTGCTTCTCGGTTAACAGAATGCTTACCGCAGAATGCTACAAGCAGAGAATGGAAAAAGGACTTTCCTTCCTCGAATTCAACTATATGATAATGCAGAGCTATGACTTCTATCACCTCTACAAAAATTACAACTGTAATATGCAGTTCGGCGGTGACGATCAGTGGTCTAATATGCTTTACGGAACAGAGCTTATCAGAAGAAAGCTTGGCAAGGATGCTTACGCTATGACTATCACTCTTCTTCTCAACTCCGAAGGAAAGAAGATGGGTAAAACCGCAAACGGCGCAGTTTGGCTCGACCCCGAAAAGACTCCTCCCTACGATTTCTATCAGTACTGGAGAAACGTTGGAGATAAAGACGTTCTTAAGTGCATCAGAATGCTCACATTCCTTCCTCTTGAAGAGATTGACAAGATGGATACTTGGGAAGGCGCGCAGCTCAATACCGCAAAGGAAATCCTTGCTTTCGAGCTTACAAAGCTTATCCACGGCGAAGAAGAGGCTACAAAGGCGCAGGAAGCATCTCTCGCGCTCTTCGTTTCGGGTGGCAGTGCTCTTACTCCTTCCGTTGAGGTTGAGGAAGCAAGCCTCGTTGACGGCGCTATAGACGTGATTTCTCTTCTCTGCCTCGGCAAGATGGTTCCCTCGCGCTCCGAGGGCAGACGCGCAATTGAGCAGGGCGGTGTTTCTCTCGACGGCGAAAAGGTTTGTGACGTTAAGGCAACCGTAACCAAGGACCAGCTCACCGCGGGTGTTCTTATCAAGAGAGGTAAGAAGAGCTTCAACAAATTCATTATCAAATAATTTACCAATCACGAAAACATAATAAAATTAACGGGCAAGAATAGGATTTTTTCCTTACTCTTGCTCGTTTTCTATTTAAATGCTTTTAATGTTTTCGATATATTTATCAATCTAATTCAAAAAATACAAACCATACAAGCAAATATGCAAACAAATATTATTTTTGTATTGAAAAACACAAAGAAATATGCTATAATAAATGCGTCACACTATCTTAATATCAAAATAACCTACAAGGGTGTATTATACCCTTTTTTCAGCCATACTTATTTCGGTAGAAATACTGTATCGCAATAATCGGCTGGGAAGTAGGTTATAGATGGTGTGACAACTATGCGAGAGGTATTCTGCGGTGTCATCTCGCAAGGGTGGCACCTTATTTTTTATGGAAAAAATTTGTTCGTTTTTTGGACATCGTGACGCTATAATAACAGACAAATTATATGAGATTGCTACAACCGAAATTATGCGAGCGATTGAGCTTGGATGCCGAACTTTTTATTTTGGCGGATACGGAACGTTTGACGATGCTTGCCTTGAAATTGTAACGAAAATTAAAAACGAAAAAGCGGAGTTTCAAATAAAGCGAATATACTGCGTTTCGCAAGAACGTTATCTACATAAAAACGTACGCTATTTCAACCGTGATAGCTTTGACGATGTTATATATCTTATGCCCTCGTTTGATGGTTGGTATAAAAGCATCTATTTTCGTAACTGCGCAATGATTGACAATAGCGATACTATCATTTTCTATGTCGAAAACATAGAAAATAGCGGCGCATACAAAGCTTATAAATACGCACAAAAGAAAAGAAACAAGAAGCTTATTAATCTTTGGGATAAATATAAAGACTAATAGAGAAGCTTTAGAGGACGACTTATAACACTGCAACTATAAAATCAGGGAAGCAATCCGAGGACTGCTTCCCTTTTGCTTTTATTCGGTTTTATCAAGCGGTTTACTTTAACGCTTTGAAGCTGTTAAATTTTTAAACTGCTTGCTTTAACTTTTAAAAACTAATTTGTATCACGCTTTAATTACTGCGCGAGAGTTCCTGCCATGTAGAGCTTTGCAACCTCTGCGTAATCGCAAAGAGCGTTTACGAGATCAAGGCAAGCAGCGGAATCTGCGTTAGCAGCGTTATCGTTGTGATACTTAGCGAAGGTATCGAGAGTGTAAGTTCCCTCTGTGATGGAAACTGCCTCACCGTTTACAGTACCTTCAGCGGTGATTTCAAGAATCTGAGTGAAGTTGTAAGCCTTCATACCCTCTACTACGATGTCTCTCATAGTATTAGCTTCAACCTTATAAACTCTTACGTTAGTTCCGTCAGCGTATTTAACGGTTACAGTACCAACGAAGCCATCCTTAACGGTAAGAACGAATGCGGGCTTGGGATCAAGAGTTACGGTTGCGGAAGTGAATACGTCGGAAAGCTTGGTATCTTCAACTGCATTTGCAAATCCGTCAGCGTCAGCGTAAAGCTCACCGAAGGAAGCGTTGTTTGCAACGAGAGCTGCAAGAGTGGTATCCTCTACACCGTTTACATAAGTGGTAGCAGCGTTTGCATACTTAGCCATATAGTAAACGAGAACCTTATCTGCAGTGGTGTTAGACTCGGATGCAAGAACGTTTGCTGCATACTTTGCTACGGAGTAGGTGATTGTAGCGGAACCGGTGTACTCTGTGCCGAATACGGTCTGCGCAACGTCAAGAGTAACAACGATGTCCTTGGTGGTTTCATTGCAAGCCTGAGCTACTGTGAGCATCTTATATGCAACGCCGTTAACAACTACGTCTGTCAATTCGTAACCGCTAACGGTAACGAACTCTGCATATTCTGCAGGAATATAGAGGTTAAGGTCGAAATCTGCGAAGAGAGAAACGTTTGCCTTGATGCCGTTAACAGCTACCTTACCGGTGTATCCGGGGATACGGTCAACGTTCTCGGTTACGTACTCGGGAGCTACGCTCCAAGTGCCGTCATGAGTAAGGGTTACGAAGCCTTCGGTGTAAGTTCCGCCCTTAACGTTGCTCTTTTCCTCGAACTTACTTCCCTTGATATACGTAGCGGTAGTTACGTTTGCATCTCCTGCTACGTTCTTCCAAGAAACAGTAACGAGCTCGGACACATAATCTGTACCCTTTGTAAGCATAGGAAGTACATATGCGTTATCGCCTTCAACAGCAACGCCGTTGTTAGCAATCTTATAATCAATAACTTCTACCATTTCGCCGCTTTCAACATCATAGTAGCTGAAAACTACACTATGAACGCCGTTATCAAGCTGAGTGCCAAGATCAAGAGCATCAAAGGTCATAGGAGCGATATAAGTTGCGATTCCGCTATTCTCTGCAACGTGAGAAGTGCCCGAAGAGCAATCGAAATGCTCTACAACTACGAATCCTTCAAAGAGAGTTCTGGAAACGTTAGAGGGATTCATACGTCCGGCTGCTACAACGTTCTTGAACATAAGATTAACGTTATTTTTGCCACCGTCACCGTTATTTCCAACGATGTTATCCTTAACGGTGTTGTTATGCATACCTTCAAGGCTGTTTATAATCATACAGGTATCAATTTCAACGTAAGGAGTCATAATGGTGTTTTCGAAGCCGGGCTGTCTGTTGGAAAGCTCGATTTCGTTACCCTCAGCATCCTTATCGGGCTTGTGAGCGGTACTAATAACCTTGCCCTCAGCGTCCTTAACGTCCTTGGTATTGTAGAATCCTGTAACGTTAACTACGTTCTGCTTAACAACTGCTACGATAAGCGCATTCTTAACGTAAATTTCACCGTTGAAGAGCTTTGTATCTATAACTGCATCGTTCTTTACTGCGGTGGAAGGTGCGTAAATATCAACACCGTCGGAAACGATTCGGCAATCATCATCACCAACTCTGCCCTGGAATGCAACCTCTGTATAGATGGTCATGTTAGCGCCGTTTGTTCCGAGAGCCTCAATAGTACCAACGTTGATCTTTGCAGACTTAACGTTCTCTACAAGGTTAGGAGAATCAAAAGCGGTTATTGCGGGATCGTTAATAGCGAATGCATAGTTACCCTTAAGTGTGCCATTCTTATTGGTTACACAGTTGATAACACCGCCTGCTACAGACGAGTAAACGTTAAGAGTTGTATAGCTTCCAACGTTTACTAATATACCCTCTTCGGAGAGAGAAAGTGTGTTACCGTTAAGGTCAATATTAATTACCTGCTCGGTTGTATCAACAGTATTTGCGAAAACAGTTCCTGCTTTGGAAATGTTCACGTCAGACTGAAGAACGAAGGTATCTCCGCCCTTAAGAGCCTGGAAGTCAACGAGAGCCTGCTCGTTGGTAATGTCACCTGCGTAAACCTCGCCTGCTGCGTTGGTAACGTAGTAGGTCATGGGGATTGCGCCGAAGGTGGGATAGTAGTAAATTGCGTTGTTTTCATCAACTCCTGCGAGAGTATCCACAGTAACTGTCATAGGAAGAGCGGATACTGTTGCACCGATAGCTGTAGCCCAACCGTTCTGAGAACCTGCGATAGTCTTATCTGCAAAGTTCTTTACTGCGCCCTCATCGAAGATGATGCCCTTTTCAAGATAGTCACCAACAGATACTTCAACTGTTTCGAAATCAGCTGCATCGAATACGTAGCCTGCGGTAAGCTTGCTTACGTCACCGATGAAGAAGTATGCGGTGTACTTATAATTTTCGTTGAATTCAACAATGTTACCGTTGGTAACGTGACCGTAGGAATTGCCTACGAAGTTAACGTTATAACCGTTGGTATTGATATAACCGTTCTCGGTTACTTCAGCAGTTACATCAGCCTTAACGTTAACGATAGCTTTAATGCTTGCAGCATAAACGAGAGCCTCGTTTACGTCATTAAAGGTACGTCCGCCAACCTCGAAGGGAGCAACGTCAGCGTACTTATTAATGGGAGTTCCGTTGATATACATTTCGGGATACTTATCGCCGCCATCTACTTCGCCTTCAACCTTATAATTGGTGTAAGCTCTTACAGAAACGTTATCAATGAGAATATTAGAATTTACCTTCTGGTTATTGTTTGAGAAGTTTATTCTGATACCCTGGAAGTAAACATAATCACCTGCGGTATCACCGTCGGTAAGGTATTGCCAACCCATATATTCACCGTTGATGTAAACGTATACCTGGTACTGTGCAACAGCAGGATCGCTATAGCAAACCATCGAGATACGGTTCCACTCACCCTGAGGATTAAGAGTAGGCATAACAGTAGGTTGATCGTTAAGCTTTTCAGTACCGGTAATCTGTCCGGCGGTATTTACTGAGAACGTTCTCTCTGCAGGTTTTGTGAGATTTTCTCCACCGTTAGTGCTATTTCTTGCCTGAGCAACAAACTGCATATAAGGATAGCCGATGCCGTCCTTTTCGGTAGCAAACTCGAATTCAGCAACTACTACAGCCTTACGGTATTCACCTGCCAAAGCGGTAGGATGATGTCCGCTTACGTCATAATTTCCCTTGCTGTCAAGACCCATTATCAAGTAAGTATCTGATTTGGGATCGGTGCTTGACGCAAGCTTACGTGTTGTAGCGGTAGGATTAGCAGGATCGGGCTGAAGCCACCATTTAACGTAGTTACCCTGCTCGTTCTGAATGTGAGTTACAGTTCCGAGCTTGTTATCCCACTGCATACCGCCCTTTGCGGTTGCATCATGCCAGTAGGGATCCTTGGATGTGAAAATGCCCGTGCCCTTCTTGTCTACGTTAATATCGCGGTTTCCGTTGTGGGTGGACGCGCTATAATTCTTTGTGAAGCTGATGGTATCGAAGCCGAAGTCCTTGGAGAAATCGGGATAACCAATAGCATCCTCTGCTGCAACTACAAGGAAAGGAGCTTCGGGATCGCCGATGGGATCGTAAACAACCATCTTGCTCTCATCCAAGCCGTTCTTCACGTAAGCCTCAAGATTAGCGCGAGTTCCGATAGGAGCGTTGCTGAGATTACCGTTAACGCTTATGTATCTGGTTTCGCCGGAAATACCCATAGCGCCTACACCACGGTAGATAGAATATGCGGTATCCTTACCGTAGTTACCTGCGATACGCATGGTGGAAGAGTGAATGTTTACGGAAGGTTCATCCTTGCTACCCATACAGAAGAGTCTTGTGTTACACTCAACTGTGGAATACTCAATGTTAAGAGTTCCGTTGAATCCGTAAGGAGCGTTATCAATTCCGCTAATGAAGTTGGAATCCATACCGAGAACAACGTAGTTTCTCGAAGTGCCGGTAGAATCCGCAAGACAGGAAATTGTAGAATAGGTAACGCGGATAGAACCCGAAAGAGGCGTTCTTCCAAGCTCGTTACCTGCGTAAATACCGGAGTTCTGGGTGCGGAAGATTGAGTGATCAACCGTAACGCTTCCCGATCCTGCGATGCTTACGATGAAGTTACCGGTCGAACCCGAGTAAGGAGCTGCGGTAGCATCAACGTTAACGTTGAAGAAATTAAGCTCTGCGGTAGCGGAATCATCGCATACGGTCTTGAAGTAAGACTCTGCGTCGATAAGAGTTCCGTCGCTTGCCTTATATCCGCCCTTAAGTGCGGAAGTGGTTACAACCTTGAGGTTCTTGAAGTTCCAAGTACCGTTATAGGTTGTGATGATGTTTGATGCAGAATGAGAAATTGCAATTCCCTCTGTGCTTTCTGTTCCGGCAACGTCAACCGTGAAGCCGGTGTAATCTGCAGCTGCGCTAACGAGCTTTGCTGCGAGATTGATAGAGCCTGTTCCGACAATAGCGAACTGAACGTCGTTAGCTCCGATTGCAAAAGCGTCTGCCTTTGCGGTAAGCTTGTAACCGTTAAGATCTACGGTCACGCTCTTTGTTACCGTAAACGTTTCTTCGAGAGTGCAATCTCCCATAAGAGTTACGGTTGTGCTTTCGTCTGCCGCTGTGAGCGCTTCTACAAGAGTTCCGGTAGTTTCCTGACCGCCAACCATGTAGCTTACAGTTTCGTTTACTGCTTCATCGGCGCTTACTGCCAAAAGAAGTCCTGTGCAAACGAGAGCCACAGCGAGAAGAATACTGAGTACTTTAGTGAGTTTCTTCATTGTTTTTTCTCCTTTTATTTTTTATAGGTATTACCTCACGCATATATTTTACTATAAAAAAGCATTGTAAATCAATTCTCATAAGTTATAAACTTTTTTTAGGCTTTTTGGTGATTTTTTACAAAATATCGTTTTTTGAGCGTCTTATTCTTCCTTTATAAACAAAAAAGAGCAAAAGTACAAGCGCCGATGATGACGGAATCTTGTATTTTGCTCCTCAAAATGCGAGAAGATGCACGCCCATACTTCGAGCAAAGCCTTACACTCCCCCGCGCTTACCACATCTGCACGGGCTTTACGTTATAGTAATCGTATATTCTCATATCGTTTCCCTGCGGAACGCCTGCCAAGAACATCGAGGCAAAGCAATACTGTAATCCTTCCTCATGAGAAACCTTGTTTTCAAATCCGTAAGCATCAGCCTCTTCCTTCGTATCAAAGATAGCCATTATTTTTTCATTATCACCCTTCAAGAGTGCTACCGCATATTTAAATTCCATAGTATTTTTCTCCGTAAAATCTATAAATTTCTTTCGATTACCTTAAGACGTCATTAGCAACCGATAAACGCGTTTTTGTTTCTGTGAACCCATTATACACGAAAAGGTGTACCATAAATCGTACACCTTTTAAGAATTTTACGTTTTTTTGATGATTTTTTACCGATGTAAGCAAAAAGGAGCATCGTTTTTGGCAATGCTCCTTTTGTATATTCGTTTGTTATTAATATTACTAAACGTTTGCGATTTCGTTCGAATAGATTTTCATTTTTGCGAATTCTATACGCTGGTAACCCGTTTCGGCAATTACGGTTGTGTTAACGTAATATATAACCGATGGGTCGGAACTTACTATGAACGAGGGACTGTGGCCTATTCTGTTTGTTCCTCTTACGGCAATCGAAATATCGTACGGCAAGGGATTTTCCATTGTAGTCCAGTTTTTTCCGTAATCAAAGCTCACGAACACGAGATGTCTTTGACCGCCGTCAATATCCTCTTTACCGGTAACGAGAAGCATTCCGTTCTCTCCGCCAAAGGGGGTCCAGATGCAGAATGGCGCGCCCTTGACTGTATAGCCGGTTTCATCGGTAAGAAGTGTGCCTACACTTTCCGCCGACCACTCCGAAACATCAGTCGTAGTCTTATAATAGACTCTTCCCTTTCCGCCTTCGTAGTACTCGTAAACCATAAAATACTCGCCGTTGCCCATCTTTGTCATTATGAACATACCGGGACGTGCCTTTTCGCTTTCAAACGCGCAAACCTCTTCGGCTTCGCTCCAATTGACTCCATCGACGGTGCGCTTATATACGAGCTTTTGGTCATGCGCAGGGTCCGAATCATCGGAATAGAAGCAATAGAGGTATCCGTCGCTCTCCTCATACCAAACGTAAGGCTCCCAAATTCCCTCTCGCGTTCCGCCTGCCTCATCGATAATTACGTATTCCTCCCACGTATATCCGCAGTCGAAGCTGCGCCATATTGCGATATGAGATTTTCTCTCGTAATCAACGGAATTTCCCGAATAAAGCAACGTTCCCGCAGGCATATCTCCAACCGCTACCGGAAGTTCGTAAAGATGAGCCATCGAGATTCCGACTATAGACGTGTCAAAAACTTCCTCGGGACGAGCTATCATTTTCCAAGTCAATCCACCGTCATCACTCTCCATAACGCAACCGTTAGTATCGGGGTCGCCCGCTACTGTCGGCGTATCACTTAAGCAGAATATTGCTATAAGCTTGCCGTTATTTTCTCCGTTGTAATTTAATTCTATAATTGAAGGATAGTGCGCAGTATTAACTCTCGAAGGATAGAGTCCGTCAGTATTAACTCCGGGTTTAACGTCAAACACGCTCGAAACGGTTTCGATAACAATATCTACGCCGCCAACGTTCATATAGGTTTTTATTTGAGTTCTGCCGAGCGAAAGGTCTATTTTTGACTCTCCGGAGCCTAGCGTGTCAATGTATTTCTCTATGAAGTACTCGCCCGCGCGAAGCGTGGAGCTTTCGGTTTTACCGCAAAGAACTATGGAATTTTTGGTAAAATCCATAATAAACGCGTCCGCAGCATCGTGCTTTGAAAGCTTAAGCATAGTGTCCGAGGTGACAAGATTCGACTGACCGACGATTATGAGCTTATCAGCGGAGGTTGCCCCTTTATCGGATACAACTCTAATTTCCCTGCCAAGCTTACGCTCAATTGCAGATGCTATTCTCTCCGCTTTTGCGATAATATTATCCGTAGCACCATCGGGATATGCTACCTTATATTCTCCTACGTTGACAGGATAATTTGAAATATCTTTAGCGTAACAATTCAAATAATAATCCGCGGAGGACTGCGAATAATTGTAGAATTTTCTGACGAGATCTAAAAGAGCATCCTTCTTATCGTCTTTGAATGCGGTTTTGCTTATGTATGAGTAGTAATTGTTTATGGAATACGTGCCGACCTCTCCGTTCACTTTGTAAATTAAGTCTGCGCACATTTGGTAAGCGTAGAGATTCAAAACAACGTACTCGCCGCCGTCATCATATCCGACTGCGAAGTCTGTAATTTCTTCACCGTTGGAGAAAAATCTGTAATCGCCCACTTTAAAGGATTTTGAAAGATAGAGCTTAAATGCGGGCTTTGCATCAAAGGAAAGAGTTGCTGCTTTTAGGTTATTGTATTTTTTCGAGTCTCTGCTCGATATTCCGTATAAGCCGCTGTATTTTCCGAGAATTTCATCTATTTTCAAAGAAACGCTCTCGGCATCATCGCTTTCAAAATAAGCGTACGCGCTCTTGACGTAAGCCAAAACGTCCTTTACAAGCTTAATTTCAACTTCACTCGCGCTTTCGCTGATAATTTTTTCGGCATATTTCGGAATGCTTACAGTCCAACTACCGCTCGAATACTTTTCTCCGAGCTTAAGCGTTACGTTAAGAGAAATGCTTCTTGCCGCCTCGGCAGCGGGAATGCTGACAGATATGCGATAATATTCTATTCCCTTTAGAGTAACGGCATATTCATCTAACGAAGGTCCGTTTTCGTAGGTTACACCGTCAATCGAAAAGCTTGCAAGCTCGTCACTGATAGGAACGTACACGTTGTAAATCAATTCAGAGCCAAGCGTTATACTTCCCTTTGGCTTGCACTTAAAGCTTATGTCCTCTATGGTCAACAAACTGTAAATTTGCTTTTCACCATCTGTGTGACTTTTTACGAATGCAAGATTGCTATCTTTTATATTTCGCATACTCTCGGGAAGTTCTGCGCCGATGGGCATAATAAGCTTGGTATAGCTGCCACTCTTCGCATTGTTAAACGTGAGCGTATCGGGTGCCGCGTCGGAATCGTTGAGCTTTGCAAAAACTATTTCACTGCTTCCAAGCGAAATGCTTCCGCCGTCTATATAAACGTTGGCGGAGTGATTATTGACATCGGTGCTTAAATTCAAAAATATTAACGAGTCGTCAGGCGCGTTGGCAGATAGGTCGATATTGCAGTTTATAAATTCAAGTTTTGCCACAACGGGAAGTTTTCCGCTCATCGTCATCGTGCTTACAACCTCTTTAGAGGTTGCTCCATCGGCAAATCCGATATTGATATCAATAAACGTTATATTAAAATCAGAGCCTTCAACGCCGTTTTCTGCTGTAGCACTGCTCGCGTAATAAACGAGCTTGGAATTCTTCTCAAGGAGTATATCGCCGTTTTTTATGACTATATTAGTGCTATAATCGCTCTTATCATTAGGCTTAAAGAGATTTTTTTCGACCCTTAACGTATTTCCGCCAAGGTCTATAGTAAGCTTACCGCGAACGTACGCCCAGTTGTTGTAATCTATTGCTCCTTCGCTCGCATCGCTTCTCATAAGCATAACTATTTCATCGTCATCTTCATTCAAATAGTCTAAATTCGCCTTTGACAACGCTTCAAACCAAGTACCTGCGGCAAAAATTGCCCTTCCCGACTCGAAGAGAATGAAGGGATATTCCTCTTCACTCGCCCACTCGCTCGGTATATCTCCATAGTAGTTTTCCGACTTGGCTTGATAATCTCTATTTCCCTCAAACGCAAATACACTCTGCGCCGAAAAAACAAAGACAGTTGCTATCAAAAACACCAAAAATGCAGTTAACGAGAATTTCATTTTTTTCATATAAAATCGCCCTTTCTTTCGGGTAACAATACTTTTACAACTATATTATACCATTAAAGTGATATAAAAGCAATACGCTTTTTCTTTTTTTGACAAAGACCGCGTATTCTCTTCCTTTTCGCTTGTTTTAATCGTTTTGTGTACCTATTAAAATCAAGGTGTACATCAAAGGTGTTTGAAATTATGAATATACACCTACTGGCAAAGAGCAAAAATCACAAAAAACACACTCTACATTAAAAAATCAGAAAAAAAGCAGAAATGTTTTCAAAAAAGTATTGACAAACACAAACAAATGTGATATTATATTTAAGCGCGTTAAGCGAAAGTGAATATTTGCCCCTGTAGCTCAGCTGGTAGAGCACTTGACTTTTAATCAAGGTGTCCGGAGTTCGATTCTCCGCAGGAGCACCAAAAAAGAAGCCCCCTCGTTAATGAGGGGCTTCTTTTTTTGCGCTCCTGCTCCGAACCGACTCCCAGTGCGTAGCACAGGGAGTTCGCATACCGCGATAGCGGTATCTTGCGTAACGCGGAGCAAAAAACTTCCCCAAGCACAAAGCGGAACGCTTTTCACAAATTCAACCCCGCGTAGCAAATTCTCCGCATTAGTTCCCCTTTAGCCGTTAGCCTTTTTTCGCTCCTTGATTCCAATCCAATTTCCAATCAAATTTCACTTCCAATTCCACTTCAAATTTCAATCAAAATTTTAATTTATTTTTATTGACTTTTGCTTTTTGTTGTGATACAATTTAGTTTGGATTGTGTCGCTTTTCTTTATTGACTTGTGTTTTACACACAAAGGCGCGCAACTGCAAATAAACAAATCAAAGTTTTAATGAGGACTAAATTATGAAACTTAGAGCACCGGCTATTCCGCTTATTACCGTTGACCCTTATTTTTCGGTATGGGCGCCCAACGAAATTCTTAACCACAGAGAAGTTGAACACTGGACAAGATCCAAGAACGATATATACTGCAGAGTTTTTATCGACGGAGTTGAATATTCATTCCTTGGTTACAATAGAAACGTGAAGAAGATACCCCAGGTATCGCTTGATATTAGTGCACTTTCCACGAAGGCTGTTTTCGAGAATGAGAAAATCAAGCTTTTCGTAAACTTCACCACCCCTGCCCTTCCCGATGACTACAATCTTCTCACTCGCCCCGTTTCCTATATGGGAGTTAAGTACGAGAAGAAGGATTCTTCCGTAAAGGACGTTTCGGTTAAGGTTATGATAGGCGATTCTCTCTGTCTTAACAAGAGAAA
Organism: Eubacteriales bacterium; assembly: GCA_045660185.1. Classification (GTDB taxonomy): domain Bacteria; phylum Bacillota; class Clostridia; order Oscillospirales; family CAG-272; genus UBA1740. Next base: position 142,995 of record JAZRDI010000073.1, on the reverse strand, counting down.
AGAAGGAAACGTTGTTATCGAAGAAAAGAAATTTGACGGTATCAGCGCGGTTTCTATGGGTAACGAGGTTCAGAATCCCCTTAACAAGTGCGGTGACGATATTCGTATTGATTGGGGTTACGTTTACCTCGCTGTTGTTGGCGATGCGAAATTTGATACTCCCGCTTGCGGTTGGACAAAGCTCGTTTCTCTCGAAGCAGACGTAGCTCCCGCAGAGGAAAAGCTCTTCATGTTTGCATACGATGACCTCGGCGCATCTATAAACTACTTCGGCAAGAAGCTTGCTTCTTACTGGAATAAGGACGGAAAGAGCATAACCGAGGCTATCGAAGAGGCTGCTGACGATTACGCGGCAGTTATGGAAAAATGCGATAAGTTCTCTTCGGATATGTACGAAAAGGCATACGCTGCCGGCGGTGAAAAATACGCAGAGCTTCTCTCTCTTGCATATAGACAGGTTATCGCGGCGCACAAGCTTGCCGTTGACGATAACGGAGATATTCTCTATATTTCGAAGGAATGCTTCTCTAACGGTTGCGCTGCAACGGTTGACGTTTCCTACCCATCAATTCCCCTCTACCTCTACTACAACACCGAGCTTATCAAGGGTATGCTCCGTCCTATATACAAGTTTGCGGCATCCGATGCTTGGAAGTATGATTACGCGCCTCACGATGCAGGCCGTTATCCTCTCGTTACCGGTCAGGTTTACGGACCCAACCGGGAAACAGGTGAACTTATGCACCACATGCAGATGCCCGTTGAAGAGTGCGGTAATATGATTATAATGGAAACAAACGTTGCTATTGCAGACGGCAATGCCGATTTTGCAAAGGCTCATTTCGATACTCTTAAGGGCTGGTGCGAATACTTGATTCAGTACGGTGACGATCCCGAGAATCAGCTTTGCACGGACGATTTCGCAGGCCACCTTGCTCATAACTGCAACCTTTCGCTTAAGGCTATTATGGGTATTGCGGGTATGTCTATCCTTTCGGATATGCTCGGCTATAAGGAAGAGGGCGAAAAGTATATGGCAATCGCCAAGGAAAAGGCGAAGAGCTGGTGCGAGCGCGCTGAAAATCCCGACGGCTCGTATAGACTCACCTTCGATATGGAAGGTACCTTCTCTATGAAATACAATATGGTTTGGGACAAGATTTGGGGTACGGGCGTCTTTGACGAAAAGGTATTCAAGAAGGAAATTGCATCAAACCTCACCAAGATAAACAAATACGGTATGCCTCTTGACTCCAGATGCGACCAGACAAAGTCTGACTGGCTCGTTTGGACTGCTACAATGGCAAAAACGCAGAGCGACTTCAAGAAGTTTATCGCTCCCCTCTGGGCGTTCTACAACGAAACTCCCGATAGACTTGCAATGACAGACTGGTACGATACCGTTTCCGGCACGCAGATAGGATTCATTCACAGAACAGTTCAAGGCGGTCTTTACATCAAGATGCTCGATGAGTCAAGAAAGCTTAAAATTAAGTAAAATCTAAAAAGCATAAAAACAAAAAACCTATCACGACAATCGTCGATTGTCCCTACAATTACATAAAAATCAAGCCTTTCGGGCAAGCGCAATGCTCCCGAAGGGCTTTTTGTAATGAAAACGCACATTCCATATACTTTACAAAAAACTAAAGCAAGACAAATATAACGATTTTAAATAAATCACTTTGTGCAAAATTTCATAAAAACCAAACAATAACTCATTTTTTATCAAAAACCTCTTGCCAAAGAGCTTTTTATATGCTATACTCGCGGTAAGATACGCAGATAAAAGCTATGCTTTTGCGTGTTTGGGATTTGAACGCAAGACTGAAAATTGTAAAAGCATTTTAACGTGGGGGGTAAATATGATTACGTCAAATGATTTATTTGATTTGCACTATTCTTTTGTGCTAATTCGTGATAACATTTCTTGCCCTCAAAATGCACAAATATTGAAAACCATATCAACAACTGTATTATCACAGTGTGATTCGGATAATAGCATTAGAAAAGCTCTATCGCAAATAGGGATTGTGGATTCTGAAAAGTGGAGATTCGTTTTTTGTGAAAACGTATATACTTTCAGGAAATTAATTACCAATCAAAAGGCAATGCTCACTCTTTCTAAAATTTGCGCCATTTTATGCCAATTGATTGAAGAAGAAAAATTTGAACAAGCTTATGATTTCGCAGATTCAATACATTTTGTGCCACTTATAATTGAAAAAAACATGAAAATATCTGTTAGAAAACTAAAAAAATTAACTAGAGAATATCGAAAAAAATGGAAAGAAAAGAGAATCTATTCTATTTGGTAAAAGAAACGGTTGGTATAAAGGTTTTCGTGGTTCTTATTCTGTTAAATTTAACATTTCAGAATTCTTAGTGAGGTTATTTGAGTGATGAAAATATTAAAAAAACGAAAAATCGCCTTCGTGATTGATTCCTTTATTTTCGGTTTTATTATCGCAGGGCTTCAGTTAATAATCGAAGATTTAACAGTGAATAGGAGTATTGTGTTCTTCGCTCTTATGTTTTCACCGCTATTTTTACGAGATTGCTTATTTAAAGGCGCAAGTATAGGCAAAAAAATATTAGGCATTCGTATATACAATGACGATTGGAAATCTCCAACCTTTCTAAAACTCTTAAAGCGTTCGTTTTTGACAACAAGTTACGGATGGATGTTGTGGTGGAAATCTAAATTTATAGAAGAATGTTTTTCTGACATTATCGAGTGGGAACACGAAAAAATAGGAACACGCGTTGTAGATAACAAAGTTTTTAAAAGACTTAGCGAAAAAGCTAAGCTTTGCGAAGGTCGTTGGGAAGATAATATGAGCAAAATGTATGATGAATACATTATGTGTGTATATTTCAAATAAAAAACGTGCTAATGCCGAGCAATCGCCATTATTGCAAAATACTTGAGGTTTTTATGAAAATATTCGGTAAAAGAATAGTGGCTTTTATCATTGACCTTTTGATTTTGGGGTGCTTGATAGCCATTCTAAAACAATTTGTTGACATAAGAAAAAATTCGCTGGAATATGCAGCTTTGTTTTTACCGTTGTTCTTAAGAGATTTCACCTTTAAAGGCGCTAGCTTCGGTAAGAAAGCTATGGGAATCAGAGTATATAGCAAGACTTGGGAAAGACCAAGCTATTGGCTTGTTTTAAAGAGAACGGTTATTATGGTTTGGATAGGTTTTGTGGCAGTCTTTGAAAAGGGCGATATAGTGGGTGAAGGCATTATCGATACTCTTGATGCAGAATATAAAAAAATCGGCACTCGAGTTGTGGAAAACGCAGTTTTCAAGAAGCTTTCGACAGAAGCAAAATCGCTTGGCGGAGATTTTGTAGAAAACATGAATGAGCTATATGATTCTTACATAAAAGACGTATATTCGGAGAAAGAGTAAAACAAAGCAGAGATAAACGTTTTAATAAAAGCTTTGGCGGCATCAGTTAAGCAAATTGATGCGGAGCTATTGTTAACAATGTTTGTAAGCGGTGCTACGGCAGGAGAAGGTATGAACACTTCGAAAATGAGAGGAATATATAAACGATCGAAAGAGGTTTTGAACACAACACATTCCGCAAGCAAAAGAGGAATTTATGATATGAAAATAAAAACGATTAGAAAAAAAGTAATTAAGGAAACAATCTTTTTTATTGGTGCGGCTGGAGCCTCTGTGGGTATTGAATTTGGAAAGGATCGCTTGTTGAAATTTTATTATAGGTGAATAACTATGACTTTTAATAAAAAAAACATATTGATGCACAAAATTCACTATTGGTTATCGTTAGATATAAACTTTATAATTTCAGTTTTGAGTTGCGCAGTATACAAATCGGATTATACAATAATACCGACTATGTTGTTTATAGTTGTTATATCTATTTTGCTTGAAGTTCTTCGCGTATCTATTGATATGGATGACAATACTAATAAAATCGTTTTTGATTATTTATGTGTGTTTATTCTTTCGTGCCTCATGGTTTATCACACATATATTGTAACATCATTGAAAGTAGCTATTATTCCTGTTATAGCAATAATCATCGAATTTCTTATGATATTTGTAATCATTTACCCTTACAAAATAAGAAATAAAATAATAAAAATTTTCAAGAAAAAACGCAGTAAATAACTACATTTAACAACATCCGAACGTACAACTAAAAAGAGGCAAAATGAAAACAATTGCTTACAAATTAAATACAATTGCCCAAGTTTTGCCTCTTTACGCAAGTTGTTTACATACAACAACGCCACCGCGCATGTTTTCGCTTGAAGCATAACGGCGGAGCTTCTACAAAAGCAACAGATAATCCCTTTACGTATAGAGGTTACTATTACGATAAGGGATTGATGCTACTGGAAAAACAACTTTGCGATTTTCGTATTCAGTACCTAAAGATGAAAAGACCGAAAACACATATATAGGAGCAAGTGTTGGCGTTGGACCTAGTTTAGATGGTGATTTGCATATTATAAAAAGTTACACCTATACCTTAGCCGAGTCATCATTGTTCGATATAATGCTAATGAAAGTTGGAAGGTTAAACTAACATGAACAAAAAATTAGAGCGTAAAGTGATACTTCTATTTTGTGCAAGTATAATAGCGTTGTTAATAATTGCTATAATTCCCAAAAATGCGGTTCCAATCTCGAATGCTGTCGTTAACGAAAATAACGGAGATATTGCATTTTGCTACTTCTATCCTACAAAGTTTGGAATACTAAATGTTGATTTGTATAGCAAAGATGGAGATAAGTTGTTTTCTCAAACTTTTAAAGCGGGTGGTGGTTATGGAGCTTTGCGTTTTTATAATGATAAGTTGTATGTGTCTTACGGAAAAACCGATAAAAAGACTTGCGTTATAGATAGATCGGGAAATGTTTCTGATACTGATATACCGTCGGAAATCATAAGCACCGCAGATACCTTTAATGGGTGGAGCAGCGTTATAGGCAAAAAAACTTATTCGTTAGATGGTTATACATATATCTACGAAATGCCAACTGTATTTCATCGCAGAGCCGAATTAACTATAAGTAACACTGTGACTAGCAAAACGGTTTATAATTCTGATAACTTTAACGATAAGTGATGTGCGGTGATGAAATGAAGTACACTCACGTTAAACGAATTTTTAAAAATCCTTTTTATGTTAAGATGCTTGTGGCAACTTCACTACAACCTACCACAACGGCGGAGCTTCTACAAAAGCAACAGATAATCTCTTTACGTATAGAGGATATTAGAACTACAATTGAACGTCGAAACAAAATATTTGAATAAAATTGTGAAGGATCCAACGCGTATTCAAGGACAATCTCTTGGAAAGGTGAAATATGCAGCAGAACTTTCTCCGGAATGGTCAACAGGTACCCTTTCAAAAAAGAGAGTTGGCTATGAAAACATTGGTTTTGTTGAAAGAAGAATATACTTATCCGGATGCACAAAACATATAATACAATTTTGAAGGCGAAAATATGAAAAATGTAAGAATTTTAAGTAATATACTGTTTTGGATAACTTTAATTTCTCCTATGGCTGCGTTTGTTTTAGCAAGTGTTGTTGGTGAAGTTGATATTTTTGGAGTTGCAGGAATAGTAAGATATTCATGGGTAATGCTATTTTTCATTCCATTAGGAGTATTATCAATCTTAATTGGAAATAAGTTGAAGAAAAGCAATCAAAATTATAAAAAGAACTATATTATCGCTTTTATTTGTGTGCCGTTATTAATAATTTTTGGTTCATATAGATTTGTTTTTGATAGCATTTCGTATGATGTTGATATAATAACTGCAATTGAAAAAGAAATAAAGCTCGAACTTCCCAATCAAATTAAAATTGCAACGAATTCATTTGATTCATATAATTTGAGTTATGCAAAGATTGTTGATACAGAAAGTAAGACAATCTTTGAAAATGAACTCGAAACGAATTTATTGTGGGAACGAGAGTTGAGTTCTACTATTAAAAGCTTGCTGCCATTCGATATTCAATATGAAGTTGAAAAATTTGATTGTTTTGTATTTTATAATTTAACAAACGATACATACAATACATATCCAACAGACAGTGAATATAAATTTATATTTATCGCATACGATTATGAATTGCAAAGGTTTGTTATACTAGATAATTTAACGAACAAATTGAATTAAACAACTTATAAGTTGTCGCTGCGCAATTGTTATAGTGAACGTTTAGATGAGCAAAATGAAAACAATTATTTACAAATCAAATATAACTGTCGTAATTTTGCCTCTTGAATGATTCTTTTTTTGTACTTTGGTTAGCATGACGATATAGGTCAGCTTATACGTGAGAATAATGAGAAATACAATCTTACTTAATAGATCAAGAGCATCTTGATACTTATGACTATAACTACAGTATCTTCTCCAAAAACGTAGGCGCGCAGTTTATAGTATCCGGCTTTGCAAAGGCTGTTGACGCATCGCTTTTGGAGCAAGCAAGGGCTCTCGACGGAGATTTTGGCTTTCAATCAGGACCGGATATATGATTCATACATAAAAGAGATATACTCGGAAAAAGACTGCTTTAAAATGAGCAAATTTTAAAATTCTATCGCAAAAACAGAGGTGTAATATGAACAGCTACAAAAAACAGATAGAGGTTGACGTTCACGACGTCGATTTTAACGGCGTTTGCCGTGTTTCATCTTTGATGAAATATATTCAATCAACCGCGCAGATGCAGCTTACGGAAAACGGTATGTCATACGATGAGCTGAAGGACATGAACAGAGCGTTTATTATAAGCAAAATACGCCTTGAATTTAACTCGCCCGTTTACGCTTACGACAGGCTCGAAGCAGAGACCTTCCCCTGCGTTAGCCGCGGATACAGCTTTTTGCGTTGCTATGGGTTATACAAAAATGGCGAGCCCATAGGACGAGCTATTTCGGTTTGGGCTCTTATAGATACTGAAAACCGCGCGCTTGTTAAGGTTGGAGATTTCGATTTAAATCTTTCGACCTACGAGGCGTGGGATATGCCTATAGGACGCATCAAAATGCCGTCTGCTATGACGAAGGTTGGAGAATACGTGGTTGCTTACGCTGACCTTGACAGAAACAAGCACATAAATAACACGAAATACGCGGATATTTTCGCAAGCTTCCTTCCGCTTGACAAAAAGCGCATAGACTGCATAACCATAAGCTATGCCAACGAGGCAAAATTCCGCGACAAGCTTGACGTCTTCCTTGAAAAAAGCGGTGACCTTTACTATATAAGAACCGTGCGCGAGGACGGAAAAATCAACGCAGAGGCGGAAATCCACATCACGAGCATTTGATGAAGCAGACCGCGACATTGCAAAAATTGTTATTTCGCATTTAACTTGCACGTTTTTGTTTTTTAATTCCCTATTTAAATTATTTTGCGGTAAATCCTGCCAAACGCTCGGGATTTACCGCTTTTTATTAACGTATAATTCACTGTTTTAAATTGCTTTTCGGCACTTTTTCAATACAAATCCATTTTTATCCACCGCGCAAAATTTGCGATTTTTTCGCGCAGAAAAACCGACAGACTTTTTAACGACAAATCCTCTCGGTTTATGATAAAATATGATAGCGCAAAAAACGGCAACTCGCAAAACGCACTGCTCCGTCAAGCGTATTACATAAATAGGAGATTATAATGAAAAAGACCTGCAAAACCGAAATTATCAAGGACGTAACAAAGATAGATAACGGCATAATTTACCGCTATATCCTCACCGCCAAAAAGTCTAAGAAGGTCGCAAGCTTCGCTCTTCCCCTCTACTCCGTCGAGGTAATTATGACAAAAGACGGCGAGGTTACGAGAAATTCAGTCAATGACGTCTTTGCCGACGTAGGAAAAGCCCTATCATTCTACGAATACGTATCCAAAAACCTCGCAACTCCCATAGACCTAACCTATGCACTCGAAGACAAGGTTGAGATTTAAGACGTTTTTCGTTTGTAAAACAGCATATCGCGACTAAAATTCATCGCACGCGAGCGTTTTGATTTAAATAAATTTTAGCCAACAAAAAAGAGCAAGCATACAAGATTTTAACTTTCCTGTGTGTTTGCTCTTTCTATCATAAGAGGAATTCCTCTGCAACCTTATTTATCGGTTGCTTTTTTCTTTTTAAAAACTATGCGGTAAAGCTTTGCAGCCATTCTTCGAGAGAGATTTATGATGTAGCGCGCGGGGTAGATAAAATTCCATACGCGAGAATAGATTTTATACCCCTTTGCATCGACACTGCCGTGTTTTCCCTTTCTCGTGAACGAGGTAAGGCGGGCAATTATCGCGCCGAAGGGAACGTATTCCTTTTTGAAGGTATTATCGCCTCTGATGATAAATACCTTCTTTTCTTCGTCTATGCCTATTATTCTGTGAAGAATATACTTATCTCCTACTCGGTACAAAACCACGTCATACTTCTCGGGGCGCTTTTCGCATTTCTGCAAAACTACCATATCTCGATGAGTTTTGAAAAGCGGACGCATACTTACGCCTACCGTAACAGACGGATAAACACCGTCTTTTTCTATTATTCCTTCTATACTTACTCCGTTAGAAGCTACGATACTGCTCATATTATTCAAGTATTCCGTTCTTCTCTAGGTTTGCTACGAACGCTTCAATATCCTTCATGGCAATCTCTGCGGAAATATCGTATTCGGCAGTCATTTGTTCCACCATTGCTTCCTTGGTCATATCGCCCGAAGCAAGCATATTCCAGATAAACGCGCCCGTTTCGTTAAGACGAACGAAGCCCGAAAATTCCTTTGCAAGCTTTCCCGTAGCACAAGAAAGATAGCTATCGCCTACCTTTTCAAGAACAAATCCCTTTTTAATCTTCATAAAAGCCTCCGATTTTTGTTATCTAACCAATTATATCACATATACTCGGCTTTTTCAAGTCTATTTCGGTATTATTGTTTGCATTTGGAGAATTTTTGGGCTAAATCTTGAATTTTCGGTGTAATTTTGCTTTTCGCGCAAGTCGAATTTTGCGATTAACAGTTCTCTTCCGTTAAGGTTTAATTAGAAATTCTCTCCTGCGAACGAGGGGGCGAAAAGCTCACTTTCGATTTTCATCAAGCGATTGTATTTTTCCGCTCGTTCACTGCGCGCGGGTGCGCCCGATTTTATAAGCTCACATCCAAGCGCAACCGCGAGGTCGGCTATGAAGGTATCTGCGGTTTCACCGCTTCTGTGCGACATTATCGTTTTGTATCCGTTTGCCTTCGCGTAATCAACCGCTTCGATAACCTCGGAGAGAGTTCCTATCTGATTGGGCTTTATGAGAATTGCGTTTGCTATTTTCTGCGTTTTTCCGAGAATCAAGCGCTTTTTATTTGTCACGAATAAATCGTCACCGACGAGAATAGTATCGCTCTTCATTCTCTCGGTCATAGCGCGCCAGCCGGGAACGTCGTCCTCTCCCATTCCGTCTTCAATGGATATTATCGGGTATTTGCTCTTCAAATCGCAAAGAAGCGTTAAAAGCTCCTCGCTTGAAAGAGTTCTTTTGGATTTCGGCATAAAGTAATTCTTTTTCTCGCCGTCATACCATTCGCTTGACGCTACGTCAAGAGCCAAGGAAACGTCGCTTCCCGCTTTAAGCCCCGCGTTTTCTATCGCTTCAAGAATAAGCTCTATCGCGCTTCTCTCTCCGTCAAGACTTGGGGCGAATCCTCCTTCATCTCCTACCGCAGTTGAATATCCGCGGTTATGGAGAAGATTTTTGAGGTGGAAGTATATTTCCGAGCCCATTCTTACCGCTTCGGTTACGTTTTCCGCGCCGTGAGGCACTACCATGAATTCCTGTATATCAATATTGTTATCCGAGTGAGCGCCGCCGTTCAGTATATTCATCATTGGAATGGGAAGCGTATTTCTTGACGCTCCGCCGAGATATTTGTAAAGCGGTACGCCTACGTGCGCCGCAGCAGCTCTTGCAATTGCCAAAGAAACCGAAAGAATTGCATTTGCTCCGAGATTCGACTTATTTCCCGTACCGTCAAGTGTTATCATAATAGAGTCGGCTCTGACTTGGTCGAGCGCGCTGACTCCGATAAGCGATGGCGCAATCTTGCTCTTCACGGACTCAACCGCGCGAAGAACGCCTTTTCCGTGCATTCTTTTCTCCTTGTCGCGCAATTCAACAGCCTCGTAAGCTCCCGTTGATGCACCCGAAGGAACGCTTGCCGTACCGGTTGCTCCCGACTCTAAAATTACGGTTGCTTCAACCGTTGGTGTGCCTCTTGAATCGAGAATTTCTCTTGCAGTTATTTCTTTGATTTCAGAATTAAAATTCACTGTTTTTCCCCCCGCAAATTTTATTGGTTTTTAGTGTGATAGGTCTAATTTTGTCCTATTTTAAATATTGACGGATTTTAACCGAAAAATTCACTTTTGCATAAAATACAATAAACAATTTTTAATAAAAGCAAAAAAGGAGCGTATATGCAATTACATACTGTAAAAGACGATGAAACGCTATATACAATAGCAAGAAAGTATTCGATACCCGCAACTAAAATCTTGGCTGACAATGACCTTGCGGGCGATAGGCTCACAATCGGTGATGAGCTCGTTATCCTAAAGCCGACTAAAACAATAACCGTTAAGGGCGGTGATACTCTTGATTCGGTTGCAAAGCGTTTCGGCGTAAGAAGGAGCTCCATAATTCGCGATAACCCCTCTCTTATGGGAAAAGACAAACTGCGCCCGGGTCAAATTTTGACAGTAAAGCAGGAAGACGTTAAGGTTGGCTCGGGCTCGGTTTTGGGATATGCCGAAAAGGGCGTTGGCCGCGAGAAGCTTTCAAAGTCATTTCCCTACCTCACCTACCTCACCGTATCTGCCGCTATAATTAAAAACGGCACCGTTGTTCCTACTTTTCCCGCAACGGATATTCTTCTTAATGCGAAAAGAAACGGAAAGATAGTTATACTCGGCATAACAGACGAAAGCAACGGAGATTTTTTAACATCGAAGGACAGTTATTTTAAGATTATAAACGATGCTATCGCTCTTGCAGAAAAAAACGGATATATGGGAATTTCAATCTCGGCAAAAAACGCCGCCACACGTTTTCCCGAGGTTTATTGCGAATTTCTTTTAGAGGTGCGAAAGCGCCTTATAGGATGCAGTATGATTCTTTTCACAGAGATTTTCGAAAATACACCGACAGACGCCTCGGAAATATGCGATGGCGGTATTCTTAATTTGGACCTTGCTCCGATTTGCGATGCCGTAAAGCAGATGGAACGTTTCTCAAGTGCGGCAGAAAGCTCAAAAGTATTTGTCAAAGCTCCGACTCGCTTATCTCTTTCTGACGGAAATATAACGCCAGATGAAATCAAGGAGCTATGCTACCGCTCGGGCAAAGTTTTGAAAACCGATGAAAAAAGCCTGATTTCTTATTTCAACTACGTCAAATACAAAACCGGGAGAGGAGAAGAAATCACGCTTTCTTTCCCCTCTTTAAGATACATTAAAAATAAATTTGAAGCCTTATGCGAGCTTGGTTTTATGGGCATAGGCTGCGATATTGAGAGCGTTCCTCTCTCGCATTTAACTATGTTTAACTCTATGTTTGCAAGAGCCGATTACTCGCTCACCGAGAGCTTTTAGGTAATCAAATCGCGAACGCGAAGTCTTACTCCGCACTCATCTGCAATTTCATAGCACTTCTCTATTTCTTCTTCGCTCAAACTTTCCTTAACCACAGAAAATGCCACGTTTTGAACATATTTGTTTACATTTTTAGCAAATTCAAGTATTTTTTCAAGTACTTTTTCTCCAAAAACAGAGTGACATATTTCTTGATACCTTGCCGCAGTCGGAGCGTTGAGACTTATTGAAACCATGTCAAAGGCATCCTTATACATCGGTGCAGTATCGCATTTATATATAAGGTCGGACTGCCCGTTAGTGTTGATACGAATTTTAATATTCGGATATTTTTCTTTGATTTTAAGCGCGACACTTCTCACCGTCTCAAGTCTCACAGACGGCTCTCCGTATCCGCAGAAAACGATTTCGGGAATGCTTTCAACTTCATGAGAAAACACCGACTCCAAAATCTCCTCTTCACTCGGCTCGCGAACAAGCCAAAGGCTATCCGAGCCGTACGCTCCGTCACCGTTATTTCTTATGCAGAAATCGCAACGGTTAGTGCAGCGGTTGGTCACGTTTATATAAAGTCCGCCTTCTACCATATAGGTAACTGTCATAGCGCGGACTTTTTTATTTTCATTCTGCGTCATATTTTGAAAATTCTCCTTGCGTTAGCCTCGGTTATTTTCGCCATTTCCTCTTCGGAAATTTCCTTTATCTCGGCAAGCGCTCTGTTCGTGTATTCGAGATTTCCCGAGTGATTGAGCGTTCCGCGAAGCGGGTGGGGCGCAAGATACGGCGCATCGGTTTCTATAAGAAGCCTATCAAGCGGAACTTCCGCTGCGGCTTCCTTTGGCTTTCTTGCGTTTTTGAAGGTCACCGTTCCCGAGAAGGATATGGTGTATCCAAGCTTTACAAGTTCCTTTGCCATCTCGGCAGAGCCCGAAAAGCTATGCAAGATTCCCGTTACGTTCGGGAACTCCTTTATCACCGTCATCACGTCCTCGTGCGCATCTCTATCGTGAATAACAACGGGGAGCGAAAGCTCCTCTGCTATCTTCATCTGACGGCGGAAGAGGTCAATCTGCATTTCCTTATTCGTTTCGGGATAATGATAATCAAGGCCTATTTCACCGAATGCTACGCATTTATTCGACTTGTCCTTTATCAAGGAAACAACCGTCTCAAGCGCGGAAGAGGAATCCTCTATAAACCTTGCATCCGAAGGATGAATTCCGAGGGCGGTGTACATATTTTCGTGCTTTTTTGCCTGCTCGATAGCAGCTATGCAGGTTTCGGGCGCAGTGCCTACGTTTATAATAAACGAAACGTTTTCCATATTATTCGAAGAGAGGAGCGCTTCGGCTCCTCCCTCGTATTCCTCCGAAAAACGCTCGTCGTAATAATGCGAGTGTGAATCAAAGTATTTCATATTATTCTGCCTAAAGAATTTTGAATTTGTTGCGAGGTTAATTAGTGGATTCTATCGCCGTTCTTTGCAGAGGGGTCAAGGAATACCACTTTTACGTCATCCTCGCCCGAAGCAAGAATCATTCCGTTAGACTCAACTCCGCAAAGCTTTGCGGGCTTAAGATTACATACGAGAACGACTTTTTTGCCTACAAGCTCCTCGGGCTTATAGAACTTTGCAATTCCCGAAACAACCTGACGCTTTTCAAATCCAAGATCTACTTGAAGCTTCAAGAGCTTTTTAGCCTTGGGAACAGATTCGCATTCGAGTATCTCGGCAACGCGAAGCTCAACCTTTCCGAAGTCCTCAATACCGATTTCCGCCTCGCGCTCGGGTACTTCAACGGGAGCGTTTGCCGCTTCCAGGGCCGCGCGCTTTGCTTCAATATCCTCAAAGAGCTTTTTCTCGTCAACTCTTGCAAAGAGAGTAGAAGCTTCTCCGAGAGGCTTTCCTGATTCAAGAGCACCGAATGCAGAAACGGTGGAATAATCCTTCTTATCCGTTCCGAGCTGGGAGAAGATTCTCTCTGCGGTCGCAGGAATATAAGGCGTTAAAACAACCGCCGCTATTCTTACAACCTCAAGAAGATTGTATATTACAGTTGCAAGACGGGGCTTGTCCTCTTCGTTCTTCGCGAGAACCCAAGGAGTTGTTTCGTCTATATATTTATTAGCGCGACGAAGAGCTGTGAAAAGCTCATCGAGCGAATCTGCAACGTGGTACGCAGCCATAAGCTCACGCGCCTTGTTTACAGCGTCAATCATCGTATTTTTGAGGTCGCGGTCAAGCTCTGTTTCCTCTGTAGGCGCGGGAACGATACCGTCGAAGTACTTCTTCGTCATCGCGTGAGTACGGCTAACGAGGTTACCGAGGTTGTTTGCGAGGTCGTTGTTATATCTTGTTACAACGTTCTCGTAGGTAATAGTTCCATCTGCGTTATAGGGCATCTCGGAGAGCGCATAGTAACGAACACCGTCAACCGAGAAGTATTCCGCAAGCTCGTCTGCATAGATAACGTTGCCCTTCGACTTGGACATCTTATCGTTGCCCGAGTTGAACCATGGATGACCGAATACCTTTTTGGGAAGAGGAAGATCAAGTGCCATCAAGAAAATAGGCCAATAAATCGTATGGAATCTAAGAATATCCTTACCGATGATATGAACGTCTGCGGGCCAATACTTCTTGAACTTCTCGCTCTGCTCCTCGAAACTCTTATCGGGGTCATAACCGAGCGCGGTTATATAGTTTGTAAGCGCGTCAAGCCATACGTAAACAACGTGCTTTTTATCGAAATCAACGGGAATTCCCCAGCTGAACGAGGTACGGGACACGCAAAGGTCCTGAAGTCCTGCCTTAAGGAAGTTGTTGACCATTTCTTTTTTACGGCTTTCGGGCTCTATGAATTCGGGATTATCCTCGATATGCTTCATAAGTCTATCCGCATACTTGGACATCTTGAAGAAGTAAGCCTCCTCTTGCGCCTTTGCGACAGGTCTTCCGCAATCGGGACAAATTCCGCCCTCTGCCTGCGTATTTGTGAAGAAGGACTCACAAGGCGTGCAATACCAGCCCTCGTAATGACCGAGGTAGATATCGCCCTTGTCGTAGAACTTCTTGAATATCTTTGCAACAGCCGATTCGTGATAATCGTCTGTAGTTCTTATAAAGTAATCGTAGCTGGTATCCATAGCATCCCAAATGCCCTTGATTTCCGCAGCTACTCCGTCAACGTACGCCTTTGGCGTAATTCCCGCAGCCTTTGCTATATCCTCGATTTTCTGGCCGTGCTCGTCAGTACCTGTGCAAAGGAAAACGTCCTTGCCCATCTGGCGCTGGAAACGCGCAAATGCATCAGCCATAATAATCTCGTATGTGTTTCCAAAGTGGGGCTTACGCGATGCGTATGCTATCGCTGTTGTTAAATAAAATTTCTCCATTTTTACCTCCGTATGCCCTGCGCGCTTTCGGCAAATGAGCCGCGCCCTCGCAACGCACGAAATATTTCATTTTAATATTGTACCACAGATTTTAAAACATTTCAACGATTTGGGAAATATTTTTTCTATTTTTTAAGTTTTTTCGAGATTACCCGATTCGATCAAAAAGGACGTGGCGAATTCACATCCCTTAATAAATGCTTTTTTGGCGAATGAAACGTTAACTTTTGACAGTGCGTCGGCATATTTCTCGACGAGCTTGATCTGTTCCTTTGTCAGCTCTTTGTTTACAGCTTCGTGCTTCTCTATAAGTATACTTAAAAGCTCCTTCTCCTCCTCTGTATCAAATTTTCCGCATTCGTCGGAAAGATAATCGTACCACAATCTTTCAAGCGTTTTCTTCATCACATTTCTCCATTTAGTCATATTTTTTGATTTTATATGCATTATCACAACATCTATGTTGTTAACAAATATTATTTTACACCATCTGTGTAGTAAAATCAATACAACATTTATGATGTATGTTATAATCTACGTAATGCACAAAAATAGCAATCTTTACAACTCGTATGGGAGGACATCATATGCAATTTTACCAAAGACTAAAGGACGTAAGAGAAGATGCCGATAAAACGCAAACAGAAATAGCAACACTACTTGGAACCAGGCAGCAGCAATATGCGCGCTGGGAAAGCGGAGCTTGGCAAATGCCTATAGAGCACTACAAAACTCTCGCGAGATATTATAACGTTTCCCTCGACTACCTCGCAGGACTTGTCGATACACCGAAAAAATTGTTTTAAATACGGTAGCTAAAAAAAGCGTACCCGGATTTTACTTCGGATACGCTTTAGCTTTTATTCAGTTTCAGTTTTTTTCATAGTAACTACTGTTACTGTACCATCTGTTGCAAATTTGGGTTTATCAATAGTAAATTCTCCGTAAAAATCGGGGAGAAGTACTATACCTTTTAAAATATACTTTGCTTTGTCCGCTTCCTTGGTATTATCGTGGAATACGACGCAAAGATTTCCGTTTGCATCAAAGCTATATTCTATCGAGCACTCGAATTTAAACGTTGGTTTATGCGCGTTTTTATTAAAATAAACTCCACAATACGCTTCATCGGCAAGCATTTCTTCCTTTGTGTAATCAGATTTTCCGGATGCAGCTCTGTATTTTGACATATACTTTGCAAACAAACGAGCGGTTTGCATTTTTATGACTGTATCTCCGCCTATGAACTCGTAAATAGGCTCAAGTGTTTCGCTGATTTGAGAGCCATCTGTGCTGTAATAAGAGTTGATAAAGTTTTCATAGGTAGTCGAGCCCTTAGTGTAAAACGCAAGGTTTCTCACCGCGTATCCGTTAGCTCCTGAAACGTAAAGATCCATAAGATCCCAAAACATTTCGTCAAGCTCTTTATAAGCCTCACTTCCAAGGTTCCCGTTTTCACGGTTAAAACGGCTGTCAATGATATCTCTCATATTTTCAACGTACTTCTGAACACCAAAGATATTAATTGCGCCCTTGTAATAAACGTTATTCATATGCATGGTCACCTGGCTACCCTTTTTGTTGTAGGCTTCTGCCTTGAAGATATCAAACGTCTCATTGTATACACCATCGTTACAATGCTCTATCATAAGATCACGAAACTCATTGAGCATCGGAACAAGCAATTCACTCTCAAACTTTTTTGCCGTTATTCTCTCGGGAAGAAGGAATTTTATATTCTCATTATCGAGTGTAAAATTTACCACTATACTATTTTCTTTTTGTAATACCGCAGAATTACCTTTTATTACAGCATTATATGTATCACACATATCTGCGAATTCACCGAGATCGGAAATACTTAAATACTTCACGTTTACTTGACTGTTTTTATCATTTTTGCTTATACTTGACAGCACGTATCCCGTTTCATTATTTTGGTAATAAACCTTACCCAAATACTTTTCAACATAGATCGTATATTTGTTGTCGGCTGAATTTAAAGAAACCACTTCCTGATTTTCTTTTTTTAAGTTCAGCTCATTTACTAAATTTTCATAATCGTCGTCGGTTGTGCTTTCATATTTATCAATTCTTTCAAGATTTGTTTCAATTAGCTTGAATTTTTCATCTTCAACAGCCAAAATAGCATCAAGATACGTTTTATCCTCTTGAGCAGATTGGTTGCTGTTTTTATTTTCTTCGGTACCGGAAATCTGATTTTTGTTATCTTCATCTTTGTTCTTGTTGCAAGCAGAAAGTGATGACGCTGCCGAGAACGATATCGTTAACGCCAAAATTAAAGAAAGTATTCTTTTCATAAAAGTGCCTCCTATATGCTATGCGATAATTATAGCACACAGATCTTATATTTGCAACACTAAAATCAAAATCTCTCCATAACACAGTAACGCTTTTTACTAAAATGCATTTAAATTTTTCCGGACTCTATTAAAAAGGATACCGAAAATTCACATCCCTTAATAAATGCTTTTTTGGCGAATGAAACGTTAACTTTTGACAGTGCGTCGGCATATTTCTCGACGAGCTTGATCTGTTCCTTTGTCAGCTCTTTGTTTACAGATTCGTGCTTCTCTATAAGTATACTTAAAAGCTCCTTCTCCTCCTCTGTATCAAATTTTCCGCATTCGTCGGAAAGATAATCGTACCACAATCTTTCAAGCGTTTTCTTCATATTATACCTCCTTGTATAGCATTCAAATAGATGCATATAACCATTATAGCATTCGTTTGAATGCTTGTCAAGCATTTTTTTGAATGCAATGATATAATGTATTCGTAAGACTTTTTTAAAAACGGAGATTATATATGTACATTTATCAACGACTCAAGGATATTAGAGAAGATGCGGATAAAAAGCAAGAAAGCATCGCAGCTGTTTTAAACATAACAAGACAGCAATATCAGCTTTACGAAAGCGGAAAGCGTGAGATGCCTATGCATCATTTTGTAACGTTAGCCAAGTATTATAACGTTTCCCTCGACTACCTCGCAGGACTTGTCGATACACCGAAAAAATTGTTTTAAATGCGATAGGTAAAAATAGAGCGTACCCGGATTTTACTTCGGATACGCTTTTTCTTTTGATGTATTTATTGATTTTAACCTATGATGTCAACTATCGTTTTAAACCTATGATGCCAATTATCGAATATCTTTTATTTTTTGCACCAACTATTGACAAAGAGGCTTTATTTATTGTTCCTATTCTTCATATACTCCACGAGCTTATCGGGGAAATTGACGGTCATACCGGCGTTTACACCGATCTCGACCGCATTTTTCATCACCTCGGTATCCGAGATACCCCAGGCTCTGCACTCAAATCCGTTATCGTAAAGCTCACGAAGATGCTCGGGCTTTATATCGGTTGCCTTCGGGCATGCCTGCATAGCGCCTATAGCGCGAAGCTTTTCTACGGTTTTCGGCGTGTGGCCCACGTAGAGCCAGCCTATCCTTACGTCAGCGTCATACGCTCTCGCTTCCTCAAGCGCATCGTAATAGAACGAGGTGATAATACTCTTCTCGTATGCTCCGTATTGCTTGAGCATTTCGATAACCTTAGCCGCGATGCCTCTGACCTTAAGCTCTATCGCGAGAGTAAGATCTCGCCAAGCGAAATATTTTAAGAAGTCCTCGAAGGTCATAAGGCAGTCTTCCCTCTCGTATTTCGCATTTTTTACCCTTGCTGCGCGAAGCTCCTCGTAGGTGTAATCGGCAATAGTGCCCTCAAATCCGGTCTTTTCCTTCATAGTGTCATCGTGGTAGATCATAAGAACGCCGTCCTTGGATATCTGAACGTCGGTTTCAATTCCGTTAGCGCCCATATCCACGCCCGCTGCAAACGAGCTGACCGTGTTCTCCGGGTAATATTCGCTTGCGCCTCTGTGCGCGTAGTTTACAAACATTATTTTCTCCTTAAATCTTAGTTTAAGCTGTGCTTAAGCTATATTCTCGATCGATACTCAAGCCTCTTCAAAAACCTTTTTATACTTGCGAACTATCGGCGTTTTCAAAATACCCATAGGTCTTGTATTGTATTCATACGACCACTCGAAGCCCTGGCTTCTCCAGAACATAGGTCCTATATATACGCTCTTTTTGTCTGCTAACAGATTATGCAGCGCAGAGAAGGAATTGTATCTGTTTCCGTAGAGAGTGTAAGTCACCTTATGCTTTCCTTTTCCAATCACTTCGCTTACCGCTCTGAAGGGCGCTTTCCATATGTGGCCTACGATTTTTCCGTCTATCTCTACCTTAACGAGCGCGCCTCTGTAGTAGGAAATTTCAAATTCAAGCGCGCTATCCTCGTCAAACTCAATCTCGCTGTCGTACATTACGTTAGCTCCGTAGAATGCCAAGTTTTGTCTGGTTATATCGCCGTAGGCAATATTCTTTGGGAGGGGCGTGATATACGCTTCTCTGCCTCTGTAATTCACGCCGAAATCACCGAGAATGAAGCAGTTTTCAACGTCGGTTCTTATGCCGAAGGGCATCGTTACCTCAAGCACGTTTTCTCCGGTTATTATGTCGGGAAGTGCGCATTTGTGGATTTCTCTATCTACGTAGCTACCGGTGGGTGTTGTATCAACGGCTATTCCGTTGAACTTCACAGTAGATTTTTCAAGGTTTTCAAGTGCAAGCTCTGCACCTACGTAATCAATTTCCGAGTTAAAGGTAAATTTAAGATATATTTCGTTTTTCTCGGGCGCTCCCGCTACTGCCCAGGGCTGAACCGCCTTGGCTGCCTTTACGGTGAGTCCCAGCGTTTTTCTTACGGTTTCGTCTATGCGAAGAATTTCTTCCTTTGCGTGAAGTCTATCGCCGTCAAGACTCCACTCCGCCATATCAAGAAGCAAGGAGTTCTGCTCTGACAAGCGGTACTCAACGACCGAGGGAACGCGCAAATCGTAGCGCTTTACGGTGCAGCTCGGAATCGTATATGAGCTTCCCTCCTCCGCGGGATTTAAGCGAATAAGAAGGCTATCACAATCGTATATTTCCGCTTTGATTTTCGTTTTGCCGTTTTTCGCAGTGTACGTCATTTGAGATTTTTCACCGCTGATAGTATCGTAAAGCTCGGCACAATAGTGTCCCATAACGGTTATTTCAAGCTCGCTCTTGCTCGGAATATGCAAAAGCTCGGGATTATAGGCGTTGCAAAGGAAGAGCCATTCGGACTCTCCGTCACGCCTTCTCGTATAAAGAACGTTGCTTGTGAGCGCTCCGCTTGCGTGTCTTATTATTACGTCTCTCTCGCTCTCAAGCGCTTTATAGAGGTCGCATTTCGCGTGCGGAATTACGTGTTTTGCCAACGCGGTTATCTTTTCCGCTTCTGCCGAGGGCTTGGCGAGACTCATTGAGGGCCTTCTGCCCGAAACGATGATAGTTCCGCCGTCTTTTGCAAACTTTTCAAGAGCATTGATTGTGCTTGGTCTTAAATTCTCGCAGTTGTCGAGAATGATAACGTCATATTTCATTTCTCCCACCGTCAAGGGACAAGTAGGATTCTTGCAAAGCTCGGGGATGAGCGACTCCGCGATATAGTCAAAGTTTATCGAGCCTGTGAGAAGCCAATTACAAGTTTCGAGGAACTGATTGTTAAGCTCCTCACATTCCATATGCGTTTCCGCCTCGGATGCGTAGTGCATAAAGAAGCTTTCTATCGGGTGCAAAACGGCAATGTGAGATACCGCTTTTCCTCTCGTAAGTGCGGTGTTTACTCTCGCAAAGTGGTCCTCTATTATTTTGTATTCCTTATACCAAGGGGACTGATAGTAAATACAAGCGGGATAGTCGCGCTTTCCTTCGCCCTTCATCGTTTGCCATGCAAGGTGAGGCACGCGAACGGTAACGCCGAGGCAAGCTTGCCAATCGCCTTGAAGCTTATGGCCTCTGAAATCGTAATCCCATCCGGTTACTCCGTAAAGCTCGGACATCATGCCCGCTCTTCCCATCTGGCGAACTACCGATTCGCACTGCTTTGCGGTGGCAAAGAGACGTCTGTCATAAAGAACGTCTATGCCGGGGAGTTGCATATTTTTATAGCTTCTCATCGGGTCGAAGGACCATTTTGCCTCGTCGAGAAGATTGTCCTCGCACATCATGTGGCCCGTAAGCATTACTCCGTTCTCTCCGCACCAATCTCCTATATTGTCAAGGAAGGCTTCGGAAAAACGCTCGGAAAGATGTCTGTAATAGAAATATCTCGGAGATCTATCGCTCTCGTTTTCGCACTTGAAGAATATTTCGGGAAGTCTTTCAACTATGTCAAAGCCATACGCCGCCTTGAAACTTTCGGGAAAATCCCAGGTCCATGCGGTGTTTGCTCCGCGCTTATCGTGACCGCTTTTTAAGGTATTGCAGGGGTTAACCTGGGGCTCGTCGGTAAAAATCGCGGGAACTGTAGTTCCGAATTTATCTCCAACCTCGCGCTTGAACGCTTCGTAGGTTATTTCCTTGAAATCGTCTATCGCGCTCTTCGAAAGAGCATCAACGTATGACTGATAATTATATCTCGGTTCTCCGCCCCTTGCTGTTATGCAATAGAAGTAGAGCTTGTTCTCGCATTCCTCGTCCTCTCCGACGCGCTTATACGAGGTCAAAATTCCATCTTCATTCACGCTAAGTGAGAATGCCGCAACGAATACGGGCGCTCCCGTTTCAACCGCGTCTTCCCATTTACTTACCGAGTTATCACGCTTTTTAAAGCTTGCAGACAGAGCCTTGACTCTGTTTGCTATTTTTTTAGTTGCAAATCCGCCCGCAGCTCCCGAAGGCCATCTATCCTCATCGTAGAGCCAAGCGAGCATTTTGTTCTCCTCTGCTCTCTCAACGCAAGTGCGAACCGCGGCAAAGAAATCCTTTCCGAGATATTCGGTTTCAAGTCCCTGGCGAACGTGCATGTGGAATCCGCCAAATCCCATTTCCTTAAACAAATCTACCTGTTCCTTAAGGACGTCGCAATCGAGCTTACTATTCCAAGCCCAGAACGGAGCGCCTCTGAATTCGCTCGTCGGCGCACGGAAAAGCTCTTCCGAAAACTCTTTTTTATTCCATTTATCGTAAAGCATATATACTTCAGTTTACCTTTCATTTCAATGCGCCAACCTATTTTGCCGGCACAGTTATATTATCACGTCATAATTATAGCACAACCAAACCGCGCATACAAGCCCTTAATTTAACAAAATAACAGACTAAATTTAATCTGCTACAATTCTACCTTTCTTAACGTTTAAACTTTGCCTGTTAAAGACTTTGCAAAATTCAATCAATAAAGCTACGAAAAATTCGCAATAAATCATAACCAATCGTAAGTAATTCAAAAAATCTTTCACAAAGTTTGAAAAAGTACTTGAAAAACGGAAAAATATATGATACAATAGTAGAGCTGATTAAAAATGTATATAGTTGCATCACAGAGTTATTTCGCTTACAGCGAATATACCCGCGCCCTGCGCCTGACAAGCGAGCTTGTCGATCTTCGGGCGGGGTATGCGAAGCGGTCATAACGGGGTTGACTCGAAAGAAACTCGCTTTCGTCACTATTCTTTCTCTAGAGTCCCTTGTAAACTCTCACTTTTTTGGGATTTAGTGTGAGGATTTTTTGAAGGCTGGCCCGCAGTTTTCTATCAAAATTCCGTGAATTAAATATGTACACAGTACGCATCATAAAGAGGTATTTCGCCTATGGCGAATATATCCGCACCCTGCGTCTGACAAGCAAGCTTGTCGATCTTCGGGTGGGATATGCGAAGCGGATTCAAGAGCTGCGCTCTTGAGCCACTTCTCACAGGTCTCTGCATAGATATGATGCACGCTGTTGCATCATATCTATGCAGAGGTATCGAAGCGGTCATAACGGGGCTGACTCGAAATCAGTTTGTGGATAACACCACACGAGGGTTCGAATCCCTCCCTCTGCGCCAAAAAAATGCAGTTGCACCATTCGGTGCGACTGCATTTTTTGACTTAGAGTGAGGGACGAAACCTCGTTCGCGCAGCGGAACGAGGCTTCGCATACCGCCGACACAGAGCAAACCGCGAGCCGCAGAGTATCCGCGGTATCTGCGTCGCGAGGAGAAGAAAGTTTCGCCAAATATAAAGCGGAACAATTATCTCAAACTTTCCCCGAGCAGCATATCCCTCCGGCAGTCACACTTCGGTGCGACTGCATTTTTTGACTTAGAGTGAGGGACGAAACCTCGTTCGCGCAGCGGAATGAGGGCTTCGCATACCGCCGGCACAGAGCAAATCGCGAGCCGCAGAGTATCCGCGGTATCTGCGTCG
Organism: Eubacteriales bacterium; assembly: GCA_045660185.1. Classification (GTDB taxonomy): domain Bacteria; phylum Bacillota; class Clostridia; order Oscillospirales; family CAG-272; genus UBA1740. The sequence goes on along the minus strand of JAZRDI010000073.1, from coordinate 119,615 downwards.
CGAGGAGAAGAAAGTTTCGCCAAATATAAAGCGGAACAATTATCTCAAACTTCCCCCGAGCAGCATATCCCTCCCATCGTCTTATCGGTCGGTCTTCTCACGAAAACTATCTCACGTTCCGCTTGCAAGAGCCACACCGATTGCCCTCGCACTATCGAGCTTACTGCCCGCATCAAGGTGGCTGTAAATATTTGAGGTAGTACCCATATTCAGTTTTTCAAGGAGAGCGCGGAGTCTGTGATTCGCTTCTTTTTTAGAGCCTTTTCTTTACTCCAAATCAAGCGAGTACGCTTCTTTTAATCATGTGCTGATTTTTTCCTTTCTCTATAGGGATTCTTATTCTTACGTTCACTTGTTTTTTCATTACATTGACTGACGGAAGCCGTGTTCGCCCTCGTCCTCTCCTTCGTCTGTATCGTGGTTTTCGGGAAGAGATTCTTCTTTGTTATAGGCGGTGTAATTTTTTGTCATTGGGAAGAGAAAAACGGTGAGCATTTCTGCCCACCGCATAATTATTTACATCGTTTTTAAAATCTCATCGAGATTACGCTTTCCATAGACAATACGAACAACGAAAATTGTTCTTGTTTCGTGGTGCGTCTTATAATAAAGTATATAGTTATCCACTGAAAGTTTTCTAACTTCTTTATCGGATAAAAACTCGTTATAGATAGGTGCACCGGAATCAGGAAACGTACGGACAATATCAATCTTTTCAAATATCTTCTTGCCGAGGTTTTGAGCGGCAATAAGATTTGCTAGATCAAAAGCTATGTATCGCAGAATTTCGTCAAAATCCTGCTCAGCCTTTTCAGTAAAACGATATGAATACTTACACTCCATATTTTTCTGCCATCCTTGCTCTTACAGAGTCACCGTCCACGGTTTTGCCGTTTTCGAGATCAGAAAGTCCTTCATTCACAAGTTTGGCTTCGTAAATCTTGCCCATCGTTTTTTCGTAATATTCAATATCCATTACAACAAGTCTGCCGTATCCGTTCTTGGTTACAAAAACGGGACCGCCGGATTCAGCACAGCGGCGCTCAATTTCAACGGTGTCCTTAAGGTCACGCATAGGTATAATCGTCATTATAAGATACCTCCATCAATAGTAGTATATGTTATTGTGTCTAAATTATACACCAAATTAAGCCACAAGTCAATAGCTTTTTGAAATTTAATAAGACGGTAAAGTTAACAAAGCCTGAAAATTTACACTCGAATATCTCGGTCTATACCGAAGTGCAACAATTAACTCGCAGGTGGTATCTTTACTAGACCGTCTCTAATTTCGTGCGTATTTTCTCGGTATAAACCGCTGATATTCGCCCTTAATTGTCAATGATATTGATTAACTCCCAAAGAAGCGAAAACGGTGAGCATTTCTGCCCACCGTCGCTTGTTTAGTCTTCTATTGTAAGAATGTACCTTGCAAAGACATATTCCTTGATTTCCTTAGCTTTTACCTTCATATTTATTTTCTGGATAACCGTATCTATTATTTCTTCGGTAACGGTAGGGATATATTCCTTGTATTCGGGATAAGCATCCATAACGTCACGGAAGAGTGATATCAGAAGGTCGTTTGCGTTCGGCTTTGCCGGGTAACCGCGGGAAATAAGTGCCATATTGTTATCGTAGTTCGGTGCAAGTCCGAGAAGCTTTCCGTTTTTTACATCGCGCATAAGACCGAAGTTGTTGGTGTGTCTATCGGGGTTTGCGCAGATAGTATCCATAAATATTAGCTTTATATAGTCGGGTATTGCTTCGGGGCATAACTCTTCAAGCGCTTCGATAACGTCTAGGTAGTCCTCATTATCGCCCATAAATGCCGATGCAGGCTCGAAGTTCACTGAACCTTGCGAGGTGAAGTCGAGACTTTTAATACAGCCTGTGCCTTTTTCGTATCTCGCCATATTCATGCCGAGCGCTGTTCCAAGCTCGTAAACGAAGAGCTCTGAGAACATTTCGGAGAGCGTTGCTTTCTTGTGCATCCACCATTTGCCGTCCTTGAGCTTCCAGCATTTTTCAAAGCTACCTACGTTCGTAAGCTCCGGACTCTTCGTGTGTCCTCCGGAAGCTGCTTTATTGAAGCTATCGTAATTTCCTTTGAGGGCGAGGCTGGCGAAGTAGTCGTTATCGAATTTCACGTCAGCGTAAGTGAGCGAAGAGCCTATCGGTCTGATCCAATAGTTATCGGTAATGGTCGCCGCATTTACGTGAATAACGGTGGAAATATCATCTTTGTTTTCAAGGCGAAGCGCCTTTTTCAAGAGTCTTGAGTTAGCCCTATGGCTGTCTATTGCTCTCGTTTCAAGCCAAGAGTCTGCATCATGATATTTTTTAAGATATAACGGGAGAAGAGATTCGTTGTGAACAGTCAAATTTTTATCATTCCAGGTCGCAACAAGAGTATCGCCTGAAAGTATTTCATATGCATCCTTTGCGGGAGCATTGTTGTTTACTATAGGTGCATCGGGAATAAACTCCATAATGTCGTCGAGCTTACATTCAAGGACGAAGCATATTTTACCAAGCACGTCAACGCTCACGTTTTCGCCTCGACTCATTTTGCTGATTGTTGTAGGATTTATTCCGGCAAGCGAGGCAAGCTCCTTCTTTTTCATTTCCTTATCAATTAGGAGCTTCCAAAGCTTTTTATAGGTAACCGCCATATTTACCTCCAAATAATCTTTTTTCTTATTTTATCATAAAACCTACGCTTTGTCAACCAATAAATTTGGACTTCTCCAAATTATTTTGCTTAATTACAGATTTTTGAGCGTGATACTAAACACTTTACAATGCGGTAAAATTAACAGGCTATCCCGAGACTTTTTTAGCTTGGGATAGCCTGTTTTATTTGAATTTAGTTAAGAATTACTTAAATATTGAATATTTGTAAAGCAATCCAAATACTCGGGAGGGTGGAGCTTATAAATTATTTATCGAAGAGGAACGGGCCGATGGTATCAACGATATCGTTTCCTACTACGGGATCCATTTCGAATTTATACTTATTGCTTCTCTTACGCTTAAACAAGAAGGAAAGAAGTCCTTTTTTCTTGCCAAGGTTAACAGTTGCATTACCGTATGCCAAAGAGGTTGAACTGAGAATACCATTGTTTATGATGGTTTCAATCTCAAGGACGAACGAGGGTTTAATTTTCTTGAAAATAAGATATGCTATAAGTGCGAAACCAAGTGAAAATACCAATCCTACTATTCCAATAGCCTTTGTTTCACCAGTTAAACCTATAATTGCAATGATGAAGAAGAGAGCTGCCATAACGCCTGCGATAACAGCGCCGATAACATTTCTCGAAAGACCGTAATATGTATTTACGGAGTTTACGTTCTTCAAGCTCACATCTGTTCTCTGTCTCATCGCTTGAGCGGTTTCATTGATTTGAGCCTCATGAGTGAATCTGTCTTTGGTAAGAGTGATGGTATGATGGGTAACATGCTTGTTTGTAACTTCGTTGTACTGCCAAGTTTTAGTAGCGGAAACAACTTTTTCAAGATTAATTTCTTCCATGATGATCTTCCTTTCGTTAAATATGATATTTAACAGGATATATCCTTGAGTCCATCAACAAAATACCCTCCCGTTTATTTTGTTATGAATATGGGTATGTCCAAATTAAGGCGGATAAAAGTGACGTTTCATACGCTTGGTAATTTATTTAAGTATAACAAATTTAATTGCGAAATGTCAAGTGCTTTGTGAAAAAAAGCAGAAGAATGCAGAAGAAATCTGTTAAAATGCGGAATAAAGTCGATTTTAAGAATTACTTAAATATTGACAATAAATCCGAGAACGCTTTCTTTTTGATAACGAACCAGTAGAGAGCGAATGCACCGGTGAGTGTTGATACCGTGCTTACAGCCGTAACTGTTGCTATCGCGCCGGCAGTCATGCCTTCAACCTCAGGGATAACTACAGGTTCAACGTGACCGCACTCGGAGCAGGTCATCTTTCCCTCTCCCGCATGTTTCTTGGTGGGCTCGGTTACGGTTTCGGTGTCACCGAATGTGTGAGCCTTGGGAGTTCCGGCTATGGCGCAAACGTTGCACGTTGCATCGCAAGCGTTATCATAGACGTGGTCCGCGGGAGTTCTTTCGTCTTCGCAAACGTTGCACTTTGCATCGCAAGCGTTATCATAGACGTGGTCTGCGGGGGTTCTTTCGCCTTCGCAAACGTTGCACTTTGCATCGCAAGCGTTATCATAGACGTGGTCTGCGGGGGTTCTTTCGATTTCGCAAACGTTGCACTTCGCATCGCAAGCGTTATCATAGACGTGGTCCGCGGGAGTTCTTTCGCCTTCGCAAACGTTGCACTTCGCATCGCAAGCGTTATCATAGACGTGGTCCGCGGGGGTTCTTTCATCTTCGCAAACGTTGCACTTCGCATCGCAAGCGTTATCATAGACGTGATCTGCGGGAGTTCTTTCGCCTTCGCAAACGTTGCACTTCGCATCGCAAGCGTTATCGTATTTATGCTCTTCTACGGACGTTGTTGCACCGCAAAGGCACATTTCGTAATGTCCGTCTGCCTTGGAAATCATGACGTAAGAATCGGTATGAAGCACCTTAACGTATCCAAGTGCCGAACCCTTTGAGACGATGCTTTCTATTTTCTCGTCATATTTAGTATAATAAGCATAGCATTCTGCGGGAAGCAAATCTCCGAGCGTGAGTTTTTTACCGTTCATACCAATTATAATTATACCTTCGGTAAATTCACCGCCGCTGATTTTTACATCTGCATCATTACCGAAACCGAGAGAAAACGTTTTAAATTTACCGCCTTTTATTCTTACGGTCAAATTAGACTTAGAAACTTCGGTTCTATTAGAGTTGAGACTCATTGGCATACCGTAATAGTCTATTATTTCAAGTGCATCTATGCTACCGTCGTTTATAACGATCGAAGAAACACCGTACGAGGTATCTGTATAAATTCTCAAAGTTTTGATTTTACCTGCTCTGATTTCGAGCTCGCTTTTTGCCATATACACGTCATATTCTATGAAAAGCGCACCGGTTTTAGCTTCGCTTTCATCGGTAATCACAAGCTTGGAATTATCTTCAAGATAAATATCCGAGATGTAAAGGTTAAATCCGTTAAGATTCAGCGTTACTCTCGTATCGTAGATATAGAGCACGTCGAAATTATATGCATAATCGTCAAGAAGCGTTACAACCGCCTCGCCTAAGTACGATGCCTTTTCGAAAGCGTCGGATATATTCTCGAAATAATAAATGTATCCGTCATATTCGACCTTTACCATTCCATCAGCCTTATCTCCACACGCCGAGCAAACAAGTTCATCGTTATAGCTGTGAGGTGCTTCGTTTCCGTATTCATAATAGCATACATCGCATATTGCAAGCTCATCGCAAGTTGCGCTTCCGCCAACGTGAGCAGTCTTTTCGAATACTATGCCGCACTGACATTCATACCAGTGATATTCCGAGTCTGCAAACATCTGCGCATCATCAAACTTGGAGTCATCATGAATAATTTTGAAGTAATCATAACAATCGTAGCTATAGTAGTCAAAGAATATACGATTACCGCTTCCGCCGACCGCTATAATGCAATCCGCACGATCAAATATATCGCTAATATAGTAATAGTAATCGCCCTCCGAATAAACCGTGTAATATTCTCCTCCGGTTATAAAAAGATCTATATCATGATCAAGGTCGAACTCTATATATTCGAAATTTCCGCCCGAAATTCTGAGTTCCGAATAGTAATAATCACCGTCGGTATCAATATTCAAACTATCAAATGAACCGCCGTTAATAATGAGTGCCGTTTCATCTTCCTCTGGATCAATATCTATATTCAAATCGCTTATATTTCCACCTTCAAATATAACCTTACCTGCGTAAATGTCGAGGGTTGACAAAATATTCAATCTGCCGCTCTTTGTTTTAGAAGTATCTTTTATGATAAGAGTTATGCCATAGACGTTAATATCATACGTAGAAAGAGTGTATCCGTTAAGATCAACTGTTATAACCGAATCACCGCTTGGCTCTATCTCTTTATACACAAAATCACTGTAATTAGCGTTCATAACAATCGTAGCAGTTCTCAATCTCTCTGCCATATCAAAAGCTTCGTAAGCCGTTCCGAAGAACCAAGTATTCTCTCCGTCGGTTACTACGAAAGGTGCTTTTTCCAAACAAATCTTACAAGCACCGTTTTCATCGTACTCGTGACTAACGGGGTCGGTATATACCGCTTTACATTTGTCGCAAACAGCTCCTGTCACGCAGTTAGCTTCACCGCCCGAGCAAGCTTCCAAATCCGTTCTGAGTCCGCAATGCTCACAGATGTTCCAGTGTGTGCCATCCCCTACGGAAATAACGACGCCCGTCAAGAAGCAATCCTCGCTATGTGTTACAGAGAAGGAGTACTCGTATGCAAATATTCCATAATCAAACGTCAAGGGCTCACCGTTTTCATCAAGAACGGTTATACATTCTGTATTGAAATAATGTGCGAGATCGTAAATACCGTTTTCGTCTAAATATACACCGTTCTCAAATATTGCGTTTTTAACCGCTAAAACGGAATCATCCGTGTAAATAAAGCTAAACTCATCCTCGAACGTTACTCCGTCAATCGCGAAATACGAACTGTAAATAGCTATCTCCACAGAAGATGAAAGCGTTACGTCATTCAACATTAATCTGCTATTTTCAAGCTCTATATACGATACTTCAAATATTCCGCTCTTATCTTCATTGCTGTCCATTATGATAACGGTGGACTCACGTATGTAAAGAGGTTGGGTAATTGAAATTATATTGCCTTTTATATCTATCGTAAGATTCACGCCATCAATTGCGGAATCGTATGGCAAAATAGGAGAACCGAAGTAAATACCGTTATCGTTCAACGTGAGCTTGGCATTCTTCATTGCTATAGCATCTTCGAACGCATTTTTAAAGTTTTCATAAGCATAAAACTTTCCGTTAGCCTCAACAACAAACGGAGCTGTGCCGCCGCATACCGTACAGGTTGCATTTTCTCCAAAGGTATGAGGAGCCGCAAATGCCGCTACACCGTTTTCGCATTCAAACCAATGCTTATAGAGATCCTTGCCATAAGAATCTTTGTTTGCGTGAGAATCGTCATGAATTACCTGAATCGTGCCACTGAGAGATACTGTGCTGAAATCAACCGTTACAGAGTTGCCTTCGGCATCTACATATGAGATACAGGATGCAGTTGACAAAACATCCGTAAGGGTTGCTTCGTCACCGATAACGAAAACGTTTGTAATACTTCCGCCTTTTACTGAATTTTTAACGAATGATTCACTGTCAATCACTACCGTAACATCCTTCAAAGCGCCGCCGTTCATTTCAAACGCGCCCATAATAACACCGCTAACGCTTCCGCCGTTTATCGTAATCAGTTTTGCATCTTTATTCATAGCGACTATTCCGCCGTTGATCGTACCGCCGTTTACGGTTATCTTACCGTTTATCGTCACAAATGCATATTGAGACTCTTCGCCGGTGCTGATATTTCCCGTTTTTTCTTCGCTGGAATCGATTATGGTTACGTTAGCATCAATATTCAACATCGAAACATTAGTTAGCGAATGTCCTGCAAGATCTATCGTAATATTGCCGTTCATAAGCTGCATCGAACCTTCTTCGAGAAGATCAACGTCATCCAAAAGAATTATTTCAACACTGTCAAAGTTGTATATAAGCATTGCCATGAATAATTCTTGGAACGAATCGAAATACATTGAACCAAACGAATTGAAGATTACCTTAATGGGAAGAGCATCATTGCATATCGCGCATACTCCATCTACGTAATCGTGATCAAGCGGATCTCCGTAATAATCTTCACAAACCGAGCAATAGGCAGGATCGTTACACGTAGCCGGTATGCTTTCGGTGTGTCCCTTAGCTTTCACGAGAACACCGTAGCAAATCGTACATATTTGGTCCTCGTCGCAAGTAGCCGCTTCTCCCGGAATACAATCCTCGTGTTCGCTCTCTTCATCGCAATATTCTCTTGAGCACAAAACGTAGTGCTTACCGTCATCCGACTGAATATATTCTTCGGATGAGAAATCGTGTTCAACAACCTCTCCGTATGCTTTGTTACACAAATCACATACCGCTTTTTCTCCGCAAAGAACATATTCTTCGGTATAACAACCGCTTATTTCGACGTGATTTTCATCTCTTGAGCAAACCTTCTTATGAGTTCCGTCACCAACAGAGATATAATCTTCGCTATAGTCATGTCCGAGAGAAGTATCGTACATAACATTGCATACTTGACACAAAGGTCCATCGTCACAAGTAGCAATTCCTCCGCTATGCATTTCTTTGGGTCTCGATATATCAACAATTCCACAGATACATGCATACCAATGCTCTAATTCGTCATATTGCAAAACGTATTGATGCGTATGAGCGATGAGCGTAAAAGCTTCGTTTATCTCGGTAGCATCGGCATCAAATATGAAAATGTTTTCGGAATTTACGGTAATGTAATTTTCAGCTATTACTTCGGAAAGCACGAGATTAGTCAATTTAAGTCCCGCAAAGTTTCCTCCGCGAATTTCAATCGTAACATCACCGTCAGAATAATTTTGGATTTCTATTTTACTAAGAAATTCACCGCCGTTAATCGTCAACGAATTGGCGGTAACATAAATCTGTTCACCGGTAAAAATTCCGTCGTTTATAACCAAATATCCTTCACTCACTATGAAATCGCAATTTATATTTCCACCGTTAACGGTAAGGGTGTTTGCAGTGTTCATTTGAAGTGTGTTTATACCGGGAACTTGATTGATAGTACCGGTCTTCGCCTCCGAGCTATCCTCTATAGTTACGTTTGTATGGAAAGCAAAAAGAACGTTAGAAACTGTGTTACCCGCAAGATCTATCGTGTACTCTCCGTTCTCTGAGAGCATTAAGGATTCGCGGATTGCGGGGGTATAATTCTCAAGGAAAGTAATTTTTGCATCGCCAAAATTGGTTAAGTCGTTTTGCAAGTCAAAAAGCTTTTCGTAGTAAGTAGTATTTCCATCGGCAGTTACGGAAAGCGTATTTGTCTTTATTTCACACTTTTCGTTAATTTCCGTCTGACCTTCCGTGATTTCTATCATATTGCCGTCAGCATCAACGAAATATCCGTTATCATAAAGATACGTTGACAGTGATCCATCACCCCAAGAAACAATACCGTTCTCTAAAACCGCCGACCTTATTTTAATAGCGCCCTGATTGTTTGCCGGATGTATAAAATCAGGTGATTTTATTACTGTATCCTCAAGAACAAAGTTGGAATCGGAGCTTACGTATAGCGTAACGTTCTCGCCCAACGTAACACCGCAAATCATAATTTCAGATTCACTATACATTGAAAGCCAATCGTTAATTATACCGGTTTTCTCCGAAGATGAATCAATCACTATTATGGGATCGTATAAGGTTAATTCCGCTTTTAAGTTTTTTCCGTTGATGTCAAAATATGCGGTACCTTCAACATCAATTACTATACTTTTATTGTCCTCAACATCTTTGAGCAAGTAAAGGACGTCGCCGTCTTCCAATTCAAATGAACCGATTTCTCCGTAATAAACGCTTTCCCCCGATTCATTAACAATCTTAAACATTGGAAGATAACCGCAATCGCATAAATCGTTTTCGTTATTTACGCTATGCTCTGTCTTTTGCTCGACTAACTTGCATTTTTCGCAAACAGAAGTCCAGTGATGCGTTAAATCGTATCCCGCGTTATCAACGAAGCTATGTAATTCGCTTTCGCTCTGCGGAAAATTCGTAAAAATCGAATTACAAGGCTCGCTTGCATATACGGTTTCACCGGAAAATGCGGGAGATCCGACTCCGGTAGTTTGATACCAAATCTGCGTTCCGTCGGTTACACCTTTGTTAAGAAGATACGTAAGCTTTCCACTTAATACGTCTTCCTCACTTATCGGATATGCTGTCTTTGAGCCGCTTCCGACACTGTCAAGATAATAACAGTTTACAACGCTTTCATCTTTGTAGTGATCGCAAATGATAGCGTTATTTTCACCTAAATTTATAAGCTTGCCTCCGAAATAGCAGTTTTCTATTACGGTGTTCACATTTCCCTCACCTGCTATACCGCCGCAATACAAGTAAGTACCTTTTACTATGGCAGTGCTGAAACAATCCGTAACCGTTACCTCAAATGCTTCTTGAATAATTGACGCCGTATTATAGCTGTATAATGAATCGAAAACGCTGTCAACGATTCCAAGGCTTGAAACGCTTCCTCGCATATAACCGAAAAGAGCTGTTCCGTAATTTGATTTTGAGTATAATCCGCTGATAATCTTACCGTTGCCGTCAAAATTAATCGTAACGTAGGTTCTGCCGATTTCACCGGTTGTGTTTATATCGTTTATAGCCGTCCAGTTTCTAAGACCGCTTGTGTCCGAAACAATTTCACCGTTCTCGGTAACCTTTTCGTTAACGGTAATATTTGAAGTAAGAACTGCATTTACCGTTATAGAATCTTTAGTCTCGCTTATCTCTTCAAAATAAGTGGTGTTGATAAGTTCTGCAAATGCATATAATTGACCTGCATTGCCTATTTCGTAAATTCCTTCAGCATTTTTAACCACAGGCTGATAGCTGTTCACTCCCTCACAGGAGCAAAATCCGTTTTCGTAAGGCGTTTGACAAACCAAGCACACCGTACTGTCAGCAGCACTTGCGGTTGTGCCAAAAGCCATAACACCCATCATCAAGATTGTTATCATAAGAATGGGTAAAAATACTTTTTTTGCCGTTGTTTTCATAGTTTTCTCCTTAGTTGTTTATGTTAAGTGTTTTATAAGTTTAAATTACTCTCAATAAATTTGATTGTTATTAAATTCTATTCCTTTTTCCTATTCTGTTTACAAATACATACACCGATGAAGTCATCAGCGCTTTCATAAAAATCGCAGTCGTTGCAAAATCCAAAACTATAATCTTTCAGTTTTCCGTGATTGCACGAATCCTGCATTGCAGTCACGAACGGTCTGCCATCTTCGGTATATTCGGGAAAGCTTATAAAATCCGGATAAATCGGTATTGGTTCACCTGCTTGCCTTTCGTAGTCCTCGTAATATCCGTATCTGATATCAAAGGTCTTTCCAAACGCTTCTATCCTTTTATATAAATCTCCGTCACGTATCTTATTCATCGGCTGTCTCCTTTCCGGGATCACTGTCCCTTACGCTTTTTACACGAATATTATACAGGAACATCAAAGAAAAAAACACCACCTAAAACGGTTTTTTTAGGGCAATCTTTTAAAACCGTTAGGAAGTGTTTTTTAGACTATTCAATTGTCTTTTTTCGTTCGTTTTAAGATTATGATTACGCACTTTTTTTGCGGTTTCAGTATAATTCGAAAGCCGCGATGATTTTTTCGCAACAGATAACTCCCATCTAAAAAAATCCGTTATATGTCCGGTTCGATAATCGTTGCGGGCAAAAATCAACAATTCTCCACTTAAAAACGTTGGTAAATCACAATTTTTACGCAGAATTTCAAAAAAATCAGACTTCAAATTGCAGTTGCAACCATCAAAGTATATTCGAAAACTCGGATTTATCGTTAACTCCGGTCTTCTGGATTACTCTTAAAATAGTCTGCTTAACAGTGGACTCGGAGATAAAGAGCATGCTCGCTATATCCTTATTGGTAAATCCAAAGGCTACGAGCTTTGCCACCTCTCGCTCGCGCGTAGTAATATTAGACGCAACGTATCTGTTTCTTACCGCGCCGCTAAGTCGCGCCCAGCCTACGCTATAGGTTGCGTAAAGCTCTTTTACTATATTTACAGAGTTCGGATCTATGAGAGCAATTCTCTCCTCCAAAAGTCCGTCAAAATGACGTACATACTCCGTGAGAACTCCGTATAAACCGTCTTTTAAGGCGTAGGCAATTGCTTTATCCATATGCTTTATAGCCCTCTCTCGCTCTCCCGAGTTATGATACGCAACAGCGCAAGAAAGACGCAAAAATATTTCCGGCAAAACAGTGCCGTCCACCACAGCTTGAGTTACAAGAGGCTCTATGGCATTCGGTATCATTCTCATAAGTGAAAGACCGCCCATTCCCTCTTGATGAGTCGTGCCCATTGCAAGCGAAAATGCTGAAATATATAAATATTTTACGTAATAAACCTTCGCAGCAGGGTGAGAATCGGGAGGTAAAGCCTCAAAATTGCCCGATCTGAACCATTCGGGAAAGTCCTTGTTATCGTATATACTGCTATCAACTATCGCAAGAGTTAACGAAAGTATTTCACGGTCGCTTTCGCTATTACAGGGTGCTTCGCAAATGTGACGCTTTGCCTCGTTCCAAAGATGAATATCTCCTCTCCATATTGCGCATAAAGCGAGGAGCATTCCGCCGCCGAGAATAGCGTAAAATCCCGAATGCGATGATAGAAAATAACGCGCTCTGTCATATACTTTGTATATCTCTCCTCGGCGGTATGCTATTTCAGCCTCAAAAAGAGCGTGCGCTTCGGGGTTGTTTATAAGCAATTCAGACGCTTTTTCTGCACTTCTTGATACGTTATATATATTAGTCATATCAAGGAAAGGGCTCTTTTTAGGCATAGGCATATCGGGCTCTTCATTCTTTGAGGAGCTTGGCAACACAGCGTACGACGGTATCATCCACGTGCGCTCCCATCTCTTCGCACCCTTTATTTTGCCTTCCTTGCAGAGTCCCTGCACTCTTCTTGGGGTCACACCCCATTTTTCAGCCGCTTCTTTAACTGTAATCAAGTCCATATCCATCTCCAACGCATTTCGTTTGAACGAAATTATTTTCTCAATCAATTTCGTTTGAGCGAAAAAATTAATCTTTTTTATTTCGTTAGAACGAACAAAAATAGTCTTTGGCATTTCGTTCAAACGAACTTTATGCGAATATTATACTTTTTTTCCGCTAAAATGTCAATGGTTTTTCGCCATTTTTCGCCTTTTTGCTGTTTGTTCAAAAAATACACTTTATTTATTCAAAATTCAATAGTATAATTCTCTACACTTAATATGAATAAAATTTCTAAAATTCGTATATCTTATTAAAAACTAAAAAATAACAGAAAATGCGGGAAAAATGAAAGAAAAAATTAGAAAAATTATATATTCTACACGATTCATTATAATTTTAGGTCTCATTATAGTGCCTATTTCCTCGTTCATATTGATCACGGTAAGCAACGAGAGTCCTCTTTACACGTCAATTTCAAGAATTGCCTGGATAAACGGTCATTGGTTCGCTACTTTTGTTTGGGCGGTTATAATTATGCTATCTATCACTTGGATAACATACAGAATGACTGAAATCGGTCCTCTTGACACTAAAAATAAACGTATTTTTGAAACCTATCAGCTTATGAATATAATTCTCGTTTTTATCGGTTGCGTTATATTTCCGGCAAAGCCAAATCCGGAAAGCGCAAAATTCATTCATTATATTCACGATTACTTGACAATTTTCGCATGGGTGCTTTACGGAATCGGACTTATTTCATATTCGCTTCTTATACGAAAAAAAGACAAGCTTCTCGGATTTCTCGGTTTGGGACTGATGAGCTTTATCGTTTTTTCTTCTCTGTTTTTCGTAAAGCGCGTTATAGACCCTACCTCATACGTTGGCGCATCTGCAGTAAGCGAGGTTTATATAATCAATAGCTTGTTTATCTATCTTGTGGTAATGTACGTAGCGGAAAAACAGTTAAACTATGCCGAAAAACGCACTCGATACACGGAATAAAACTCTTTAAAATATGCAAAATTAACATTTTTGAGAACTTTAGTTTACATTTTAATATTCAAACGGCAAAGCTAATGCGTACACGTGTTAAGTTTTGCCGTTTTTGTCATTTAAAGCATTTAAACATTTTTTCGCTTTAAATAATGTGTTAATAAACGTTTTATCAAAAACTTTTTCACCCCCGCAGAGGAGCGCTCATCTACGAACACCGCTTGACTGTTATCAAAGCATTTTACGCAAAACTTAACACGGTGTGGGGGTAATTTGTATTTTATTCAACAAACCATCTTAACGTACTCATTTTTTAAAGGAGCTTTATCAAGCGCCGCTTTACTCGCATAACAAAGCCGGATTAACAATCTATCCTAAACCGTCCGATACTCCAAACCCAAAAACTGCACACCTCTTTTCCTATAGTTAACACCGCACATTAGGAGAACGCGCGCCACTATTCCGCGGGGGATAATTCAAAAAACAGTTTAACACCGCAATAGCAACGTTATGACATCACTAATCGCATTGCGATGACATCTCTGCGAGAGCTTTCGCGTCTCGCCCCTTCTCCATTATGCACATAACCGTCATTTTTGATGTTTCTTGAAAGATTTCTTGCATTTTTGCATTTCATCCGCTTGCATTTTGCTTGCGTGGTATTCTCAAAAAATCATCAAAAATCGAGCTCAACTTTATACCAATAAAGCATTTTTGCAGCTTCTCTTCAATATCATTTTTTTCACGCGCGTATAAGCGACTTTATCGAATGTTAGCACATCTTGACTTATCTCATTTTTTGCAATTACGCTAATCAAAAAATTTCAACGCTGATGCTTGATTTTTTGTTTTTTCATCTGCGCAATATAACATTTTCCTACCTTATAGCTTATTTTTTTAGCTTTTTTGTTAATATTGCATAAATATATGTTTTTTAGCGAAAACCCCTTGAAATTGCACGCGTATTGTAGTATAATATACGTTGCGTGTATTGCTTTTTTATATTATTTTATTTATTCTTACTATATAATAAGACATTTGACCGAATGAATGGAATTTTGGACGAAGCAAAAATAAGCAAAAATAAGAAAGGCAAAACCAGAAAATGAACAGAAACAGAAAACTCGTAGCATTTGTGGCAGCGCTTCTCGTTGTTGTATCGGTTCTCTCATCGATATTCACAACGACGATTTCCGCAGATGCATCCAAGTATTACGGAAGCTCGTCATTTGAACAGGTTAGCAATGACTCGTTCTATTACGACAAGACAAAGTACTTTGACAGCTCCGCAATGCAAAAGCTCCCCGCAGAGATAGGATTGAACGATGAAATATCGCTCATCATAGAATTGCCGGGTAACACAGTCCTCGATTACTACAGAGGTGAGAAGACGGATTCGAACTTCTCCTATTACTTCACCACCTCTACCGATGCCGCAAAGGCAACCGAGGAAATCAAAAAGGACATCGAGAGCAAGCTTGCTATGCTCGACGATGCAGGAATCAATTACTCAAAGGGCGTTGAGTACACTACTCTTCTCCGCGGTTTCGAGATTACGGTTCTCGGCTCCGAGTTTGAGAAGGTATGCAAAACTCTCGGCAATAAAGCCGCAGTGCATATCGGTAATACCTACGAAACTGCCGAGGCTAAAGACGTTAAGAACGAAGTCAGCGTTGACAAGAACGGTATTTTCGACGGAAGCCAGATTAAGTACGACGGTACCGGCGTTGTAGTTGCGGTTCTTGATACCGGTCTTGACTATACGCACTCTGCGTTCTCGGTTGGAAACTTCAATTCCAACGGAATGCGCTTTGACTTGGCGTACGTTGAGGAAAAAGTAAACGCAGGTCTCGCTGCAGACAGATACTATCCCGGCGTTACCGGCAAGGACCTTTACGTAAACGATAAGGTTCCCTTCGCGTTCGACTATGCAGATTCAGACCCCGACGTATTCCCCCAAAAGAGCAATCACGGAACTCACGTTGCGGGTATCATCGCAGGTAATAATGACGTTATTACGGGTGTTGCACCTAACGCGCAGCTCGCAATAATGAAGGTATTCTCCGATAAAACCGACGGAGCAAAGTCTTCTTGGATTATCGCAGCTCTTGAAGACTGCGTTAAGCTCAACGTTGACGTTATCAATATGTCGCTCGGTCAGTCTTGCGGATTCAGCGATCCCGAGGACGAGCTTGAAGAGTACGTTTACTCTCAAATTGAAGAGCTTGGACTTAGCCTTATAGTTGCGGCAGGTAACGATAACAACTCTGCGGTTGGTTCTACCAAGAACGGTAACCTTCCCCTTACCTCCAACCCCGACTCCGCTACCGTAGGTTCTCCCGGATCATACAAGGCTTCTCTTACCGTTGCTTCTATCAGCGGTGTTCCCCAGGCGTTCCTTAAGTACGGCGAAAAGATCATTTACTTCGTTGAGGCAAGTGACAGATTCGGCGAGGAAAAGAACTTCGCAAACGAGCTTCTCGGAAATCAAGAGGATCTTGCTATAGAGTTTGTAAGAGTTCCCGGTATCGGTACTAACGCAGACTATGCAAACATAAACGTTAAGGGTAAAATCGCACTCGTAGCCCGCGGAGAAACGACCTTCGAGGAAAAGGCGAGCATAGCTGAGCTTAACGGCGCTGCTGCGGTTATCATATACAACAACGTTTCCGGTGATATTAAGATGAACGTCGGTGAGGTTAAGATTCCCGTTGCGTCCATTTCGCAGGACGACGGTGAATTCCTCGCAGAGCTTGGAACGGGAATAATAAACCTTTCCAAAAAGCAGGCTGCAGGTCCCTTCATGTCCGACTTCTCCGGATGGGGCCCCGGTCCCGGACTTGAAATCAAGCCCGAAATCACAGGTCACGGCGGTAACATTACCTCTGCCGTTCCCGGTGAAGAATACGACACAATTTCCGGTACTTCGATGGCAACTCCCAACGTAGCGGGTGTTGCTGCGCTTATCCGTGACTACGTTAAGAGAGAGCTTCGCGATATGGTCAAGGACGAGAACGGAAACGAGAGCCTTAAGAAGGTTACCGAGGTCGTTAACAGACTTTTGATGTCCACCGCTGACATCGTTAAAAACCAAAACGGACTTCCCTACGCAGTTAGAAAGCAGGGCGCAGGTCTTGCAAGTATCCTCAAATGTTCAACAACTGGTGCTTATATACTTACATACGATAGAGACGACGGAAGCATTATGGACAGAACCAAGATCGAGCTTGGCGACGATCCTGCAAAGAACGGTGTTTATACACTTAAGCTCTCCATCGAAAACTTCACCAACAAGGTGCTTATCGACGATGCGGGACACACCAATCCGAGAACTCTCACCTACGATCTTTCGGCAATCGTTATGACCGAGGGCGTTAGCGAAACAAAGACAAGCCACGGTGACACAACAGTTACTCAGGAATCCTACATTCTTGAAGGCGCGTCCGTAAGCATTAAGAGCATCACGGGCGGAAGCGCAAACGGAATGACCGTTACAGTTGCTCCCGGAGCTACCGCAACGCTTGAGGTTGTTATTACACTCAGCGATGCTGATAAGAAGTATCTCAACGATTCGTTTGAGAACGGTATGTTCGTTGAAGGCTTCATCGTGCTTGACAGCGCAAACGAAGTTGACCTCTCCGTTCCTTATCTCGCATTCTACGGCGATTGGAACCGCTCTCCCCTCTTCGACCTTACCTACTTCGATACTCACAAGGACGAAATAGACAAGGGTCTTGACCTTGAGGACAAGGCTATGGCAGACGCTTATGCAACCCGTCCTATCGGCGGACTTTACGGCGAATACCTCTCCTACCTCGGAGCTTACTACTACGTGCAGGATCCTTCCAAGACTCAGATCGCTGCAAGCGCAGACAAGGTTTCCATTTCCAACCAGACCGACTCGGTTAACGAGCTTCGCTCGGTTTGGGCAGGTCTTCTCAGAAACGCAAAGTCTGTTGACATTGTTATCAAGGAAGCTTCCACCGGCAAAATAGTTAAGCAGAAGGTTGAAAAAGACGGAAAGATTGAATGGGTTGACGTTAGAACCGAAGAAGAGGTTCGTAAATCTCACGGCGGCGGCGGTACGATTCGTCCCGCAACTGTTGACATTGAGTTCAGCGCAATCGACCACAACCTTAAAAACAACACCAAATATATCGTAGAGCTTAAGGCATACACCGACTATAAAGACGGCGGCAGCGAAAGCAACCTTAATAACACCTTCACCTTCCCGCTCTACACAGACTTCGAAGCTCCCACTCTTACGAACTGCGAATTCTACACCGAATACGACAAGTCGAAGAAGAGAAATAAGCTCTTCGTTAAGTTTGCGGTATATGACAACCATTACTCGATGGCGGCTCACCTCGGATACGTTGGCACGAGCGACAGAGATATTAATGAAAACGGCAAGCTTGACGATGCAGAGTTCATCAACTTTGACAGATATACTACTCCCATCTACTCCGAATTCAACTCGGTTTCCTACGTAACCTACGAGCTTACCGATTACATCTCGGAAATCAAGGAAAAATCCTACAATCCCAACGCAATCACGATTATTTGCAACGACTACGCGATGAACCAGGCAACCTATGAGGTTGAGCTTCCCGATGATTATAAGGACGTTTACTTCATCGACGAGAAGGACAATGCAATAACCGAAATTTCTCTTAGCCCCAATGAAATTTATCCCTTCAGACTCGCAACCCTTCCCACAACAGAGTGGGGCGAGCTTCTTGAGTTTGTTTCTACCAATCCCGACGTTGTTTCTATCGTAGGAAACGAAATCGTTGTTAACGGTGACGCGGCAGGTAAGGAAACCACGATCAAGGTTTCCGATGTGAACGGAAATGACTATAAGGCAGAGCTGAAGATTACCGTTCTTCAGCCCGGTGATAAGGGATATAAGAAGATAGACCCCAAGCCCGCAAAGAGCTTTAGACTTACAGGATATAAGACGAACTTCGCTCATTATCTTATGTCTTCGGAGGACAGAGATATCGGTCTTACCGGAAACATCATGAAGTTCGAGGGTGAAAATTACGTTCTTGAAATGTATCCCTCCGAGCAGGTAACCCTTCAGTACATTCTTGACTCGTACTACGAGGGCAAAACCGAAGTTCAGTTCATTTCCAACAACGAAAACTTCGTACGAGTAAACGAAAAGGGCGTTGTTACCGCTATTGCAGAAGGACCTACTACCATTAACGTTAACGTTCTTCTCGACGGCAAGCCCACTACTCTTACAAAGACCATTACGGTAACCATCAAAGATCCTTATACAACTCTGGGTCCGCAAATTCAGAACTACTACGGTCTTGGCGGTGTTATTAACATCGGCGATGCAGGACTTGCAGTTAAGGAAATCGGTCAGTACGCATTTGCAAACTCCGATTACATTCCCAAGACTGAAGAAGACGAAATCAGCGAAGAGGATCCTTACACCTCAAAGATTTGGTATCTCGGTGATAGCAGAATTACCGACAACGGCATTGAGCTTGCAAACGGACTCAAGGTTGGTATGATCACCGAAATCATCATCCCCGAGGGTATCGAAAAGATCGGTCAGTACGCATTCGCGGGACTTACCGAGCTTAAGAAGGTAACTCTCCCCTCTACTCTTAAGACAATCGACGTTGGCGCATTCTACAACTGCTTCAAGCTTGAAACGGTTGAAGGTATTGAGAACGTTAAGTTCTTCAACCAGAAGTGCTTCCAGAACACTAACCTTAAGAACTCCTACGAAACAGGCAAAATTAATCTTGATAACGCTATCGCTATCGGTGATAACGCATTCTCTATCGAAGACACCATTCTTGAGTGGGACGATAATCCCAACTACGGAAAGGGTAAGTTCGACGTAGTTTATGACCGTGACGAAAAAACCAAGGATATTCCTTCTCCCAGCGATCCTAAGAGAATATTCGTATTCTCCGAGAAGGCGCAGTCCATTGGAGCTTACGCATTCGCGGGTAACGGTCAGTTGACCAACGTTACCATCGAGGCAGAAAAGATCAAGCTTGGTGAATACGCGTTCAAGAACTGTACTCAGCTTTCGAAATTTGACATTAACGCTGCGGTTATTTCAATCGGCGCGTTCCAGAACTGTACTTATCTTACAGAGGTAACTCTCGGTAAGGACGTTGGCGTAATTGCAGAAAACGCATTCGCTAATTCCGGTGTTAAGAAATTCATCGTTGACCCTGACAACATGCACTTCGTTGAAAAGGCAAGCGGTAAATATCTCGTTGAAAAGGGTAACGAGACGAAGCTTATGCTCGTAGTAAGCAAGTACGGCTCTACCTTCTCAAACGATACTATTACTCAGGTTAACCGCGGAGCATTCTCGGGTACTAACGTACAGAGAATCACTCTTTCCAAGGTTACTTACATTGACGATTACGCATTTGACGGATGCTCGTCGCTTAACAGTGCAGCATTCAGCTCCGACCTTACCTACATTGGTAACTATGCATTCCGCGGAGCAAACCTTACTTCCTTCAACTTCAAGTCCTACACAAAGCTTGAAACTATCGGAAATTACGCGTTCGAGAGCGCGTTCACAACCAATAACACCTACGGAGCAATCACTATTGATATTCCCGACGGCGTTAAGGTTGGCAACCACGCGTTTGACAACTGCCACACCATTGAAACCGTTATTATCGGTAACAATGTTGTTCTCGGTGAATACGCGTTCAACTTCACTGCAGGCGAAAATACCAACGTTCAGGTAATGCCTCTTCCCGACTACAACTATCTCGATGAAAAGACAGGTACTACTTGGTTGGCTTGGTACGCTTCCTTCGTATCTCCCTTGACAAGCCTTACTATCGGTGACAACGTTGTTATCGGTAACTACGCATTCGCAAACGCAACCAGACTTACTTACGTTAAGATGGGCGAGGGCGTTGCTATAGGCGACTCTGCATTCTTGAATGCTGAAAACCTCAAATCGATTGATCTTTCCAAGGTTACCTCAATCGGCGCGAGCGCATTCTCAAGCTATCCTTACTACATCTACATTACACATCCTACCTACTTTAACTCGGGTAACATCAAGCTCGACGATGAAACGAACACCGTTAGATTGGTTAACAAGGCAGGCACGCAGTACGAAATCAAGTACATCTCCGCGCCTCTTGCAAACGTTGATCTTTCTTCCCTTACCTTCATCGGTAACGGAGCGTTCGCTTACAACGACAAGCTTACCACAGTTACTCTCGGTGCTTCTCTTGAAGAGATTACCTACGGAGCGTTCGGTCAGTGCACAAGCCTTACTACCATCAATCTTGAAAACGTTAAGACTGTTGGCGACTATGCATTCGTAACTACCGCTCTTAAGGAAGTTAATCTTTCGAGCGCAACGTCTGTTGGAGAATACGCATTCTTCGACTGTAACAATCTCACTACCGTTTCTCTTAACGAGAACGGCACTGATAAAATCGGCAACAGTGCATTCCAGCTTTCCGAAGCTATTAACACCGTTAACAATCTTAACAAGGTTAAGGAATTCGGTGATATGGCGTTTGCAAATACCGCTATCACAAATATTGACCTTACCGGCGCTACAAGCGTTGGAAGACTCGCGTTCATGAAGAACGAGGCTACTAAGGTTACTCTTACACTCGGCAAGGACATCACCTCTATGGGAGACAACCCCTTCGCTTACTGTATGATAGACGCTATTTCGACAACCGTTGAAGAAAAATTCGGCGAAGCTACTTACGAGAACACTGTTTACACCTTTGATCTTAACGACTCTATTACAATTATTGAAGGCTCTATTTACGCGAAGCTTCCTAACGGCAAGCTTGAGCTTATAACCTACTGCGGTAACGGCGGCGCTGTTAAGGTTGCTGATACAACATCTCGCGTCAGTGATTACGCTTTCGCGGCTACGAAGGTAACCAACGTAATTCTTCCCTACGATCTTATGGCAGTTGGTCACAAGGCATTCTTCGACTGCGACAAGCTTGCAGTTGTAACCTTCCTTGGATTCAACGCTCCTATTCTCGAGGAAGAATACGATATGACTTACGCAACGTTTGATTCTCTTGCATTCACGGGTGAGATCGACCTTTACGGCGACGGCTCGTACATTGCAGTGGGACTTGGAATCGTTCCTTATTATATGTGGAGCTTCTCCGACCCGAGTAACATCTACTACGGTGCAAACTTCGTTGACCATATAGGACTTCTCAATAACAACAAAACCGGAGACGATGACAGAATCGTAATGGTAAGACCCGTAAACGGAAATTACTACGACACGTTCATTTACGAGCAGTACTTCAAGACTATTATCGACGGTGCTGCAGCTCCCGATGAGATTACTCTTAACGCAATCAACCTTATCAACGCACTTCCCGGTCCTAAGGAAATCACTCTTGCGGACAAGGCACAGGTTGAGGCGGCAAGAGCGGCATACAACCTCATCGTTACAACAACTCAGCAGGCTCTCCTTGAAAAGATTCTTCCTCTTCTTAAGGAAGCAGAGCAAAGAATCGAAACTCTCGAGTACCTCAACAACAAGCCTACCACTCCCGACGAGCCCGATACTCCCGACGTGAACACAGATCCCGTCGAAGATGACAAGAAGCTCGGCGCAGGCGCGATTATAGCGATCATCATCGGTTCTGTAATCGTTGCGGGCGGTATAGGCGTTGGCGTATACTTCCTCATTCCCATGCTCAAGGCAAAGAAGACCGAGAATACTCCCGACAGCTCCGACAAGTCCGAAAAGACTGATGAGGCTGCCGAAGAGGTAAGCAATGAGAATGCAGAGAATCCTTCATCGGAGGAAAATAGCTAATGAAAAGAATTTTACTTTTGATCATCGCGGCGACACTACTCATCGCCGCCGCGGTGACACTCACCTCTTGTAAAAAGTGGGATAACCCCTACGATGCCATTGACAAAGAGGGCGATGCGATAAGCGTTCGCTACCTTGCAAACGGCGGTAGATTTGCTCAAGAGGAAACGGCTGTTCTCTATGACGTTTACAGACTTGCAAACGTTAAAGAGGTCAACGGCAAAAAGGCAGTTTCTCTTATCGCCCCCGAGGATGACAGACGTTCTCTCGCAGGCGGAAAGGGCAACAAGGACTTTATAGTTCATAAGGATCCCAAGTCCTACAAGCTTGCAGGCTGGGGCATAGTTGAAACCGATGCGAACGGAGATCCCATTCTTGATGCAAACGGCAACTATAAGATTATCGGTACATGGGATTTCACCAAAGACGTTATCTCCATCAATCCCGATAAGAGTTACTCATCTAAAACTCCCATTATGACTCTCGCGGCAATTTGGACTTCTTACTATTCGTTCGAGTTCTATATTCAAAACGAGGCTAACGAATGGGTGCTTATCGAAAATGCTACTCAAGGTAACATCAATACTCTCGTTTATCCCGTATGGAAAGACGGTAAGCTCGATATGGAGGATTATCCCGAGATTTCAGGCAAGACATTCGATAAGGCATACTCTAACCCCGAAATGACTGTGGAAATCACTTCTAACTTAACTCCCGCTCCTTCAAGCGACGGTGAGAACGTTATGAAGATTTACACAACGTGGAAAGAAGGAAACTGGTATCAGATTACCGAAGGTAACCAGATTTACAACATCAACGACCTTAACGGAAACTACATTATCTTAAATGACATCGTAGTATCCAAATGGCGTTCTAATTTCCATACCGGCACGTTCAACGGTCAGATACTCAGTGCAAGAGCAGCAGGAATTGAAAACGGCACTGACGTAACAATTTCCGGATTGACTACGTCATCAATCGCCGCTGATAAGAACAACAGAAGCGTTGGTATCTTCGGAAAAATCGGCGCTAACGCAAAATTCTCCGGCATCACCTTTGATTCCATTACCGTTCAGTTCTTAAACTCCGCCGCAGATATAACCGAGCGTTATTACGGACTTCTCGCAGGCTCGGTTGAAGACGGTGCAAAGTTCGAAGACGTTAATATTACAAACTGTAAGATAATCTTCACTAAGAATACCTACGGTGAAAACTTCTTCAGCTCTTATTTCACTGTTGAAAACGGTGTATCCACAGATACTACTACCAACGTGATAAACCTCGTTGCAGACGGCAATATCGAAGGTATCGAGTTCACCAACGTTACCTACGAGGTAGTTGAGGGTAACCCCATGAGCTACAACGTAACGATTACCGTTGACGCGGGCGGAACGTTTACCGTTACGAAAACGGCTAAAGAGTCCTAATAAGCTCTTGACTTTCTACTGTTAATAAAAAAATAATATAAAAAGAAAATCTTATGAGGATACTGCGCGGGCGGTAGATAAAAGCTCCGCTCGCTCGGCTCAAAAGACTTTCACAAGGAGGAAAAATGAAAAAGAAAATCGTATCGCTTCTTCTCTGCCTTGTTATGAGCTGCACTATCATCCTTCAGCTTGCAGGATGCAATAAGGATGGCGGCAATAACGGCACGGGCGCAATCAAAACCGACGCGTTCGTTATCATGACAGATGCTCTTGACGGAGTATTCAACCCCTTCTTCTCTACAACCGCTGCTGACGGCTCGGTTGCAGGAATGACTCAGATTGGTATGCTCACCACCGGTCTTACCGGAAGCGGTGACAACCTTGAGGTTATTCCCGCATGGGGCGAAGATGAGCCCGTTGTAGTTAAGGACATGATGTACACCTTCGATGCAAACGAGGGTGCTACCGGTAAGGGTGTAACCACTTACACGTTCGTTATCAAGAACAACATCAAGTATTCCGACGGACATCCTCTTACCATGGAAGACGTTCTCTTCAACCTTTACGTTTACCTTGATCCCGTTTATACCGGTTCTTCCACCATCTACTCCACAGACATTCTCGGTCTTCACGAGTACAGAGGTCAGACCTTCGGCGCTAACTCTTCTCTTGACGAGGAAATCGTTGGAAATGCAACTACTGCAGCATCCGGAAGAGTAACCGAGCTTATGCTCGTTTTCAAGGCTGCTGACCAGACCTCCAACAAGAGTGACGAAAGCTACTTCGCTACTTACGATGCAATGAAGACTGCCATTGAGAACTGGGGATTGTCCGCAGGATACAAGAACGCAGTTTCTTCCGATCCCTCAAGCGTAACCAACGCGCAGCTTCTTGCTGACTACGAGAACACCCTTAAGCTCTTTAAGGAAGAGCTTTACCGCGACTACACGGCTGCTCAGGAAGCATTCGATCTTACAAAGGCGCCCTACTCCAACCATCCCGAATTCCAGGATGAGATCTTCCGCTTCATGTGCTACGAGGGTAAGGTAGCTATCAAGTATAAGAAGGACCCCGTTACCAACAAGGATATAAAGACCGAAATTGATACTATCACCAAAAACTATGACATAAGCATCACCGATAAGGATGCTGCTGTAGAGTATCTTTACAAGCAGATGACCGAGAACAGCCTTCTCAATATCCTTATGTACTCCGCTACAGCAAACGAGCTTCTTACCAAGTACACTGCTGAAGCAAAGCAGGCATTCCTTGATTCTAAGATTAACGCTACCGAGTGCGCAGAGTGCGAGACCGAAATCGTTAAGGGTACAAAGTTCTGCACAAACTGCGGAAACAGCGTTCTCGTTATTCCCAACATCTCCGGTATTACTTCTCTTGCTCATACAAGCAACGCTCCCGCAACCGTAACCATCGGTAACAACGTTTATAAGGTTGCTACCTCTCACGATGCTAACGAGGTTCCTACTCAGGCTGACGAATATGACGTTCTTCAGATCAAGATCAACGGTAAGGACCCCAAGGCTATTTGGAACTTCGCATTCACCGTTGCTCCTCAGCACTACTATGCAGAGGGCTACGAGGCTGATATTAAGAAGAACAACTTCGGCGTTGACTACAACTCCACAAAGTTCATGACCGAAACCATTCAGTCGCTTCGTAACGTTAAGCTCCCCATGGGCGCAGGCGCTTACAAGGCAACCGACAGCAATAACTCCGACACTCCCGACATCGGCGGATTCTTCACCGATAACGTTGTTTACTTCAAGGCTAACACTTACTTCGAAACCGTTGGCGCAGGTATCAACAATCCCAAGATTGACAAGGTTCGTTACCAGGTAGTTAGCGCATCTAACGCTATCAACGTTCTTCAGACCGGTAAGGTTCACTACATCACTCCTCAGCTTACAAACAACAACCTCAATCTCCTTGACGGACTTAAGTCCCAGGGTATCAAGACCGTTTACGCTGACCAGCTCGGTTACGGTTACATTGGTATCAACGCAGGTAAGGTTAAGGATCTTGAGCTTAGAAAAGCTATCATGACCGCTATGGATACCAAGCTTGCTCTTACCTACTATAAGACCGGTACTGCAAGCCAGATCTACTGGCCCATGTCCGAGGTAAGCTGGGCTTATCCCAAGGATAAGAACGGAAACCTTAACAACGATAACAAGCACAACTATCCCGCAGTAGGCGAATTCAACAGAGAAGCTGCAAAGACGCAGATTCTTGACTACATGAGCCAGGTTGGCGCATCCGAGGGTGACTCCAGACTTAAGCTTAACTTCGTTATCGCAGGCTCTAACCTTACTGACCACCCCACCTACCTCACCTTCCAGCTTGCAGCTGATCTTCTTAACGAGTGCGGATGGGATGTTCAGGTTATCGCAGACTCTCAGGCTCTCACCAAGCTTTCTACCGGTTCTCTTGCAGTATGGGCAGCAGCTTGGGGCTCGAGCATTGACCCCGATATGTATCAGGTTTACCACAAGAACTCCACTGCATCCAGCGTTCTTGCTTGGGGTTACCGTGAAATCCTCGCTAACAGCGACGGAAGCTACGGCGAAGAGAACGATATTCTCGACGACCTTAGCGAAAAGATAGAATTGGCACGTGAGACCGACGACAAGGAAAAGCGTAAGGAGCTTTACGAGCAGGCAATGGGATACATTCTTGACCTTGCGGTTGAGCTTCCCGTTTACCAGAGAAGCGTACTTTACGCATACAACTCTAACGTTATCGATCCCGCTTCCCTTCCCCAGAGCATCAATGCTTACACCAGCCCCCTTGAAAAGCTTTGGGAGGTTGAGTTCGCTGCAACGTCCGATACCGATGCAACAGAGGATGAGGGCGGTATGAGCACAGGCGCTATCATCGGAATCGTTGTTGGCGTAGTTGCCGTTGTTGGCGGTGCAGGCGCTGCAGCCTTCGTTGTTATAAACAAGAAAAAGTCTTCCGCAGCTCCTATGGAGATCGAAGAGGAAGATGCAGACGAGGAAACCACCGATAATTCGGAAAATAATTAAGCCGAGGACGGTCAATAAACAATGTTAAAATACATCATTAAGAGATTATTACTTGCTGTATTAATACTTCTTGGTGTTTCACTCGTAATTTACGTTCTCGTTCGTATGATGCCGACCGACTATATTTCTCAAAAAATAGCGGCGGTATCTACGAGCGGTAACCAGCTTGGTCCTGAGGCCATAGAAGCGATGAAAGCGCAATATGGTCTTAGTGACAACAGCTTTATCGGAATCCTTAAGGGTTACGGTAACTGGCTGCTTGACTTGGTTAGCTTTGATTTCGGTAACAGCTTCGTTTATTCTCTCCCCGTTGTTACAGTTATCAAGGACAGTATGGGTGTCTCCTTTGCAGTAGCATTTATAGCAACGATATTTGAATTTTTAATCGCAATTCCTCTTGGAATTACCGCGGCAACGCATCAGTATTCCATCACAGACTATATAGTTTCTATCTTTGTTATGATAGGAATTTCTCTTCCCTCGTTCTTCTTCGCAAGAATTCTTATCAACATTCTCGCTATGAAGCTCGGCTGGTTCCCGCCCGAGGGACTTAAAGACGCTACGCTTACAAACCTTACCTTTATGGAACAAATGCTCGACTACGTTCATCACCTCTTCATTCCTATCCTTACTATAGTTATATTAAGCATAGGCGGAAGAATGCGTATGACCAGAACAAATATGCTCGAGGTTATGAACTCCGACTATATCCGTACTGCAAGAGCAAAGGGTCTTAAGGAGAAGAAGGTAATTTATAAGCACGCGTTCAGAAATACGCTCATTCCTCTCGTTACCGGTCTTGCGGGACTTCTCCCCGGACTCTTCTCGGGTGCAATTATCACCGAGCAGGTATTCTCACTTCCCGGTATCGGTAACAAAGCTTTGCAGGCAATGCAGAGCGGTGACATTCCCTTCATCATGGGATACAATATGTTCTTGGCGCTCCTCAGCGTTATCGGCGTTCTTCTTGCCGACCTTATGTACGCTGTTGTTGACCCCAGAGTTAAGCTTGCATAAAGGAGGACGTTATGGATTCAGTTAAGAATAATGAAGTCGTTATGGAAAACGACGTTAATGAAGCCGAAGAGAATTACTCTCGTCAGGCAGACGATTCCATTGAGAGAAATCTCAAACTTATGTCCCCCTCGCAGATGGTTCTTCGCCGTTTCTTCCGTTCGAAGCTCAGCGTTATCGGTCTTGTTATGATTATCTCCCTCTTCCTCTTCTGTTGGGTAGGCCCTATGGTTTACACAAAGTGGGAAGCAAGAGATATTGACGAAACGAGAACAACCGTTTACGCAAAGTCGGAAATCGAATACACAGATGAAAACGGTGACACCGTTATGTTCGAGCAGATTATCGAAACCGATTCGAGAATCAACGTTCTCGCAAAGCCCGGTAAGAATCACATGCTCGGTACTGATGAAACGGGACGTGACATTCTCGCTCGTATTATGTACGGCGGACGAGTTTCGCTTACTATAAGCTTCCTCGCCGTATTTGTAGTTACTATTTTAGGCGTTATCATGGGCGGTATCGCAGGATACTTCGGCGGCGCTATCGATAATATCATCATGCGTATTTGTGATATTTTGATGTGTCTTCCCGGATTCCCGATTCTTCTTATCGTAGGTACACTTCTTGACGCTATCGGAGTTAATCTTCAGTACAAGATTTACTTCCTAATGGGCTTCTTGACAATCATTTCCTGGTCGGGTACTGCGCGTCTTGTTCGCGGTCAGATACTTTCTCTTCGTGAACAGGAATACATGGTTGCAGCAGAAGCTATGGGCTATTCCACAAAGAGAAAAATCTTCAAGCACCTCGTTCCCAACGTTATGCCTCAGCTTATCGTTTCTATGACACTCAGCCTTGGTAGTATGATTCTTTACGAGTCTTCTCTTTCCTACCTTGGTCTCGGCGCTCCCGACGAGTACGCTGCTTGGGGTACTATGATCAACGCGGCAAGTAAGCCCGAAATTCTTCAAAACTACTTCAACGTTTGGGGCCCTCCCGGTATTTGTATCGTTATTGCCGTTCTTGGCTTTAACTTCATCGGTGACGGCTTGCGCGACGCGCTTGACCCCAAGATGAGAAAGTAAGGAGGTATAGGATGAGTACTTCGGAAAAGAAAGTAAAAGAAACTACTGAAAAGAAAGAAAAATCCGGCGCAAAGAGCAAGAGAACTCCCAGCGCTAACTACCTCACAGGTAAAGAAATTCGCGCAATTGCAAAGTCTAATGCAAAGATTATGATGGCGCTTGAAAAGAAAAAGCACAGAAAAGCGCCCGAAAGCGAATTCGTAACCGAGATGAAAAATCCCGAAAATATTCTTGAAATCGAAGACCTTCACACCTTCTTCTTCACCGACCAAGGTATCGTTAAGGCTGTTAACGGTGTTTCGTTTGAAATTCCACAGAACGCAACCGTTGGTATCGTTGGAGAATCGGGCTGCGGAAAGTCGGTTACAAGTATGTCGGTTATGCGCCTTTTGCAAGGCCCTACCGGTCAGATTTACTCGGGTAGCATTCGTTTTAAGTCCTGTGACTTCAAGCGCGATGCAAACGGCAATCCCATTCCCGTTTACGAAAGAAATGAGAACGGAAAAATCCGTTATGAAAACGTTTTAAACCGCAAGGGAGAGGTTAAGCTTGGCAAAAATGGCAAGCCTTTAAGAAAGCCCGTGCAGAAGGTTAACGCATCAGGCGTTTACGAGTATGAGATGGAGGAAAAGGTATTCGATATTGCCGAAATGCCCATTCACGAGATTCACAGAATCCGCGGAAGACAGATTTCGATGATATTCCAAGAGCCCATGACCTCTCTTAACCCCGTATTTACTATCGGTAATCAGCTTGACGAGGTTGTATTCATTCACAACCCCGGAGCTACAAAGAAAATGGCGAAGGACCGCTCGCTTGAAATGCTCAAGCTCGTTGGTATTGCGGCTCCCGAGCGCGTTTATAATTCCTATCCTCACGAGCTTTCGGGAGGTATGCGTCAGAGAGTTATGATTTCCATGGCTCTTGCTTGTGACCCCAGACTTATAATCGCAGACGAGCCCACCAACGCTCTTGACGTTACTATTCAGGCGCAGATTCTCGATCTTCTTCGCGACCTTAAGGATAGAATCAACGGTTCTATCATGCTTATCACTCACGACCTCGGA
The DNA here is from genome assembly GCA_045660185.1 of Eubacteriales bacterium. Classification (GTDB taxonomy): domain Bacteria; phylum Bacillota; class Clostridia; order Oscillospirales; family CAG-272; genus UBA1740. The sequence continues at coordinate 89,326 of JAZRDI010000073.1, read as the reverse complement.
GTTATCGCTGAAATGGCAGACTACGTCGTTGTAATGTACGCGGGAAGAATTATCGAGCGCGGAACTGTTAGAGAGATATTCCACAATCCCCTTCACCCCTACACTATCGGTCTTCAGAAATCGAAGCCTACGATGAAGTCGGATACGGATACTCTTTACAACATTCCCGGTAACGTTCCCAACCCCATCAATATGCCTACGCACTGCTTCTTCAAGGACAGATGCGACAGATGCACCGCTGCTTGCTCGGGCGAATATCCCTGTATGATTCAGGTAAGCCCCACGCACTACGTTGCATGCCACCTCTATCAAGATAACAACAAAGAGAAGGGAGAATAATTTTTATGACAAACGTACAAAACAATAAAAAAACTCCCTATCTCGTTACTTGGAAGCAAATTTTACTTTCCATTTTCACGCTTGGTATTTGGAACTTTACCTGGACTAACAGAATAATGTTCTTCGTAAACAAGCTCAAAAATGAAAAGAAGGATACGGAAACAAAGACTCTTATGAATATGTTTGTTCCGTTCTACGCTACATACTGGGCTTATAACCTCGCTGACGATTTGGCTGAAGGTAAGACGAAGGACGGAAAGAATCCCTTGAAGTCCACGTTCGTTGCTATTCAAGCTATTGCTTCAACAGTTTCATTCCTTCTTTTGGTACAAATCGTTCTTACCCTTAAGGTTATTTTCACAGTTGAAAATTCAGGTCTTTTCGTTGTTTTCCTTCTTCTCGTTGTGGGAATAATCTTCGTTCCCGGTATGATTCAGCTCGCGCTCTTCATTAAGGTGCAGAACATAATCAACGAGATTGCAGAGAAAAATGACATCAAGAACAGTGTTGCTTACTCCGAAAGAAGCGTTGGAAGCCCTTATTGCTCTACCTTGAAGTTTGTGCTTCTTAACGTATTTACCCTTGGCTTGTGGTTCTTCTTCGGCTGGGTTGGTAAGGTTACATCCTTCCTCAACAGAGTCGGCGATGACGAAACAAGAAGAACAAAGGGCGATGAGGTTCTCCTCTCTCTCCTTGTTCCCGGTTACGTATTCTATTGGATGATAGAAACCTCAAAGCTCGTTGATGCATTCTCGAAGAAGAAGCAGAACGACAAAGAGGTTGCAGGCGTTAATACCGCGCTCGCTTCTATCGCTTGGAAGGTTGGCATTTTCGCTCTTCCCGTTACGATTCTCGGTACGGTTCTTTTCGCAACCGTTCTTTCGGGCTTCATGCTCTACGTTTTCGTAACGCTTTTGATTCTTACTGTTGCTGTTGAAATTGCATTTATGTGGACCGGCGCTATTCGCGTTCAAACACAGCTTAACAATGACGTTTACTTAAGACAGGTTGAGTCCGAGGGTATTCTTGAAATCAGAAATCTTCGTAAGTGCTTCCCTCTTAAGAAAACCGTTTTCGGTACTGTAACCTCCGAGCTTTCCGCGGTTAGCGACGTTTCCTTCGTGCTTAAACAGGGAGAAACGCTCGGTATCGTTGGTGAGTCGGGATGCGGTAAAACCACTATGGGTAGAACAATTCTTAAGCTTTATCCCTCCGAGGAAGGTGAAATCATCTTCAACGGTCAGGATATTACCTTCTGCCCCGATTTCCAGACGAGAAAAATCAGAACGGATATGCAGATCATATTCCAGGATCCCTATTCTTCTCTCCCCCCCAGATCCACCGTTGGAAACATTCTTTCCGAACCGGTTCTCGTTCATAACGTAGTTCCAAAGGACGAGGTTAAGGATTACGTTCTCGACCTTATGGAAAAGTGTGGACTTCGCGACTATTACTACGAGCGTTATCCTCACGAGTTCTCGGGTGGACAAAGACAGAGAATTTGTATCGCAAGAGCTCTCTCGGTTAAACCAAAGCTCGTTATTTGCGACGAGCCCGTTTCTGCGCTTGACGTTTCTATTCAGGCGCAGGTTATCAATCTTCTTAAGGACCTTCAGAAGTCGATGGGTCTCACCTATCTCTTCATCTCGCACGACCTTTCCGTTGTTAAATTCATTTCGGACAAGATTGGCGTTATGTACCTTGGAGTTATGATGGAGTTCGGTAACAAGAAGGATATCTTCGATAATCCTCTTCACCCCTATACTCAGGCGCTCTTCTCTGCAATTCCCAATCCTAATCCCGATGAAAAATCGGAAAAGATTACCCTTCAGGGAGATATTCCTTCACCGGCTAATCCTCCTAAGGGATGTAGATTCCACACTCGTTGCCCCTATGCTACAGAGCGTTGTAAGACAGACGTGCCCGTTTACCGTGAATACGAGCCCGAGCACTTCGCTGCTTGCCATATGCTTGAAGAAAAGTACGGAGCAAACTAAATTAAAAAGGATTAAGATATGAGCAATAAAAAGAAAAAGAAGCCTAAAACGGTTTATTACGATGACGGCAGAAGTCTTGCGGATATGTCAAGCGTTAACGCGCGCGGCAGACAGCCCGCGGGAATTTCTACCGGTTGGCGCGAGAAATGGCGCACCTATTGGTCAAGCGTTAAAATGATGATTTTACCAATGCTCGTCGTTCTCGGACTTATTTCAATAGCCTTTGGCTTGCTCTACGTTTTACTCGCTCTCGCATCTTAATTAAACAAATAAAAAACGGAGATTAGTAGCGTGTTATTCTTAACGAAGAACACGCAGTCAAATCCGTCTTCGACGGATGAAATCCACTCTTCAGTGGATGAAATCGCCTTCGCGATGAAATCCTGCTTCGCAGCGTTGTATTTAGACGGATTTGATTTCATCCAAGTGCTTGTACTTGGATTTCATCTGAACAAGGTGAAGATTTCATAGTTGCTATGCAACGATTTCATTCAACCAACAAAAAAGGCGATTAACTACCGATTCTCAAATAGAGATGGTAATTAATCGCCGTTTTTTTGCGTTTTGTTATATCATTTTTCCGTATATTTCTATGACATTTTTTTGCATATTGATATATTATTTTTTGTAAAATCACATTCGAATTGTCGAAAAATGTTATCTATTATTTACATTTTAGCACTTTTACCGACACACAGAAACAACAATCGGGCTATTGAGAAGCGTTTGTTTAAGTGTTTAGAAGAGTTTATCAAGCATCGGTGCAATTTTATTTATTTGGGCTTTTTGAGGCTTATCTCATTTCGGCTTTATCTATAAAGCCACCCGCTACAAGAACGTCACCGTTATACATAACAGCAGATTGCCCGGGAGTTACTGCTCTTACGGGCGTATCGAGAAAAAGCTCCGCTTCGTTCTTTGAGAAAACAACTCTTGCATTAACTGCGGGAGCTGCATATCGAAGCTTAACCGTAAGATTAAGCTCTTCATTATCGCGCGGCTCTCTCATTCCCGAATAAACTACTCCGCTGATTTTGACGTAATTCGCGTACGAATCGTTAGTTGAAAGGGTTACGGTATTCGTTTTTGGGTCAATATCGGTTACGAAAATTCTTGACGAGGAGCTTATGCCAAGTCCTCTTCTTTGACCTATGGTATAATAAATTATGCCCTTATGCTCACCGAGAACCTTACCGCTCTCGTCAACGAAGCTTCCGCGCTCGGATTTTCCGCTAACGCTTTCGATATATTCGGCATAATTTCCATCGGGAAGGAAGCATATCTCTTGGCTATCCTTTCTCTGTGCCGCAGAAAGCCCGCTCTCGCGTGTTTTCTCTCGAATATCGGTTTTAACAAGCTTTTCGAGCGGTAAAACGAGCTTCGAAAGTATAGCTTGGTCAAGTCGCCAAAGCATATACGTTTGGTCCTTTTTAGAGTCTATACCACGGCATATTCCGTAGTATTCTCCGCTATGGTCGGAGAATTTTTTTATACCTGCGTAATGCCCCGTCGCAATTCTGTCAAAGCCGTTATCAAGCGCGTATTTAAGAAGATAGTGAAACTTAATTTCACTGTTGCAAACTACGCACGGATTGGGGGTTCTTGCGTTTTTGTACTCCGAAACGAAATTGCTTTTAACAACTCTTTCAAACTCGTCTCGAACGTCAATAACGTGGAGCGGAATACCAAGCGAATCAGCGGATTCGCGAGCCTCATCAACGCTCGTATGTTCGTGCATAAGGAGAACGGCAGCCTCTACCTCATGCCCCGCTTCTCTCAAAGCCAAAGCCGCATAAGTAGAATCAACTCCGCCCGAAAGCCCCAAAAGTATCCTCATCAGCCATGCCCCCTTCCTAAAAATCACGTATGCGAAGCATACATATCTCGTCACCAAAGGTGAGATATCACAAAAGTAACACTTTTCATATCACGTATGCGAAGCATATATCTCGTCACCAAAGGTGACATAATCATCCGTGTTCTTCCTCGTGCTCATCAGACTCAATCTCAAAATCAATCGGTCTGCCTATCTTCTTATAGTAATCTGCGAGCGCGCTCTTTACCGCTTCCTCGGCAAGAACCGAGCAATGCACCTTTACAGGCGGAAGTCCGTCAAGAGCCTCAACGACTGCGTTATTCGTAAGCGAGAGAACCTCTTCTATAGTACGTCCCTTGATAAGCTCTGTAGCCATCGACGAGGTTGCGATTGCCGCGCCGCAACCGAAGGTCTTAAACTTGCAATCGGTTACAACGTCATTCTCTATTTTGAGATACATTTTCATTATATCTCCGCATTTTGCGTTTCCTACTGTTCCCACGCCGTCAGCATTCTCGATTTCGCCAACGTTTCTGGGATTCATAAAGTGGTCCATTACCTTTTCACTGTACTGCATTTTTATATTCCTTTTCCTTAATAATCAATAGTATAATTATATTCGTTCGCGCTTGCTTGCAAAAGACACACGAACTTCGCGTATTATTTAATAGTTTTCGGTAATTTAAAGACAATTATCCGTTTGCCTTGCCCGCTTTTACGATATCTTCCCAAAGAGGACTCATATTACGGAGTTTTTCTATAATGGGAGGAAGCGTTTCGATAATGTAATCAATATCCTCCTCGGTTGTTTCGTGAGCTATTGAAAGACGAACCGAACCGTGAGCCTTCTCGTGAGGAACACCCATAGCCAAAAGCACGTGCGAAGCTTCAAGCGATGCTGAAGAGCAAGCAGAACCGGTTGATGCGGCAATTCCCGAAATATCGAGCCAAAGAAGCATACTTTCGCCCTCGATGAACTCAAAACCAATGTTTACGTTACCCGCAAGTCTTTGAGTTCTGTGACCGTTGAGCTTCGAATAAGGAACTTTTTCAAGAGCCTCAATGAGTCTGTCACGCATCTTCTCTACTCTCGCGAGGTCCAGAATCTTTGCATCTGCAATTTCAAGAGCCTTTGCAAGTCCTACGATATATGGCATATTTTCGGTGCCGGCGCGCTTACGCTTCTCCTGGCCGCCGCCGCTTATAAGGTTGTCTATAACAACGCCCTTCTTTACGTAAAGCATTCCAATGCCCTTTGGAGCGTGAATCTTATGTCCCGAAAGAGCGAGCATATCCACGGGAAGCTTCGAGAGGTCAATCTTAATATTTCCTACCGCTTGAACCGCATCGGTAAACATAAGAGCGCCCTTGCTATGCGCGATTTTTCCTATCTCTTCGATGGGCTGGATTGTTCCAACCTCATTGTTTGCGTACATTACGGCAACAATAGCCGTTTTTTCCGTAACTGCCGCTTCAAGCTCGTCAAGCTTAACAACACCGTCGGCATCAACGCCAACGTACGTTACGGGGTATCCCTGCTTCTCAAGCTCACGGCAGGTATTAAGCACTGCGGGATGCTCTACGGCAGAGGTAACTATATGATTTCTTCCCTTCTTTGAAAGACGGCTTACTGCGCCCTTGATTGCCCAGTTATCCGACTCGCTTCCGCAAGAGGTGAAATAGATTTCGGATGCGTCGCAATTGAACACCTTCGCTATCCTTCCTCTGGCATCGTCAAGAAGGCTTTTTGCCTCTCTTCCCTTCGAATGAAGGCTTGACGGATTTCCCCACTGACTCTCAAAAATGGGAGCCATTGCTTCTATAACCTCGCGGCTTACCGGGGTTGTAGCCGCATTATCGGCATATACAAATCTTTTCATTTTATTATATTTCCATTCGATTTATTTTTCCTCATATATTCTATACTATTTTGGTGTAGATTTCAATATCTTTAAAAAATATTATGTTAATTTTTTGTGAACGCAAAGCCCTACGTAGAGATTTTAATACTATTTTACATTAAAATCCGTCGTATATGCATTGACTTTAGGTTTAAAATAATATACAATATATACGTTGCGTAATTAATGCAAAAATTTAAAAGTGAAAACAGCAAAAAGGATGATTTTTTTATGTATACTATTGGTGTTGACCTTGGCGGAACTAACATTGCCGTAGGTCTTTGTGATGAAAAGCTTAATATAATAGACAAGGATTCAGTTCCCACGAAGGCACACAGAGAGCCGAATCTCATAATTGCAGATATGGCTGCTCTTGCAAAGCAGATAATAGAGCGCAACTCTATAACGCTCGATGACGTCGAATACGTTGGTATTGCCTCTCCCGGAGCTGTTAACGTTAAAACCGGTGTTATCGAATACTCCAACAATCTTCCCTTTGTAGATTTCCCTATCGCAGACGTTTTTAAGTCTTACCTTCCGGTAAAAGAGGTTTATATTGCGAACGATGCCAACGCTGCTGCTCTTGCAGAAGCGCTTGCGGGCTCGGCAAAAGGTGCGAACGTTTCGGTTATGATAACGCTCGGAACAGGTGTTGGCGGCGGTGTCATCATAGACGGAAAGATTTTCACAGGCGGTATCAACTGCTCCGGTGCAGAGCTTGGACACACTGTTTTGGTCGCAGGCGGCCGTCAATGCTCGTGTGGCAGACGCGGTTGCTGGGAGGCGTATTCATCCGCTACCGCACTTTCTATGATGACGAAGGAAAAGATGCACGAGCTTAAGCTTAAGGGTATGCAGTCACTTCTCTTCGACATGGCGGATAAGGAAGGCAAGGTTTCCGCGAGAACCGCTTTTGCCGCTATGAAGAAGGGTGACGCTATCGGAAAGGAAATCGTTGACAGCTACATTAACTATCTTGCCGAAGGCATTACCAATATGATAAACATATTCCAGCCCGACGTTATTTCCATCGGCGGCGGTGTTTGCAACGAGAAGGAATACCTCACCAAACCGCTTATTGAGATAGTTAACAGAGAACAGTACACGAGAATGAATAAGGATAAAACCAAAATCGTCACCGCTACTCTCGGCAACGATGCCGGAATAATAGGCGCGGCAGGTCTTGGAAAGTAATTCAAAAGCTATTTCAACATCGTCTTCAGACGTCATTAAATTAAAATAAATACCGATAAGCAAAAGAGCCTATCAAACGGGAGCGAAAGTTCTCGAATGATAGGCTCTATAATTTACATATTTGTTTTAGTTGTATTGATTAAAAAAGTAAAAGGCTGAGCCAATTGCAAAAAGCGTTTGGCTCAGCCTCGGTTTTTGTTAGATTATCCGATTTTTAGATCAGATATTGGACCATGTTACTGTACGGAATGAGGAAAATACTCGGACAGGTCGCATTCACCGTCGCCGTCCTCATCAGCGCATTCGCTAAGATATGCATAGCAATAGTAGCAAACATGCTCGTTCTCCATACCATCATGGTGACATTCCATCTCTTCATAGCATATATCACAGAAGAGATCTCCGTCATCACTGTAACACGGAATGATCATATTACAGTTATCACATCTGTGGGTATCGTAATTGATGCTATGCTCATCGCACTCAGGAGCACAGATGTCACATCGGCCATCTCCGTCGCTGTCCTCACACAAGTATGACATTCTGGATTCACAGTTATCGCACTTATGGTCGCCGTCCTCATCAACGTGCTTGTCATCCATCATAATGCACCAGGTGGGATTGCCGCAAACGTCGCAAATGCCATCTCCGTCATCGTCCTGGTCGCACTGATAAGGCATCCATACGCCGCACGTGATACATTTGTGTTCCCAATTTGCGTCATCGTGCTCACTGTATCCGTCAGTACATACAGTTCTAACTTCGCATCTGTCGCAGAACGCATTCTTATCATCATCAATGTGTCTAATACACTTGATTTCATTACCGCAAGTTGCGCAATTACCAACGCCGTCTTCGTCCTGTTCGATACAAATGTATACTAACCATACATTACATGTGTCACAGTAATGGTCATTGTTTTCGTCAATGTGTACTCGGCGCATGATCCACCGAGGTTGTTGCAAAAATGATAGGGCTTTCAATGCCCAATTTGCGAATATCGCGGGCAAGCAGCGTTCCCCGTTCGTCTCCGATATACACGTCGAGAACGAAAATATCAAAGGACTTGCCGTCTTCAAGAGCGCCGATCAGCGAAGCGGCAGAATCAAAACGAAAAACCTCGATTTCTTTGCTTTTCTTTTCTGCATAATTTTTGATATATCCCGACACCTCGTCGAGTATCTTCTTTTCGTCATCGCATATAGCAATTCGTATCATACGGTGTCCTCCTTTTCGACTTAACAACGGGGGTTATATCTGCAAAATTACATACTCATTTTTGTAGTATTGATTGAAAAAATCAACATTCTTATAAGGGTACTTCAATCGCGCAAGAGGAATTTTACAAGAAAAAACAAAATCCAAACAAGAATTCTTTTCTGCTATAACAACATCTACGTATCAAAAGCACTAATTTACAAGAAAAAATGAAATCCTGCTCCGCAGGATGAAATCCAAACGAGTTTGGATGAAATCTTCGGTGTGCCACCTCAGATGAAATTAAATCCGCCTCTCTTAACCTTGCGAAGCAAGATTTCATCGCGTAGCGATTTCATCCACGACAGTGGATTTATTCCGACACAGGCGGATTTAACTGAAAAAAGACGCAAAATTGTTTCCTGCGTCTTTTTTCTGCCATGATAATCACTGCAAATTATGTATAGCACAAATCCGAAAGAAAAGCAATAATGAAATCCTGCTCCGCAGGATGAAATCCAAACGAGTTTGGATGAAATCTTCGGTGTGCCACCTCAGATGAAATTAAATCCGCCAATCTCAACCTTGCGCAGCAAGATTTCATCGCGTAGCGATTTCATCCACGAAGTGGATTTATTCCGACAAAGGCGGATTTAGTTGAAAAAAGCACTGCTTTCGCAGTGCTTTTTTCTGGTGCGGGAGACGGGAATTGAACCCGTACGGTAAAACCACACGCCCCTCAAACGTGCGCGTCTGCCAGTTCCGCCACTCCCGCAGAACGTAAAGTATTATATCACAAAGAATTTCAAATGTCAATAGGTTTTTGAAAAGTTTTTTTATTTTTTTTGCTTTTTTAATTGTATATTATTTTTTTGATAAAAAGATATGGCTAAAAGGTTGACATTAACTTAAAATTAACTCAGCGAATACTCTCTCTTAAATTTACAAAGTCAATAGTTTTGCGGATATAATCGTAAAACTTATAATAAATTTATACTTTGCAGGTATAACCGCAAAATAGTAAATACACAAGGCTTATGCCTTGATTTTTTATATACGTTGTGATATAATGTTCTCAAAGGGCGATATTATGCCGCAGAATTACTTGCTTATTTATTACTAATAAACATATTGTAAGTTAAAGCTACTGTTTAACACAAATATTTTTAATCTGTGAGGTAGAACGAATGAAAAAAACACTTGCTATGTTGTTATTGCTTTCTCTTATCCTTTGTTTATTGACCGGTTGTTATGCGGAAACCGATCACTATTACAGCGATAACTATTACAACGTAACGGTTACAGGATATGAAGACACGTTAATCAAACCAATCAAGTCACGGTATCAAGCAGGAACGATAGTTGAAATAAAGGTACATCCGGTTAACGATGCGTCATTACACGTATTTGTTAATAACAAAGAAATACCTCTAAGCCATTTTGACTCGGATTATTGGAGCTTTGAATTTGTAATGCCCGAAGAAAACATCACTATACATTTAACATTTAACCAGTTCTATGGCAAAGATGAATATGTATTTGAAGACCTATGTTCTCTTGATTTTTTGACAAATGAAATCACCAAGGTTTCAATCAGAGTAACAAACTTTTCAGAGAAATACAGCTTTATGGAAACCAGATATTCTTTCAAGCAAGAGGATATTGATAATTTCAAGGCAATAGTTGAACAGAGGCTGATAAAAGCAAATAATGACGAAGCCTCTAAGGCTATCTATGGAAACGAATACACTTTCTATTATGATTCAAAATATCAAAACGAATTGACAAAAATCCTAAATTTTGACGACAATTTTTTCATTTGGAATGATTTTTCAAGCTGGCAGGCATTTAGGTTCGAAGATAAAAATTACGTATTGCCTACAATAGAAAATCCTGATCTTCTCACCTATTCATTCAAATACTACGGTCGTAGCAGTGACGTAAAAAAATATGATGATGAATCATTTTCAATTAAATATCATGATATTGATTCGGTGGAATTCATTCCATACGAAGGCGATATGCTTGATACCGTTCCGATGTTTTATTTAGACAGCGGATACGGAAAAATCAATTTATTGAGTCCTACAGTTTTCGAATTGAATGGCGAGTATTATGAAATTGTTTCAGGAATGAAAACCTGGGCTTATAATCTGTTGGATTGACAATAGCCGACTGTAACGGTTCATACAATAATATTTTTGTCACATTACCCAGTGTATTTGATAAATTGTCTAAAATGTTATATAATATTTTTTCATAAAAAAGAGAGAGCTAAACGGTTGACGTTAACTTAAGGTTAACTCAGCCAAATGCTCTCTCTTTACTTTATAATATATCAATCCAAGAATTTAATACTAACTCTTGCGGCGTCGATGCTTTCGGCGGCGAGTTTTTTGATTACTTTGTCGCAAATTCGTTTGTTTACTACGTAATCGGTGTAGCCTGTTTTGATGTAGATCACGAAGTTTCTGCCGTAGGCAGTGATGTTGAGAATTTTTACGTTCTCGGCAACTGCTACCTGGTTTGCGGCTTCTTCTACGATTTCAATTTCGCCTTCTTCGGGGTCTTCAAGAGCAACCGAAGAGCCTTTGAAAATGGAAATTATAATCAAAATGGGAGCGATAACGGTAATCACCGAGCAGCCAAGGAATACCTTCGCCAAAATCGACTGAACGTTGTCCTCAAGAGTCGGGATAACAAACTGAATCGCGATCGGAATAACGTAAACCGCAATTAAATAACACGCCGTCTTGAATGGGGGAACGTAAAGGTCCTTGCTATTATCTACTCTCTTAAAGCTGAACGTTAATGCAAAGAGTAAAATATGCAAGATAATTGATGCACAGATACAAAGATTTACTGCGCATTTCTCTGCTTCAAGCGCAGTCATTATGTAAAGCGCACAAATGCCTGCAAAAATGAGCATAAGGAAGAAGGGGAAGAAGCGTTTTTCTCTTATCTGGTCAATGAACTCAAAGAAGAAAAGAAGCAAGGGCAATGCAAGCGCTACAGATCTTCCCGGGCTCAAAATGACGTATGCCAAGGACAGAATTATAACGAAGATAATCTGTTTTGATACTCCGAGTTTTTTCATCATAGTTGTAATTCCTTTCAGAATTTTTTTGTGCTTTTTTCCTTTTATATCTTACTCCAAAACGAAGGTTTTGGTAAGAATCAAGTGATCGGCGTAGCCTGTCGAAAGCTCGAATACTCCGCTCTCGGAAACGAAGTTGCACTCCGCATCATAGAATCGAAGCTGCGGCTCGCGGACATTGAAGCTGACAGTCACACTCTCCCCTGCCCCGATTTCAACCTTCTTGAAATCAATAAGCGACTGAATGGGGCGCACGGTTGAAGCAATGGGATCACGCATATAGAGCGCTACAACCTCTTTGCCCGCGCGGTCACTATCGTTGCGAACTGTAACCTTTACGTTAATTTCGGAATCCTTCGTCATTTTTTCGGTATCAAGCTCAAGCGATTCATAAACGAAGTTCGAATAGGAGAGTCCGTGGCCGAACGGATAGAGAGGAAGGTTTCCGCAGTCTATGTAGTTTGAGGTATAAGACTCGTGAACAAGTTCGGGGGCTCTCTTGGGACGTCCTGTTGCAGGGTGGTTGTAGTAGATGGGACACTGACCGACTGCCTTCGGGAAACTCATAGTAAGCTTACCCGAGGGGTTAACATCACCGAAGAGAAGACTCGCTGCAGCGCTTCCGCCCTCTGTTCCGGGGAACCACATTTCAAGAATCGCGGGAGCGATAGAGTCAAGCTCGGTAAGTGCTAACGGTCTTCCGTTAAACAGCACCACCGCACTATTCTTATTAACCGCAAGAACCTCTTTTGCAAGGTCAAGCTGCGCTCCGGTAAGTCCTATGTCTGCGCGGCTGTTTCCCTCTCCGCTATAAGTCTGAAGCTCTCCAAGGCAAAGGACAACCGCCTCGGCATTTTTTGCCGCTTCAATAGCTTCGCTAAATCCGTCGCGGTTGAAATCGTTCCAAACCGCAGAGCAACCCTTGACAGCGGTGATTTTTGCGCCCGGAACAAGCGCCTCAACGCCTGCCTTAACGCTTACGCAATCCTTATCCTCTCCGTTACAGGACCAGAAGCCCTTGATAGCGTTGCTATCTGCAAACGGACCGATAAGAGCTATGCTCTTTACATTCTTTGAGAGGGGTAGAACTCCATTGTTTTTGAGAAGAACCGCAGACTCCTCTGCAGCCTTTTTCGCAATAGCTCTATGCTCGGGGCAAAGGCAGATTGCAGCTTCCTTCTCGCTCGACGCTCCGTGATAAATATCCTCGAAGAGTCCGAGTCTCTTCTTAAGCTCGAGTACCTTTAAAACCGATTTGTCAAGCTCTTCCATAGCTATCGCGCCTTCATTAACAAGCTCGCAAAGAGCCATGGGATAGCATCTTGACATCATATCTATATCGCAGCCGTTATCAAACGCCATTTTTGCGGCTTCCTTTGGACTGTCTGTAATTCCGTGCTTAATCAGCTCGCCTATGGCATTGTAGTCACTGATTACTACTCCGTCAAACTTCCATTCGTCCTTAAGCACCTTGCCGAGAAGCCACTTGTTTGCAATAGCGGGAACTCCGTTAAGCGAATTGAACGAAGGCATAAGCATAGTTACGCCGGCATCAATGCAAGCCTTGTATGCGGGGAGATAATACTCGCGGAGAAGTCTTTCGGAGATTTCTACGGTATTGTAATCTCTGCCCGCCTCTGCTCCGCCGTAAGCGGCAAAGTGCTTTACGCAGGTTGCGAGGTTATCGGGGTTAGAAATATCGTCGCCCTGGAAGGCTTCTACCTGCGCCGCGCCCATTATACTGTTGAGAAGTGGGTCTTCTCCGCAGGTTTCCATGACGCGTCCCCAACGCGCGTCGCGCACGTAGTCTACCATGGGGGTGAAGGTCACCTGAACACCGCCGGCGCTCGCTTCTTTAGCTGCCATCTTTGAGCAGGTCTTAACAAGCTCGGGGTCGAATGACGCGCCCATTCCAAGCGGTATGGGATATATCGTTTTATATCCGTGGATAACGTCCATCATAAACATAAGCGGAATTTTGTTTCTATCCTCTCTCATATGCTTATCCTGGATGTCTTTTACTTCCTTAAAGCTCTTAAAGTTGAGCGTGCTTCCAATTGTTTTAATCATTGCATCTTTGAGTCCGAGCGCTTCCTTAGGTCCTGTTATATCGGCCTCGGTATCACCTAAAAACATAGCGTTAACCTGAATAAGCTGACCGACCTTTTCTTCAACGGTCATCTTCGAAAGTAACGCTTCTATATCAAAATTTGATTTATTCATAATATTCCTCCCTCAAACAGACTGTGTCATTTATATTTTGTTTGTTTATTTGCTTATTTCCTTTTGTACGTTTCCTTGGTTATCTTATCGTGAGAGCTACCCTCAAAATCATAGCTTGATTCAAGCTTGAAGCCCGACTTTTCAACGTCAATATCAAATCGCGTATCCGAGGGGTAGAGCTTGTTCCATCTGTATATGACGAGAGTTTCTATCATATCAATATAAGGTAAGAGCGCAAAGCTTTCTATAAAGCACGCGCCGCCGTCAACACTCTCAACGAAGGGATTTTCGACGATATTCACACTCTCATGCGGCTCGAAAATCAGCTTCGAAAACGGCGCGATAAATATCGGCTTATCTCCCATAGAAGAAACAAAATCGGCTATCATAACGCGGTCGCGCGACTGACGCTTGCCGAAAATCATCATTCCCTCTTTGTCATCTAAAACTACTGCAACCGTTATTTTTTTCATTTAAGTTCCTCGCGGTAAGAGTACCGTATCACTTTGGATAGACAGATTTCAAGTATGAACTTTAGTCTCACCAAATGTGTCATTCATTTTGGATAGACAGATTTGAGTGAGAACCTTCGTTTTTTTCTCGAAGGCGTAGAAATCTACGTCGAGTAGAGAAAAACGATGGTAGAATTTTCGCTCTCACCAAATGTGTCATTCAAAATTATCCGTGGTATAATTTTTTGGTCTGATACTTAGGCTCGCAAGATAGGTTCATTCCAAGCTTACGGAAGGTTACCTCATCTATTTGAGCGAGAATTACAGTGGAATGCACCTCTGCGTTTTGAAGCTTTGGCAATGCTTCCATAGCAAGCTTCGCGGCATCATCGTACGCTGCGGAAACGGAAAGCGCGATAAGCACCTCGTCTGTATGCAGACGAGGATTGTGATTGCCGAGAGTTTCAACTTTAAGCTTTTGAATAGGTCTTAAAATATGCTCGGAGATTATATCCTTTTCCTTCGGGATATTCGCTATCGCCTTAAGCGCGTTAAGGATTCCCGCGGCAGATGCGCCAAGGAGCGAAGAGGTCTTGCCTGTAACTACAGTTCCGCATTCAAGCTCTATCGCTATTGCGGGGTCACCTGTTGTCTCCGCTTTATCAAGGGCGGCGCTGACGCATTTTCTATCGGTATTAACGTCTATTCCGAGCTGACGGAGAAGAAGCTCGATTTTATGAACCTCAATCTCGTTTCCGTTGCCCTTTCTCAAATTGCAAAGTGCGGCATAATAACGGCGTATTATCTCCTGCTTTGCAGCGCTGCGCACTGCCTCGTCATCATAGATTGCAAAGCCCGCCATATTTACTCCCATATCGGTGGGTGACTGATAGGGGCATTCTCCCAAAATTCCCGTGAGCATTGAACGAACTACGGGGAACACCTCAACGTCACGGTTATAGTTAACAGTTGTAACACCGTACGCTTCGAGAAGGAACGGGTCTATCAAATTTACGTCTGCAAGGTCTGCGGTTGTAGCCTCGTACGCAAGGTTTACAGGGTGAGAGAGGGGCAAATTCCAGACCGGGAAGGTTTCAAACTTCGCATATCCCGATTTAATTCCCTTCTTGTTTTCGTGGTATATTTGCGAAAGGCAGGTAGCCATTTTTCCGGAGCCCGGGCCGGGGGCGGTAACCACTACGAGTGAGCGCGTTGTTTCTGCGTACTCGTTCTTTCCAAAGCCTTCCTCTGATGCAATGAGCGGAATATCGTAGGGGTAGCCCGCTATGCCGAAATGCTTATATACTCTGATTCCGAGCGCTTCGAGCTTCTTCTTGAAAGCCTCTGCTATGGGGTTATCCTTATATCTTGTCATTACAACCGAGCCGACGTAAAGCCCGTATCCGCGGAAGGCGTCTATCAAGCGAAGCACGTCGAGGTCGTACGTTATTCCAAGGTCGCCTCTGACCTTGTTTTTCTCTATATCGGCAGTGTTGATGGCGATAATAATCTCCGCCTCATCCTTAAGCTCTATGAGCATTCTTATCTTACTGTCGGGCGCAAAGCCGGGGAGGACACGCGAAGCGTGAAAATCGTCGAAAAGCTTTCCGCCAAATTCAAGATAAAGCTTTCCGCCAAACAAATTTATTCTTTCTCTGATGTTTTCAGACTGAAGCTTGAGATATTTATCGTTATCGAAACCGAGCTTAAACATTACGTTACCTTTCGTGTGAATTGATGATGCTATTAGTTGCGCATAAAAATACATAATAATTTTAACACAAAGACTACAACTTTTCAAGTCAATTATGAGCGAAATGTTTACTAAAAAAACGCGGCATTTTTAGTGTTTTTTCATAAATAAAGAAAAGTTCATCAAAAATATATTGTTTTTGTGCAGCGTTCGTGCTAAAATATAAAGACAAAAGCATTTTTTTCGACAAGGAGGACAAATTATGGATCAAAATGATTTTGAACAGCAATACACCTTTGACCGCGGTACTTATTACTCTATGCCGCATTGGAACGATTTTTCTCTTGATGACGAGATGATTGCAAAAAAGCGTTTCTCGCGCTTCTTTCTTGCTACTTTCATCTACCTTATTCTTTCAAATTTAGTCGGTATAATAGTCGAAGTGACGCTTATGCTTGCACTTGGCGAGAGAGCAAATGCGATATTTGAAAGCTCCTGGTATGCGCTCGCTTTGAACACCTTCGCTATGTACGTTGTAGCATTGCCCGTTTTTATTTTGCTCGTTAAGGGGATGAAAAAAACAATACGCGCAAAGGAACGCCTTAAATTCTCTGAATTTGCAAAGATATTTTTAGTTGCTGAGGCGTTTATGTACGTCGGCAGTTTCATTGGAAATTATCTCAATCTCTTCGTGGGCTCGTTTTTGGGCGAAGTTCCCTCAAACTCGACCTCTGACCTTGTTATGGAATCAAATATTTGGCTTATTATCGCCATTGCGGTAATTATAGGCCCGATAGTCGAGGAGCTTATTTTCAGAAAGCTTCTTATGGATAAGCTTGGTATGTACGGTGACAGAATTGCTATCGTGGTTTCCGCCGTGACCTTTGGATTCTTCCACGGAAATCTTTATCAGTTCTTCTACGCGACTCTTCTCGGTCTTGTTCTTGCGTATCTTTATTCGAAGACGGCAAACGTATGGTATCCCATTCTGCTTCACATGTTAATTAACTTTATGGGCTCGGTTATCCCGATGCTCCTTACGGATAAGATTGCGAGATTTGAGGAAATTTCCGAAATGGTTGCAGCCGGAACGGAGATTTCCGACGAGCTTATGCTTGAATATACACAGATCTCAACGGTTGTAGGTGGTTACTCGATTCTTGTTCTCGGTATGTTCATTGCAGGACTCGTTATCTTCTTCAAAAACAGAAGAAGAATTTTCGTAAGCGACAGATGCGAAGTCTGCATTCCCAAGGAGCGCCGCGCAAAAGTTATCGTTGGCAACGCGGGTATGATTTGCTTCTTGATTATTTCGCTCGTATTTATGTTTTTGAATCTTTTCGCTTGACAGTGAGGAATGCGACAGATGAAAAACGAAATTTACGAAACGCTCTTAACTCCTTATGCCGAAGAAATGAACGAAAGCGCGCCCTGGAGCGTTTATCCAAGGCCTCAGCTTAAGCGCGACTCTTTCTTCTCCCTTAACGGAAAATGGGACTTTAAAATAGTTACAAATCTTGACACGACCCCATATTTTGAGGGTGAAATACTCGTTCCCTTCCCGCCCGAGAGCAAGCTTTCGGGGGTAGAAAAAAGAATCCCCGATAATGCGACTCTTATTTACAAGAGAAGCTTTACGCTCCCAAGGGATTTCAAGAGCGAAAGAGTTATTCTGCACTTTGGCGCAGTTGACCAGATTGCATCCGTTTTTATAAACGAAAAAGAGGTAGGAACTCACACGGGTGGCTACATTCCCTTCTCTTTTGATATTACAGATCTTCTTTTAGACGGAGAAAATGAAATCACCGTTCGCGCTATTGACGAGCTTTCAAAGACCTACACTTACGGAAAGCAAAGAAAAAATCGCGGCGGTATGTGGTACACGCCCGTCAGCGGAATTTGGCAGACCGTTTGGATTGAAAGCGTACCTAAAAATTACGTTGAATCAATCAAAATCGACCCTCTTTCCGAGGCGGTTAAGATAACTGTTAACTCTGATGCAGAGCGCAAAAAACTCACATTAAAGTCCGGTGAGGTTTATGAATTCACGGAAAAATCGGTTATAGTTGAACCTCGAGAAAAGCATTTTTGGACTCCCGAAAACCCATATTTATACGAATTTACCATTGAAACCGAAACGGATAAAGTCGAAAGCTACTTCGCTCTTCGAACGCTTGAAATAAAAGAGATAAACGGAAAAAATCGCTTATGCCTCAACGGTAAGCCTTACTTCTTCTCGGGACTTTTGGACCAGGGCTACTTCCCCGACGGAATTTTTCTCCCTGCAACCGAAAAGGGATACGAAGACGATATTCTTAACGCGAAGCGTCTTGGCTTCAATATGTTAAGAAAACATATCAAAATTGAGCCAATGATATTCTATTATCTTTGCGACAAGCTCGGTATGGTAGTTTTTCAGGATATGGTCAACAATTCCGGATATTCCTTTATTCTCGATACTGCAATGCCCACGATAGGCTTCAAAAAGGCGCGCCTCTCCTTGCGCCACAGAAACAAGGAATCGAGAGAGTTCTTCCTCTCCGAAATGGAAAAGACGGCAGAGCTTCTTTATAACGTTCCGTCGGTTTGCCTTTACACCATCTTCAACGAGGGCTGGGGGCAGTTTATGCCCGACGAGGCGTACAGAGCGCTTCGCAAGATAGATTCAACGAGATTTATTGACTCGACGTCCGGTTGGTTTTACGCGGCGGATAGCGACGTTGACTCGCGCCACATCTACTTTAAAGCGCCTAAAATCAAAAATCCGAACGGAAGACCCTTCTTCTTAAGCGAATTTGGCGGATTCTCGCTTCGCATAGAGGGACACCTCTTCGGCAAGAGAAACTACGGATATTCTATTTATAATGATAAGGAAAGCTTCACCGATGCGGTTTATTCGCTTTACACCGCCGATACGCTCCCCCTTATAAAAGACGGACTTTCCGCCACCGTTTACACCCAGCTGACCGACGTCGAAGACGAAACCAACGGCCTCATAACCTACGACCGACGTGTTTTAAAAATCGACGAAGAGAAAATGAAAGATGCAAACGAAAAGCTCTACAAGGCATTTTCGGATTGCACGCGAATAATTAAATAATTTTTTGATTTACAGCAAAGACGGCAGAAACACTGTTTAAATACAATGCTTCTGTCGTTTTTTCTGCAAAGAACAGCGCACGAGGTTTTGTTTGCCTCGTGCGCCTTTTGTGTTTATTTAGTTTTTGATATTAAAAACTTTGATTTTAAGATTTTTTCTTTCGCGTCTATTTGCGGGAAGGGCTTAATCTTAAATCGGCTTATTATGCAATGCTTGGGTACTCTGCAACCAAAGCGTTGTATGCCGCTTCGTTTTCTGCAGCGGTGCAAACGTCGGTAACACAAACCCAAACGTCCATAAGGTTAGCGCCTATGTTCAAATAGCTAAAGGACGAATTTTCGGGAATGTCGATATAGCACTGATATTCACCGTTGATGTAAATATAAGCCTTGTTACCTTGAGCAACGATTGCCCACTCAAGAGTAAGAGCGCCGGTTTCTGCATCGTAGCAATATTTTTCCAATCCGGTTTTGGTTTCATCACAGTGCTCGCTCCCCATTGTTGCCGCATCTACGATATGCTCGTATCCCATTCCTAAAACAGAGTCTCTGTCGTTATCCCAAAGAAGAAGTCTTGTTTTTCTTGCAAAATGGAACTGAACGTAAGGTTTTTCATTGTTAGCAGCCACACCGTCTTTGTTGAAGTCGGTGATTTTTATAACGCCTTTTACAACGTAGTTAGTTGTAAGGTTATTACCCTGCGAATCGGTAATATATTTACCGCCTTCGATAGTGTTGGGATCGTTACCTTCAAAATTGTCAATAAAATAAGTCTGGCAAACTCTAACTGTTGCGGTAGCAACGTGATGGTCGGTTCTTGCGGTTACCGTTACGTAAGTATCCTTGTCAAACGCGCCCTTTGCGTAAATCTTGCCGTTTTCGATATATACGTTGGGGTTGTTCGTAGTGTACGTAACTGCTCCGTAGTAATCGGGGTTGCTGAACATTACGGAAACGTTTTGTCCTTCATCGTTAGCACGAATGCTTTCGGGTACGTTCAATACCATCTTGCCGTATTCCTTATTTGCTACAACGTTGTAGTAATCATTCGCGGATGCTGCGTACTTCATAAGTCCCTTTACAACTGCCAAGAGGTTTGCATTGCCGCTCTTTCTTATGTAGTCGTAGTAGGAATAGAGGTTGTAGGTTTCTACGCTTGTATTTTCCACAGTGTAAGTAACGTCATCAAGCATCATATATGCGCGCATTACAACCTCGAGGTACTTGCCGTTCGCATCGGTTCCCTCTTTTGCCGTGATAGCGTTACCGCCTACCTTAAAGCTAAAGATGTTAGCCTTATCCTCGTAATCATTTGCAAGATAGAATCTGAAGGAAGGAATCTCTCCAACGTAAACCGCTACGTTTTTGAAGTAGGTATTGTTCGAAGGCTTCTTTGCTTCGCCCATGGGAAGATCTCTGAAGTAGCCATTGATGAGAGAATTTGCTGTAGTCATATTTGCAGCAACGTCTGCAGTGTTACCAAAGTAGGTGTGAGCTGCGGTTGCATATACGAGCATATCCTTCATAAGAGTCTTGGTGGATGCGCTATAGTTTCCGTTAATAACGGTCTTTGCATACTTCGCAACGCCAAGAGTGGATTTTAAAGTAACAAGATTGCCGTTTCCGCTATCAAGAGTTACTCTGAGAATAATGTCATAAAGCGATTCACTCGATGCAAGGTTGATTGCAACGTGGTAATACTGTGCGCCGTTGCGTGTAACCTCTACGAGATCTACCTTATTGTCATTAACCGTAATGCCAACGACGTTAGCTACGGGAACGTAAACGTTGTATATGAAGTTGGTATCAAGAGTTACGCTGTTGGTAGTCTTGAAGCCGATGGTTACTGCGGGAGTCAACGTATAAACGTCATATCCGTCAGCAGTGCTGCTCTTCTTGAATGCGTACTCTGCACCATTGGTGAGAGTTACGGTGTTTGTAGCCAAGGGAGTTGCAGAGCCCGCGGGCATTTTGAGGGTGATTGCATTCTTTGCAACGGTTGTTGTTGTTCCATTCCAATCGCCCGTTGCGTGAACGGTGATAAGCGACATATCCGATGCGAGAACTGTGCAGTTCTCTATTACAACGTCACAGTCAACGTCAGGACCAACCGTTTCGGTTGTAATATTATTTACAATAGTGATGGGATACATAGCGTTAGGAGCGTTTGTTAAGAGATCGAACGTACAACCATTGAAGCTTACGTTAACGTTTCCAACGCCGTCATATCTATCGGTAAACGTACCGTTTGAATAAGCGAGAGTCTTCGTTGTTGCTCCGTCTGCAAGTCCAAAGGTAACGTTTTCAAAATTAAGGTTTATTGCGGAATTATAGAAGTTCCAGCCTTTATTCTCCTCAATAGTGTCGTGAGTTGAAACCGTTGCGAATGCATAGTTACGAACCTTAATGTTTCCGTTTTTAAAGGTGTAGGTCGAGGGGAATGTGTAAACACCGTCAGAAGAATCCGGCCAACCCTTTGCGGTTACGTAGAAAATAGATTTACCGGAATTTGCAGCCTCTGTAAGAGTATGACCGCCGAAGTCTATAATAACCTCGCCTTGAGCGTGAGCAATGTTATTATAGTACTCAGCGCTATTGCTCGATACTATCGAGTAATCTCTTCTCATAACGATAATAGCCGTAGCAATATCGGTAGGAACGCTTGTTGAAGCAGTTCCCTGTGGAACGTAAACACCGTTTTCAAGATCGTAAGCGTTATTATCACGGAGAACGTTGTAAATAGCGCGTCCTATAGCGCTTGTACCTGCGTGAGCTCCGTAGAAGGTCTTCGCAGCATATTCAAACGTATAAACACCGTCTTGAAGCTTAAGAACGAAGAAGGGATACGTTTCAACTGATGCATATGTCGAGGGAATACCCTTGATTCCATACGCGTTCACAACGAATCCGCAGTAATCGCACTTCTCATCATTGTTTGTATCAGTGCAATCAGCAACGAGAATCGTGCCGCAAATATCACAATCGTGGTTTCTATCCGAGTCGATACAGTCGGTTACCTTATCGGTTTTGCATATGTCACAAATATGGTCGTTATTTTCGTCGATAGGCTCACCGCAAACGTCACAATCGTGACCGGCATCATTTCCGTCATAGCAGCTCGTTACCACAACACCGCAAGAGCAGTTATGAGTACCGGATACTGCAGTACAGTTGCTAAGAGTATAAACAGTCTTTTCTCCAACAACCTCGGAGGTATGGAAGAATGCGCTCGTTTCGTTTATAGTGAAGTAATCGGGATCGGCGTGAGTTGCGGGAGACTTGCCGGTAGGCATTTCAAGCTTGATGTACTCTCCGTTGTATTCGCCGTAAGTAACGGTATCGTTAGAATGAATCTGGTAGAAGTTCTGCTCGCTCAAAACGTTAGCAACAATCTTACCGCCGTTGAAGGTGAGGTTGACATTAACGTAGTCTATACCGTACTTATTGTTAACGTCAAGATTGAACATAGGTGTACCGCCATTGAGCAAGGTTTCGCTCATCTCGGTGGAATCGAAGGTACAACCGTTGAATACCATATTAGACGTGAGTTTCTTATTATACGTCTGACCGTGTACTGCAACGATCCATCCGTCTTTGCTATTGTATTCCTCGTTATAGATATACTTGAAGGTAACGTTATCGAACTGGAAGTTAATTGTCTTTTCGTTCTTCATCGCAGAGCTACCGCTCAAGCAGATGAGCCACTTTTCAGCATTCAAGGTACCGTTCTTAATTGTAACTTTAACGCTGTTTGCAACAGTACTACCGTCACACCAGTTATCAAAGAGGTATGCGCCTGTGAAGGGTCTTGTAATCGAATATCCGTTAAGGTCTACTGTGAAGTTGCCTTTAGCAGTCTGAAGGTTTACACTGTCACCCGATTCGCCAATTCTGTAATCTCTACGCAAAATAACAGTATAGCCGGTGTTTTTCTTAACAGCATCCGTAGCCTTAACCCAAGACGTGTAAAGGCCAACGTAATTCTCATTATTATCGAGAACTACGAAGGGATATACGTCATTGTTATCGCCGGCAACCCATACGCCGCCGATTTTTTCAGCTGCGCAAACGTCACATACGTTATTTTCGTCTGTGTCTTCGCAATCGCTCTTAGTGCCGCAAGTACATACCGCGTGAGTCTTTCCTACTGCGGTACATCTTGAAAGAACGTACTTGCCGCTAACATTATGCCAGTAGTAAGCGTTTCCGTCGATAAACACGTAGTCATTATTGGGAGGAGTAGGAAGTGTATCTCCCTCGGGGAGAACGAGAGTGAGGAAGTTACCGTTTTCATCGGTAGTGAACGTAACCGATGAATCGTGCCACGTCTGCAATTGATAGAGGTTGAGATAATTTATAGCGGTGGTTGAGGAAGCCTTGATTTCGCATCCTGCAACGTTAACTACAAGTCTAAGCCATCTATCTTCGTAATCCGCGTGCGCTTTGAAGAGCGTAACATCCTTCCCTTCGGGCGCGTTTGTAAGGTCGAACGCACAATTGGTGAAATTAAAGTAATAAGGCGCTGCTGCGGTTGCGGGGTTATTTTTCGGTGTCTGAATTCCGGTGTAGCCCATAAGCATACTCGTTTCGGTAGCACCCTCTACGTATTCAAAGTTTATGTTGTCAAAATTCCAAATAAAGTCCTTATCTGCCATGCTGACAACCGTAGATAACTCAAGACCGTTTTCACCTACGGGTACAACTTCACCTTTATCGTTGTAAATCGTCGTTATAGCGTTTCCGCTTGAATCAACGAAATAGTAGCCACCCTTATCATTCTGCATTATTTGGGTGCCTTCTATTTTCGCACCCGTGGAATCGTAAACCGTGCTTACGTTATTACCGTTTGCATCGTAGTAAATGGGGTTCCACATATTTCCATAGAAAACAGGATTGTCATTTACTTTGATAGTACCGTTTACAACCGTATATTCCGTTTCAAATACACCGTAACCGCCGTTATTTGGGTTACCCCAAGCCTTGTTGGTAACCTGATAGAAAAGACCGCTTGTTCCGGCACCTTGCGTCAACTCATATCCGTTAAGGTCAAGGATTACTTCACCCTTAAGCTGCGCGTAGTTATCGTACTGATCTCCGCCGGGATTGTTGATAGCATTTTCCGCGCCGGTATTAATCTTGCCGATTACTGTTGTGTAATTGTTTCTCATAACAATTACTGACGTACGAAGAGTTCCTGTATATGTACCGGTTGATGCATCCCACTTATTATTACTTTGGTGGCTTTTTGCGGCATCAATCGCAGTTCCCAAGGTTCTGCGTCCACGGACACTGCTAACCTTTCCGTTGGTGTAATGGAATACTACGAAGGGATATTTCGTTGCATCAACGTAGCCCTCCTCTGTAACGGGAATCGTGCCAAATCCTTCTATGGTTACGCTTCCGTCTTCATTTACGGTTTCCTTATAGTGCGTAGAATCGGTAGCGGTGGTTTCGCCTTCTGCAGATACTATCACTGCGAGAGCTGAAACAAGCATCACGATGCACAAAAGGAAAATCAAAGTTCTTTTCGTTTTCATTTTTTCTCCTCCAGAAAAAGTTTTTTAATGCTGTTACTTAAAGTTTTATACGCGAAATAGACAATACGCGAATAAAGAATTAAATACACGCAAATATTATACTTCAAGTTCCAATAAATGTCAAGTATGTCAAAGGTAGAATTTTACAATTGATTATAGTGCAATTTGTACAAAGGATTTTTAAATCGGGCGTTTTTTGAACAAAACGCTATCGTGAAAAAGCGCGTTTTGGAAATGATTTTTCAGTAGATTTTTATTACAAAAAGAAGTGCCTTTTGAAAAACTCAAATAATGCAAACGCTCGTTCTCTTTCCTTATTATTAGTATTCAGTCACCAAAAATCGTTTTACTGCGAGGTATGCTACGCACCGTGTTGAGTTTTGACACGTTTTTTCGCTCAAAAAAGAAAAAATGCTTGTATTTTTTCGAGAAGCCAATCTGCGCTTTTAACGATAGCAAAGAGTTTTTTCTCTCCTTGTCTTCAAAATCGGTAATTGCGCGTTCTGAATTTACAAAAAACGTGAATGAGTGAAATTTTTAAGCGAAATATCTTTTTCTCCCGTGTTTATTCACGGTATTTTTATAAACGGCAGGTGTTAAGCACTTCGAAAAAGCAGGGCAAAAAACGAATTAAGCATTGTACCGTGTTAAATTTCGCGTTTTTTTAGCATTTTACCTTCATTCATACCATTGGGGAAATTTTCGCAAATCAAGAATTGACTACAATAGCTAATAGCTTAAAAAATATGGTTTTTGTACAAAAATAACAAAAAAATCGCTTTACCTATTGAAAATTGGAAAAATATGTGTTATAATACTAAAGTATTTATACCGCGCACTCGCTTAAACAATGCGCGTTATGGATTATAATATCTCGTTCGCGAGAAAAAAATTGTGAGGTAAAAACCTATGAAACAGACAAAGAACGCAATCATCTCGAGTGTGCTTGCCTTGGTTATGTGCGTATCGTGCTTCATCGGAACGACGTTCGCGTGGTTCACCGATATGGCGACAAGCAAGGGCAACATCATTCAAACGGGCGACCTTGACGTAGAAATGTATTGGTCGAACGAAATGCTCGTCGCAGATTCCGCAGATTGGGAAAAAGCAGCCGGCAAAACAGTATTCAATTTCAACAACTGGTATCCCGGATATACTGACGTTAAGTATATTAAGGTTGCCAACGAGGGTGACATCAATCTTAAGTGGGAGCTTCTTATCGAGGCTAACGGCTCGGTAACTCCTCTCTCCGACGTTATTGACGTTTACTACATAACCCCCGTAACAAGCGAGGTTACAACTCTTGACGGTTTTGCAAGCGCAGGTAATCTTACCACCGTAATGACCAACAAGAAGGCTGCATCCGGTACTCTTGATGCAGGCAAGGACACCATTCTTGCAATCGCTCTTCATATGGATGAGAACGCAGGCAACGCTTATAATAACGGTATGTCCCTTTGCGATGCAGGATTCTCCCTTAAGCTCGTTGCTACTCAGCTTCTTGGCGAGTTCAACTATGCTGCTGACGAGAACGAGGAGCAGTGGTTCAACGGAATCAATAACTTCTCCGCTACCGCTTCTCTTGACGGCGTTGATACATTCAACGGCGCGCTTAAAAATGACGTTACCATCGGTGACGTTAGCGGCGTTAACGCTACTCTTCCCGCAGACGTTAAGCTTGCAGACGATGCAGACAGCCTTAAGCTCACAGTCACCAAGGCTGAAAACAACGGCAATCTCACTCTCGGCGAGGGTGACGCTGCAAAGAGCCTTGACGTTCATATCGCAGGTATCAGCGAGAACAACGACGTTCCTATGATCGTAAACCTCGGCGCGATCCTTGCTCCCGGTATGAGCGACACTTCTCTTAAGCTCTACCACATTGAGAATGACGTTCCCGTTCTTATGACCAGAGTTGCAAGCGTTTCCGACTTTGCAATTCACAATCAGTACACTTACGATGAAGCAACCGGTGAGGTTACAATCTTCGTTGCTTCGTTCTCGGTATTCTCTCTCGTTCAGACTACTGCTGACGTTTGGGACGGTACTTCTTCCGATAAATCTTGGTACACTGAAAATGCTTCCGAGTTCACTCTTACCACTGCAGCGCAGTTCGTAGGATTCAGAGATCTCGTTGACGGCGGCAATACCTTCGAAGGTAAGACCGTTAAGCTCGGCAAGAGCATCGACCTTAACAATATCCTCTTCGATCCTATCGGTAAGGGATACGACCACTTGGGCGGCCAGGTATTCAAGGGTACGTTTGACGGTCAGGGTAACGTTGTTTACAACCTTTACCAGCAGGGATGGGATCTTGAGGCAGCAACCGGCGTTGATTACACATATAGCACTGCAGGCGGCGGACTCTTCGCTTCCATCAAGGACTCTACCATTAAGAACCTTGCAGTAAGCGGCGCAAACATCGTATTTGAGTGCATTGATATGGGTGTCGTTGTTGGTTACGCGCAGGGCGCTTGCCACTTTGAAAACATCGTTGTTACCAATTCCACTATCGCTAACTACGAGCGCGCTACAGGTGCTGTTGTCGGCGAGGTTTGCTTCGGTCCTTACGGAACCGATACTTCCAAGGGCTACAGCCACACGTTCAAGAATATTACCGTTGACTCATCAGTTGTAGTTTCTTCCCTCTGGGGTGATTTTGACACCCTTTGCGGCGGTGTTATAGGCAGTAAATGGGGCGATGCTACGGTTAAGATGGAAAACGTAACTACCGCTGCAACTCTTGACGTATTCAGTGACGTTACCGCTGCATATCAGTGGTATGCATACCGCCGTTGCGGAATGCTTATCGGTTACACCGAGCAGGAAAGTCCCAAGAAGGCTCTTAACGCTGCTGCAGAGTTCTTGACCTGCGAAAACGTTAAGGTTTACTACGGCGATTGGGTTGCTTACACATACTACGAATTTGAAGATCAGGAAAGCGGAACCGGACGCAGCTACCCTTGGGTAAGAGCAGAGGAAGGCTTGAACAACCCCGCATTCAGCAACGTTAGATACGGTGTTCCTACTTATGGCGGCGTTAAGGTTAACAGAGATACAGCTCGTGATCTTTGCTCCGACTGGACTCCCATTATCTTCAACCAGCTTTACGGCGGCGGTCAGGGCGTTTACGGATGCGCTACTCATGACGGCGTAAAGACCTATGATACCAACTCCAAGACTGTTTACATCTACAACGATGAAGGTTGGACCAACCTTAAGTATGAGTACTGGTTCGCTCACGGTGACGATAAGTGGTCTACTTTGGTTGAACCCATTACTATCGTTGCAGGTCCTAACGGTCTTTACGAGATTACAGTTCCCTCTTACGCTGCAGGCTTCAAGATCATCGCAGACGGCAATACCAGCGTTGACTTCGTTATCGAGACCCTTACCGACAAGGTAACTTACAAGCTCGATGCTACTCCTTATGACTTCAGCGGCGGAACAGAAGGCGGCGGAAACAACACCGAAACTCCCGGTACTGAAGACGATGATTTCGAGGTTGAAGATTAATTTCAAAATCAATCTAAAATCAAAAATCAATCTATAAACCAAATAAATTAGCGCACGGGCACCGGAGCTCGTGCGCTTTTTCGCGCGTAAGCACGCGCGCTGTTAAGTTTGTATTTAGTTTTAGCGGTTCTTTACCTAATATATTTGTTTATTTATATTTTTCCCGGTTCTTTTAAAATTTTATAATCAATTTATTATACACTTTATTATCTACTTTATAATCAAATTTATATTTAATATCTACTTTAAATATTTAATGATGCGGTTGTTTTCTATGCGGCGGGGTAATTTTTCGGCTTTTGGCATTTTTTGCGTTTTGGTTTCATAATATGATGTAAATGCATCTTTTGTGAAGGAGAACGAAATGAGCGAGAATAAAATTTACGAAACTATAGCAAAGCGGTGCGGCGGTGACGTTTACGTCGGGGTAGTCGGTCCTGTTCGTACCGGAAAATCTACCTTTATACATCGCTTTATGCAGAGCGTTGTTTTGCCCAATATTAGTGACGAATACGAGCGTGAGCGCGCGCTTGACGAGATTCCGCAAAGCGGGTCGGGTAAGACGATAACCACAACAGAACCGAAGTTTGTGCCCTGCGAGGCGGTGAGCGTCAATCTTGACGGAACGGATATTAATATACGAATGATAGACTGCGTTGGATATATGGTTGACGGCGCAATCGGAGCTATGGAGGATGACGAGTGGCGAATGGTAGTTACGCCCTGGTCAGATGAGCCTATGCCGTTCGCAAAGGCGGCAGAAATCGGTACAGAAAAGGTCGTGCGAGAGCATTCCACGATTGCGATGCTCGTTACAACCGACGGAAGCTTTACGGATATTCCGCGCGAGAGCTATATTGCCGCAGAGGAGCGCGTAGCGCGAGAACTGCGCGAGGCAGAAAAGCCTTTTGCCATAATTCTCAACTCCAAAGAGCCAAAAAGCGCCGAAGCGCACGCGCTTGCAATTGAGCTTGAAGAAAAATACGGCGCGCCCGTTGCTCTTGTTGACTGCACGCGTCTCAACTCAGATGACGTCGGGGCAATACTTGAGCTTGTTATCGGTGAGTTTCCGGTGAGTGAGCTTCGCTTCGCTCTGCCCGATTGGACTTCCCTGCTCCCAGACGAGCATGAGATAAACAAGGAAATCTTTGATACTATTGGCGCGTTTGCCGATTCGGTTAAGAAATTCAGTGACGTCAAGGCACTATCAGAGCGCGACTCTCGAATCACACTTACCTCCCTTGATGCAGGGTCGGGTAAGGGGGAATTTACGGTTAATCTCGGCAAAGATGAATATTATTCCGCTATGAGTGAGCTTTCGGGTGAAAGCTTTGACTCGGATAAGGCACTTTTCGCAGCGGTTATTGATATGGCAGAGGCAAAGCGCGAATACGAGAAGGTGAAATCCGCATTAAATGACGTTAAAGAGCGCGGTTACGGCATCGTTATGCCCGATGCGGAAGGGTTAAAGCTTTCAGAGCCCGAGCTGATAAAGCAGAGCGGCGGCTACGGAGTTAAGGTTTCTGCAGAGGCGGAGTCGATACATATGATAAAAACAAAGATTCGCGCGGATGTTTGCCCCACCTTTGCAAGTGCGGAGCAATCCGAAGAGGTCATAAAAAATATGAGCGCAGACTACGATGAAGACCCGAAACAGCTTCTCGAATCGAAGATGTTCGGCAGGTCGCTCTACGAGCTTGTCAGCGACGGTATGCACTCGAAGCTTATGCACATGTCCGACGAATCGCGCGCGAAAATGAGCCAGACGCTCGAACGCATAATAAACGAGGGCGCTTCGGGATTGATTTGCATTTTGCTTTAGGCGAAAAAGTATAAAATAAATTGCACTTACGAGTTTTTGGCTCGTAGGTGCTTTTTACTCGCTTTTTATCCGTTGTTTGAACGTTTTTTAACTTTTTAGACATTGTTATTGACAAAAACCGCAGAAAAGAATATACTATATTTAACCAATTAAGACGTTGAAAGGAGCGCGCTATGGCTTGTAAGTATCCCATAATTTTAGTGCATGGACTGATGATTCGGCATTTTAAGCGGTTTCGCGCTTTTGGAAAAATCGAGCGCGAGATTTCGGTTGAGGGGCATGACGTTCACGTTGCGACGCATGATGGCTTCGGCTCTATAGAAACAAACGCGGAGCAGCTGCGCGATTTTATAAATGACGTTGTTTCAAAAACGGGCGCAGAGAAGGTGCATCTTATCGCTCATTCAAAAGGCGGTCTTGACCTTAAATATATGATAAAAACGTACGGAATGAAAGAAAAAATCGCTTCGTTCACCACCCTTGCTACCCCGCATAAAGGCTCTGCCATTGCTTCGCTGATTTGGCGGTTGCCGATGTGGATTAAAAAGATTATCGCATTCTTCATTAACACCTTCTATAAAATTCTCGGTGACAAGCACCCGAACGCTATCAAGGCTTGCGATCAATTGCGCTCGTCGAGCGATGCTGATGCAGAGCTTTTCGACCCATTTGACGAAATATATTGCCAGAGCTATTCGGCAACGCTGAAGCGCAGCCGCGATTGCTTCGTTATGGCTATCCCACATTTAATATACAAAAAATGCGAGGACACCGACACAGACGGCTTGGTTTCGCGAGAGTCGGCAAAATTCGGCAACTACCGCGGCGAGATGCTTGACATTTCAATTTCCCACGGGCAAATGGTGGACTTTGCATCAAAGAAGAGCCAAAAGCAAAAGCTTTACAACTTCTATAAAAAGATGTGCGCAGAGCTTGAAGAAATCGAGTGACAGCTATTTTTCTGCTTAAAAGCAAACTATTATTTACATATATAGCGTTTATGAATAAGATTCATAGCAGTTTCAAATAAAAAAGTGGCAACTACCAGAGCGGAGTTGCCACTAATTTGTTATTCGGTTTCCTCTGATGAATACATACCACAGAGGGAGGTTATCAGCTTCGTGAAATCATCAACCGCCCTTTTTCTTGTCTTCCGACATAGCCTCACCGCCTTTTAGACAATTATAATATTTTGAAGTGTATTTTTCATTCCTTTTCTTTTCATCTCCATCATTTTTTGACTATACCTTATCACTATTATATTTTAAGAAATTGACAAATACCATAGAATGTGATATAATACACTCGCACACATCTTAATATACCCTTACAAGGGGGAATACTATTTTGGTAAAAATGTATTCTCTCTCCCTTTGTTATGGGTAGATGTGTAGCAACATTTGAGAGATGCGTTTTTCGTGCGCTCTCAATGGGCGCACTTTTTGATTTATACCAAAAGATAAAAGAAAGAAGGATAACAAAATGAAAAAGTTATTTGCTATGACGGTAATAGTGCTTTCGCTTGTATGCATTTTCACCTCTTGTGATATGCTCCCTCTGCCACAAGAAAAAGAAGATGTCATTACTGTTGAAGATGGCTATCTTGTAGTAAACGGTGTTAAAACCGAGTATAAGGTGGATGAGGGCAAAGAGCCTGAAAACAAGGAAGATGTTATTACCATTGATGAAGATGGATACCTCGTAGTAAACGGCGAAAAGACAGAATACAAGGTACATAACAAAGATGAAATTACGGTTAGCGACGATGGCTACGTGATTGTAAATGGTATAAAAACTCAGTATAAAATCCACACAACCGATGAAATTTATGTAAATGCAGACGGTTATGTAGTTGTTAATGGTGTTGTTACATCCATTGTTGCTGATAAGGGGGATGTTATCACTATTGATGAGGATGGTTATCTTGTAGTCAATGGTGTTAAGACCAAATACGAGGTTAAGAATAAAAATCACACATTCAGCGAGTGGAAGCTTTATAATGAAAATGAAACTGACTGTGAAAAGAAACTTTACTACCGTGTTTGCGCTGGTTGCTCCACACTCGAGTGGAAAGAGGGCAAATACGAAGATCATAGCTGGAATGTTGTAACAACTTATCCAACCTGTCAGGCAGAGGGCTATGATACAAAGACTTGTAGAAACTGCGGCAAGGTTGAGGTTTGCAACGAGACCCCTATTGCAGATCATGACTACAGTAACGAATACACAACAGATAATTCATATCATTGGCATAAGTGCAAAAATTGCGATGCTATAAACCAAAAGATTGAACATACCCTCGGAGATGATGGAGCATGTACATTATGCTGCGCACAAATAGGTGATACAGAAGGTATCCTATATGATATTTCTGCCGATGGTACATATGCTTTGGTTATAGGCTATGAAGGTGCAGCAACAAGGATAAAGATTGCCGAAACATATAAAGGACTCCCTGTTAAAGAAATTTATAAGAAAGCGTTTTATCAAAATAAATCTATAACTTCGATAATTATACCCGATAGCATTACTCATATTGATAGCCAAACGTTTTATTTATGCTCAAATCTATCTAGCGTGAAAATTGGTAATAGGGTTACTTCAATTGGTGATTATGCGTTCTATAATTGCGACAGCCTCACCGAGATTATAATCCCAAATAGCGTTATTTCAATTGGCGATTATGTTTTTTTATATTGTCAAAGGCTTACAAGTGTTACAATAGGTGATAACGTAAAAAATATCGGAAATAGTGCGTTCGATGGTTGCGGAATTATAAGCATTACTATTCCCGATAGTGTCGAATTTATTGGTAACGCAGCATTTGGCGCTTATTCAACAGGATCACAATCGTCGTTACAACAAGTTATCCTAGGTAAAGGTGTGAAGAAAATTGGCAGTTACGCATTCTATAATTGCCGTATGCTCACAAGCATAAATATACCCGATGGTGTTACTTATATCGGTGAATGTGCGTTCTCTGGTTGTAATAGCCTTACCAATATAACTCTTCCTGATAACATTACTTATATTGGTTCTTATGCATTCTCTAATTGCAACGCAACTCTTTATACAGAATACAAATATGGAAAATATGTTAGGAGCGCTGATAACCCTTATGCTATACTTGTAGAAATTACAAATAAAAATTTGAGCACCTATGAAATACATGAGGAAACAATAGCCATATTGGCTGATACGTTCAATGGTTGTTCAAGACTTGCAAGCATTACCATCCCAAAAAATGTGATTTTTATCGGTGCAGGAGCATTTTGGAATTGTTCACTTCTTACAAATGCAGAATTTAAAGATGTAAATGGATGGAGTGTTACTCACATTTCTATTAGCACTGAGGTCAATGCTATTGCACCTAGCGATCTTGAAAATGCAACGATTGCGGCACAATACTTGAGTTATACATACGATTATTACAAGTATTGGAGCAAGAAATAAACAAAGAAGTTTGTGATCAGTTGATGCCTCGGCGATTATATCGATACCGTGCATTTTCTACTGTAAGAATTTAACGTTCCGTATATCTCTTTCCTACGGAACTTCGGGGCGAAAACTATGTGGTACTGGCACCTGTATTTTGTGTGTGCCGAACTTCTTATCTCATTCTTTTCTTTATTCAACGATTATTCCTCCTTGTATCTTCGTAATGCGGTCGCCAAACCATTACTATTATACTTGGAGGTTTAATTGTTTTTAATCCGCTTGCATAAAGCTCGCTGTTTTATCGCAGCTTGAAGCTGTTTTCCGTTCCCCCGGTAAAACCGGGGGTTTATTGTTAGCACAATAAAAACAGCATCCTTCGGCTTTTAAATTGGTTGAAGGATGCTGTTGCTTTAAGTGATATTAAATTTAAAAATCAGTTTATAAAGCTTTCTTTTAAATTAGCTTTAAATTATAAAATACTTTTCGATTAAAAACACTTTTAAGAACCTCGCTTCAAGCGTATGTTAAATCAAAAAGCTTTTAGAAATGCCTTTTAAAAAATCTCGGTTTCAATCTCGAATAGCAGGCTTTCGGTATTTTCTTCTGAATACTCTATTTCCGAGGAATAGAGGCGCACGATTTCATAGAGGCGGGCTTCGGTTAGGTTCTCTTCCCTTTCGGCAAGGTAGCAAACAAGCTTTACGCCGAGCGAAGCGAAGCCTATAACCGCAGAAAACGCGCTTTTTAGCGTGGCTTTGCTTCCGTGGCGGAAAAGAAAATACTTAAAGAGCGCTTCAAGCTCGGCTTCGTATGCGGAATAGCTGCCAATTTTGTCTTTACTTTTCGCGTTTTCGAGGATTTTTTCCCATTCTTCGTCAAGAATATCGAAGGAAAGAAGCAAGTCTATCCACTCGTCATAGCTATAAAAATCGGTGCTTACTCCATATTTTTCTTCTATAGCTTTGAGCTTTTCAAAAAGAGTTCCCTTTTCGTTTTCCATAAAAGCGAGAGCTTCGTTTCTATCTTCAAATGGGTCATAATCATCGAAAGACGAGGCACGCTCTTCGTTCTCACCGATTTTTTCAAAGACGTATGGGCGGTTATCTCCAAGGACTATGCGAACGGCTTCTTCACAAGAAAGTCCGAGTCCCATTTCGACACGCCCCCCTATCTCATTGAAAAATCTGGGGTGTAAACGGCAAATATCGCATAGATATTCATCACATAAATTGCTGATAATTCGACAAAGGCCACGCTCGTCTAAATTTTTGCATCTTCCATTTTTATCAAGCGCAAAATGCGGTACACCCTCTTCAATCTCTATATTATTGAGGATTTCTTTTCCGAAAGCGTTTTTCAGAGATTTATATTTTTCGTAAGTCTTTTCGTCTATATCTATTTCCCAATCGATACAGCAACTGTGTCTGCATTTATCGGCTATACATTTAAAGCTACCGCAGTATAAGGGAGCGTAAATTTCCATTTTCTCACCCTCCTATACGCATAAAGCTCTTATTAGGAATCTTTAATACTGCAACAAACTGCGAGGTATTATATGAATAAAGAGTTGCACCGTCGCTCCAATCTCCCGAAATTCCGCTAACGTTTGTTAAACCGCTTCCCACAAACGCGCCCATATCAATGTGCGTAACGTTCTGTGAAAGTATTAAGACGCGCAGTGAAGTCAAATTGTAGAATGCATAAGCGGATATAGACGTGCAGGTTAAGGCTTCCTCGAACGAAACGCTAACGATGCTCGGCGAAAGAGATGCATCGTTTGATGCGAAAAGATATGCGGGTATAGACCGAACGTTTTTGCCTATAGTTACCACCGCATCGGTGCAAGAGCCTTCGAAGGCATTAGTATCCGAGGTAAGCGCAGAGCACTCACCGGCATCGAAGATTATCTTCGTTACGTTCTCGCAATTTGCAAATGCGCGCTCACCGATTTCGGCTACACCTTTTGACACGGTAATGGTGGTTACCGTGGAATTTCCATAAAGAGCATATGCATGGACCTTATAATTTCCGCCATTATAGCTTTCGGGGAGAACTACACTCGTTTCACTGTTTGAATATGCTACAAGATAGCTCACACCTTCAATTTCCGCGAAGACAAAATCACCGCTTTCCTTTAACACGGTTGCCGCACCGGAAGCAGTATGTACCGCAATTGCACGCTCTGCTACACCGCCGTTTCCACTCGCGCCAAGCGTCACTGTCAGAAAATCGGAGAGATTATACACTTCAAGAAGCTTCGGACAATTCACGAACGCTCCCTCTTTTATTTCCTTTAAGTTTTTCGGAAGAGTAATTCTGATTATAGTGCAATTGTTGGCAAACGCACCGGAGGCTATCGCAGTTACCTCTTTTCCACCTATCGTATCGGGAATGGTAACGTACATTTCGTTACCTATATACTCGGTTATCACTATATTTCCGTAAGCATTTTCCTCGTATTTGAGATAACCAAAGGTGTTCGCGTCGGGATCGTAACCCAAAATCACCGCGCATCCGCTCGGGTTAAAGTATTCGCTCCAGCCCGAAGGAATAGCCGCGGCAACCGCTTTCACCGTCAAGCTCTCGCAAGAGAGGAAGGCGTTTGCGCCTATTTTCGCAACGCTTTCGGGAATTACTATTTCTTCAAGCCTCTTCGCGCCGAAGAACGCGGACTCTCCTATCTCGGTGAGCGTATCGGGTAAAGTTATGCTTTTGAGATTTACCGCGCCCGAAAAGCCTTCGCGGACTATTGCGCTTACCTTCTTGCCGTTAAACTCTGACGGGATTTTTATCTCCTCGCTATATAGGAGCGCGCCTGCTCCTACCGCATACGTTCCGTCGGGAAGAGGGTAATATTGTAAAGAATAGTTTTCAATATTTGCTATTTTACCGAGATTTACCCACTTCGCAGGCTCGTTCGTATAGCGAACGTACAGACAGCCGTCACTTATCTTCATTTCGGCAATTCCGTTTCCGTCCTCGCCATCCTTACCTGCAGCTCCATCCTTTCCGTTTGCACCGCTCGCGCCCGCTGCGCTGACTCCTGTGTCCTCTTCTCCTATCCACCAATTTCCGTTTTCTCCGATGTGTGGTGTCAAGCCGTCTAGACCGTTAATTCCGTCAACACCGTTTGTACCGTTTGCACCGTCAATCCCTTCGGCTTTTACACCCGTATCGGTTTCACCTATCCACCAGTTGCCATTTTCAGCTATGAAGGGCGTTTTGCCGTCAATGCCATCAACTCCGTCAATTCCATCTATTCCGTCAATTCCGTTTTCTCCGTTAACGCCATTCGCGCCGTCTTTGCCCTCGGCTTTTATGCCGGTATCAAGCTCACCTATATGCCAGTTTCCATTTTCGCCTATAAATGGAGTCAAGCCGTCTATGCCGTTCTTTCCGTCTTCACCGTCAACGCCATTCTTTCCGTCAGTGCCGTCGATAGCTTCCGCCTTAATTCCGAGGTCGGTTTCTCCAATCCACCAATTGCCGTTTTCGGCGATATACGGAGTCTGTCCGTCAAGACCGTCTTTGCCATCTATACCATCCTTTGCGCGAGCCTTACAATTCGTATCGTGCTCGCCAATCCACCAGTTTCCGTTGTAGCCAATATAGGGCGTGAAACCATCGTCACCGCGCGCCATGATGCCCGTATCGCTATCGCCTACGAACCAATTTCCGTTTTCGCCTATGGTTACGTAGAGCGTCGGGTCCACGTCCTCTTTGAAAACCTTATCTCCGTAAATCCAAAACCACAAAAATACAAGCCCGAAAACGAGCGCGATGAAGACAAACACCGT
The DNA here is from genome assembly GCA_045660185.1 of Eubacteriales bacterium. GTDB lineage: Bacteria > Bacillota > Clostridia > Oscillospirales > CAG-272 > UBA1740. The sequence continues at coordinate 52,208 of JAZRDI010000073.1, read as the reverse complement.
TGCCGTTATAATCCAATATTTTTTGTGCATAAAAACCTCGCAAAGTATAAAAATATTAATTGTTTAGTGCAAACAGTATATCACTACTGTCGAAAAAAGTCAAGTTATTTGATTGAGGCGAACGGAGAGAAAAGCTTTCCGGTGAAATTTCGGGACTTTTTTCATAAAAAGTGACGTTGCACTTTGCAAATTTCAGCACTGAAAAAGGTGGATATGGATAGTAAATTTGAAGGCGCAAGAGTACTTGCCAACGGTTTTAAAGAATCACTTTTTGTCATATTCGGAACTGTAATTTTAGCAGTCGGAAGCGCAGCGTTTCTCATTCCGTTTGAGCTTGTTGCGGGTGGAATTTCGGGCATTGCAATCGCGGCTTCGGAGCTTTTCGGGGGCTCTATCATTTCGGTCGAAGCCATTATCACTGCGTTAAGCTGGACACTTTTCCTTCTGGGACTTTTATCACTTGGTAAGAGCTTTGCTCTTAAAACTCTCATTTCAACCGCGCTTTATCCGCTTTTTATCACGCTGATTATAGAATCGGGCGTATCGGATTTTGCGCTTCGACTTCTGCCAAACGGACAAGGCGCGTTTCTTGCTTCGATTATCGGCGGAGCGCTCGTTGGACTCGGGCTCGGACTCTCCTTCCTCGGCGGCGGCTCAACCGGCGGAGCTGATATTTTGGCATTTATCGTATGTAAAAAATTTTCCCGCCTAAAGATTCCGCACGTCATCCTCGCCATCGACTCCGCCATAATCCTCTTCGGTGCGCTTGCCGTCACCGACGCAAAAAGAACTCTTTTAGGAATCATATCCGCCGCCACCGCCGCCGCAACGGTTAAAGCGATTTTTACTCTAAAAAACCAAAAAAATCCCGAAAAAAGCGAGTGATTTCAGCGCGTATCCCACGCCAAAGAACTCGCAAAAAAACAAGCGGTTCGAATAAAATTTGACGTCGCGCGATAAAATAAAATTTACGTAGTGCGTTAAAATAAATTTTAGTGTTGACAATTGCCCGCGCGAGTGTTATAATAATAGTATCCATTTTATTTTGCGCTAAAGGAAAGGAACACCAAATGAAAAAGTATTTTACCCTACTCTGCGTTTTACTGTTATCATTTGCTATGGTCGTAGGACTTACCGCTTGTAATATCAACGGTAGATCGAACAACGGCGGCTTGACGGATAACAGCAGCGAAAATGAAAACCGACTGCCCGAGGACAATAATGATGAAATCGGCAGCAATCTCCCTGACGATAACGGCGAAAGTTCCGACAAAAAGCCCGGTGCCTCCGACAATAATAGCACCGGCGGAAGCATCGTAACTTCAGACACTCTCGAATTTACGCTTGACAGTGAAAAAAAGCAATACATAGTGTCCGGAGTCGCAATGTACTCCCCCAGCGAAATAATCATTCCCTCAACGTATGAAAATTTGCCCGTAGTCGCGATAGCTGACTATGCATTTTCCGGATGCACAACTTTAGAGAAAGTAACCATTCCTAACAGCATTACTTCTATAGGCGACGGCGCGTTCCTTTGGTGCGAGAGCCTCGTGGAAATTAAAATTCCCTCATCCGTGAAAACTATAGGAGATTTGGCATTCAACGAATGCACTTCTCTCAAGAAAATCACGGTCGATGCCGCTAACTCAAATTACAAGTCTTCATCGGATGTTTTGTATTCAAAGAACGGTTCTGTTTTAATCCAGTATCCCCCCGCAAAGGACGGTTCTGATTTTGAAATTCCGAAAGGTGTAACATCCATCAATCCTTATGCTTTTTCCGCTTGCTCGAAGTTAGAAAACGTAAAGATTGAAAAAGACGTGGTTTCTATAGATTACAGAGCTTTCTATCACTGTACGAGTCTTAAGACCGCAACGCTTGGAAATAATGTAACCACCATCGGCAATGATGCTTTCAACAACTGCGAAAACCTTAAGAGCATAACAATAGGCGAAAACGTAGAATCCATTGGTAATTTGGCTTTCTTTGATTGTGTCAATTTGACTAAAGTCATAATTCCGGACAGCGTAATTTCTATCGGTGACTCTGCATTTGAGGACTGTATAAGACTTAAAGAGGTTATGATTGGAAGAAACGTAACCTCGATAGGCGCAAACGCGTTCTATGATTGCGAGAAACTTGATGACATCATAATTCTCAATACCGTTAAAAGTATAGGTAACAATGCGTTTGCTTCTTGCAACTCGAAGCTTTATTCTACTTACGAATCGGGCAAGTACGTATCTGCAAACGGCAACAAATACGCCATATTGATCGGGCTCACCGATACGGCGAAGGATACGTATAAAATAAACGAAAATGCAGAAATCATTGCCAACAACGTTTTCTCGGATTGCTCAAAGCTTACGTCTATCGATATTCCCGACAGTGTTTATACGGTTTGCGCTTATGCATTTGACGGATGCTCTGCACTTACCACTGTTGAAATCGGTAAAAACGTTAATAGCATTGGTGAAAATGCATTCCGCGATTGCTCGAGTATTACTGACGTAAAAATTTCAAGCATTGAAAATTGGTTCAACATCTCCTTTGATACCTTGAACTCTAACCCTCTGTATAACGCTAAAAAGCTTTACGTTAACAACGCGCTCCTCAGTGAGCTTGTGATTCCGAACACCGTAGAAAGCATCGGTGAATATTCGTTAGCAGGCTATAAGGGACTTAAATCGGTTGTGTTCCACGACGGTGTAACAGAAATTTGCAGCAATGCATTCTTGGATTGTTCCAATATCGAAAAAGTAAAAATTTCAAGCCTTGAAAAATGGTGCGAAATATCCTTTGCAGGATGCGAATCCAACCCCTTGAACTACGCAGATAACCTCTATTTAAACAATAAGCTCATAAATGCCTTGTCTATTCCAAGAACGGTAACGAGTGTCAGCGAATATGCGTTTACCGGTTACAAGGGACTTACTTCCGTTATAATTCCCGACGGCGTTAAGACCATCAATGCCTACGCATTCTATAACTGTGAAAATCTTGTTTCGGTTTCTATTACGAAAAACATCGCAGATCTTGTTCCTTCCGCTTTCTATAATTGCAATCCTTCGCTATATACGGAGTACGCATACGGCAAATATCTCTGCTCCGACACCAACCCTTATGCAGTGTTGCTTAAAATCACCAACGTGAACAAGAAGTCCTATAACGTAAATGAAAACGCTTGGATAATCAGCAGCAACGTTTTCTCTTCTTGTAATCAAATCGAAAATATCACTATTCCCGATAGTGTAAGTACGCTTTGTTCCGACGCGTTCTCCGGTTGCGAAAGCTTAAAGGGCGTATATATTACAAGCATTGCAGACTGGTGCAATATATCCTTCGTCAATACCTCTGCAAACCCCTTGTACTATGCTAACAAGCTTTATTTAGGCAGCGAATTTGATGGCAGCCTTATTGAAGAATTGGTAATCCCGAGCAGCGTTACAAGCATAGCTCCTTATGCTTTCTACAACTGCACGGGTATTACCTCCGTAAAAATCAGCAACGGTAATTTGAATATCATCGGAGAAAATGCGTTCTACGGTTGCACAAGCTTAAAGGGCATATACCTTACAAACATTGCAGACTGGTGCGATATATCCTTCGCTAATACCTCTGCAAACCCCTTGTACTACGCTAAAAATATTTATTTAAATAACAACGTCGTTAAGCAATTGGTAATCCCAAGCAGCGTTACAAGCATAGCTCCTTATGCCTTCTATAACTGCACAGGCATCACCTCCGTAAAAATCGGCAGCGGCAATTTGAATAGCGTAGGAGAAGATGCGTTCTACGGTTGCACAAACTTAAAGGATATATACCTTACAAGCATTGCAGACTGGTGCAAGATATCCTTCGCCAATCCCACAGCGAACCCCTTGTCCGGTGCTAAAAATCTTTATTTAAATGGCAGCCTCGTTAAAGAATTGGTAATCCCAAGCAGCGTTACAAGCATCGGTTCTTATGCATTCTACAACTACACGAGTCTTACTTCTGTAAAAATCAGCAACATCAACTTGAATAGTATCGGAGAAAATGCGTTCTACGGATGTTCCACATTAGATAGCGTATGTCTTACAAGCATTGAAGATTGGTGCGACGTATCCTTCGCTAACAAATATTCAAACCCCTTGTTCTACGCTAAGAAGCTTTATTTAGGCATCAAATCTGATGACAGCCTTGTTAAAGAATTGTTAATCACAGACAACGTTACAAGCATAGCTCCTTATGCTTTCTACAACTGCACGAGTATTACATCTGTGAAAATCGGCAAGAATTTGAAGAGCATCGGAGAAGATGCGTTCTACGGTTGCTCAAGCTTAACGGGCGTATATATTACAGACATTAAAGATTGGTGCGACGTATCCTTCGCTAATCCCACCGCAAACCCCTTGTCGGGTGCTAAAAATCTTTACGTGAACACCGGTCGTGTTACAGAGTTGCAAATTCCCGACAACGTTACAAGCATCGGTGCTTATGCATTCTATAATTGCACTAGTATTACATCTGTGAAAATCGGCAACAATTTGGAGAGCATTGGAGAAGATGCGTTCTACGGTTGCTCGAAGTTAAGCGGTGTATATATCACAAGCATTCCGAATTGGTGCAATACATCGTTCGCCACTCCCGCTTCAAACCCCTTGTACTGCGCTAAGAAGCTTTATCTGAATAACAGTCTTGTTACAGCGTTGGAAATTCCCGAAACCGTTGCATACATAGGCGCTTATGCGTTCTATAACTGTACAGAAATCAACTCTGTATCGGTTGGCTACAACGTGAGAGAAATCGGTGAAGATGCATTCTACGGTTGCTCGAAGTTAAAGGGTGTATATATTACAAACCTTCCAAACTGGTGCAATATATCCTTCGCTAATCCCACTTCCAACCCCTTGACCAGTGCTAAAAATCTTTATCTTGGCAACGTTCTTGTTGAGGAATTAGTGATTTTAGACGGTATTGCGATAATCAATAATTACGCATTCTACAACTGCACGAGTCTTACCTCTGTGGTTATAGCTGACAGTGTACAGAGCATTGGTCACGATGCGTTCGGTAATTGCACAAATCTTACTTCCGTGTCAATCGGAAAAGGTGTGAAGAGTATTGGTAACAATGCGTTTTATGGTTGCAAATCTCTTATCTCTGCTATAATCCCCGATAACGTTATAAGCATTGGTGACAGCGCATTCTATAATTGCGCAGGTCTTGTTTCTGTATCGATTGGAAAGGGCGTAGAGAGTATCGGTGAAAATGCGTTCTTCGGTTGCTCGAATTTAAGCGGTGTATATATTACAAACCTTCCAAACTGGTGCAATATATCCTTCGCTAATCCTACCGCAAACCCCTTGTACTATGCTAAGAAGCTTTATTTAGGCAGCGAATTTGATGGCAGTCTTATTGAAGAATTAGTAATCCCGAGCAGCGTTACAAGTATCGGTGATTATGCATTCTATAATTGCACGAGTATTACCTCTGTAAAAATCGGCAGCGGTGTAAAGAATATCGGTGAAGGTGCATTCTATAATTGCACAGGTCTTACATCCGTTGAGATTTCCAATAGCGTTACCGAGATTGGCAATGATGCATTCCATAATTGCACTGTCCTCTCTAATATCAACTACAAGGGTTCAAAGGCAAAGTGGTTTAAAGACGTTAATTTGAATAACAACACGTTCAAAACCGCAACCGTTAGCTACTCTTAATCTAACACCACCGCGATCGGTAATTTTCGGCGATGTAACTCATTTGGTAACATCACCGTTGGAACTCGCACTTCCCTCTTGGATTACCGAAAAAAACAGCTCTTTTTAAAGAAGCTGAATAGAAAACAAACCCAATAACAGTTTACTACGGCGGCGGCTTTTACCTCATCAAAGATAAGGGCTGCCGCTTGTTTTATGTAGTTACCTAAGTTTAACTTAAGTATAAACAATCAATTACGGTAAAATTTACACAATGTTGACTTTTTTGGATTCTATCGATATAATGGTTATATCACTCAATTTTATTAATATGAATAAGAGGTTCGACTATGAAAAAACCACTCATTTTAGCAATTATTTTATTGCTTACACTTTCGCTCGTCACCTTCGGTATCATCTATTTCGTAAAAGATGGCAATGATACGGACAACGATAATCAAAGCAATAGCGGTAATAATTCTGACGTAACAAAAAATGACGATCTATCGACTAAGCCTGCAAGTATAGGGTTGGAATTTGATTTAAGCACTGACGGAAAGTCATACGTTTTAACCGGCTTAGGCTCGTGCGCGGATACCGATATTATAATTCCCTCATCATATAACGGATTACCTGTCAGCGCAATAAAGGAAACGTTTTTATACAACTCCCCTGTAATCGGTACTGTTCTCATTACCGAAGCCGATGATTCTGTAAAAATTAGTAAAAAACGAATTTTTATTCCTCACAGTATCACTTCATTTATCGATTCATCTGACAATACGACAGCATCAATTCCTTTTGATAACGTTAAAGAATTCCAGGTTGATACCAACAATGCGGCATATACCTCGATTGACGGTAATTTGTATTCCAAAGATGCAAAAACGCTGATAAGCTACGCCTCTGCCAAAAAGGATTTGTCATTCGTAATTCCGGATAGCGTAACCACAGTTGAAGGGAAAGCTTTTTATCAAACAAACAATCTTGTTTCCTTAACCATTGGCACAGGCGTTACAAAATTCGCTAATTTGACTTTAGATACCCCATCAACTCCGCCAATTTTTACGCCTGGCGGCAGCATAAGCGATTCAGTGGTCATCAAACCCGGTACTGATATTTTAAATTCAAACTCGCAAGTTAAAAAATTGGTTGAAATATATAACAAATCCAAGCTGACTATAAACGATTACACCAAGAATTATATGAGCTTATCGTCTGATATTCTTAATATTTACAGCGACACCGATGGACAGAAGAAAACCTTCAAAAATGCTGACGGTTATTTATTCTATGAAGACGGAGATACCTGCTACCTTATGGGATATGACGGCAACGCGAACGCTATCACTCTCCCACAGAGCTGCAATTCGAAAAGATACGATATTTACAAATACGCTTTTTACAATAATAGCGACATTATAAGTTTAACAATCAGCTCCGGCGTTGATACTATCGGAGAAAGCGCTTTCGGATGCTGCTATGAACTTAAAAACGTTACTATACTTGATGGCGTGAAAAAAATATCCGATTATGTGTTTGACAGTTGTTTAGAGCTTGAGAAAATTACGCTTCCAAACTCACTTAAAGAAATTAAAAATTGCGGTTTTTACTCTTGCGAAAAGCTAACTTACAACAAATATGAAAACGCTTATTATCTCGGCAATGAAAGCAACCCTTATCTTGTTTTGGTAAAGACCGAAGAAACAAATTCAAACACTTTTACTACTAACGCTAATACAAAGTTTATAGCCCCTTCTTCCTTAGATTTGGTAACTGCAAAAAACTTTATTATTCCCGATAGCGTTGAATATATCGGTGATTACACCTTCGCTTCGTACTCTATAGCTACAATTACAATAGGAAAAAACGTTTCTTATATCGACAGCAATGCATTTTTGTGTGCTTACATATTGGAAATATACAACCGTTCTGCCTTAGATGTCTCGAAATATTTTGATTCCGACTCCCAAAAGGTATATAACATTTATTCTGATACCGAGGGAGAAAAAAAGACGTTTGAGGATCCCAACGGATTCTTATTCTACCATAGCAGCGACGCGTGTTACCTCTACGGATACAATGGCGACGATGAGATAGTCACGCTTCCCGAAAGCTGCAATGATAGCGAATACGAACTTTATATAAATGCTTTCTCCGGTAACAAAAAAATCAAAAAACTAACGATTCCTGACACTGTAAAATCGATATCCGAATATGCGTTTTCAGGTTGCATAAATCTTACCGAAGTTACAATTCCACAAAGCGTTACCGATATTGGTTCAAATGCTTTTGAAGGTTGCGCGGCTCTTACGAATATTTCCATTCCGAATAGTGTAACAAGCATCGGCAATTGCACATTCTTACAGTGTGTTAGTCTGACGAGCATTTCGGTAGCAGAAGACAATCTTAATTATACATCTATTGACGGTCATCTTTATTCTAAAGACGGCAAGACATTTATACAATACGCTATGGGAAAAACAAACGAAACGTTTACTATTCCGGAAAGCGTTACTAAAATTGAAAACTATGCATTTATGTATTGCACGGCACTCAAATCCGTTACAATAGGAAGCTGTGTTACAGAAATCGGCTATTACGCATTCTTTGGTTGCTCAAGCCTTGAAAGTATCGTAATTCCCGAAAGCGTTACGAAAATAGACTATTTTGCATTTGTAGAATGTACCAATTTAGGAAGCGTAACGTTCGAGGATCCCAACGGCTGGAAGCTAAACAGTTGGTTCCAACAAAACGTAAAAGTATTTTCATCGGAATTTATTTCGGATACCGCAAAAGCTGCAGAATTAGTAAAAAGTCTTTCAGGTTTTTATGAGTATCTTACAAAGGATTAAAACATAAATCCAACCGATAGAATTCAGTTTCTAACAATGAAAGCTGAGATAATCAATAAATTTCGTTTTTGAATAAAATGATTACTGCAGCATCAATGACAAAATGAATAGCCAAAATAAAAGGTCATGCTTCCGTTTTTAGGTTGCATGGCCTTAATGTTTTGTTTATAAGGAACATAATTCTTTGCACTGTTTATAGTCTTTACAAAATGGAATATGCTTTACTTTTTTGTTTAGTCGGTTTGTATTGTGGGTTTAATTGGTTTAATTTGGTTTAAAATCTTCAAAATGTCTATTTTAAAAGATTGACAATTATAAAAAATAATGTTACAATATAATGGTGATTAATTTTTAAAGAGTTCGCGGCGGCGGTGTTTGGCATTTTTTTGGTGTCTTTTGACACTGAACGGTAGGTTGAATATTTGCGCGCGAAACGAAAACGAATTAAATCTTCAAGGAAAGGTTGGAGTTATGGTGAATAGAAGATTTCCAAGGCTTCTCGGAAACAGAGAAACAGCGCTCCGTCTTTCCGATGCTATTACTTCGGGCACTCTGCCTCACGCGTTGCTTTTGGTTGGTCCTTCGGGCTCGGGAAAGCACACGCTTGCGACGGAGATTGCCGCGGCGGCAAACTGCGAGAACAAGGGAGCGAACGCGCCGTTACCTTGCGGTGCTTGCTCCTCGTGCAAGAGGATTTACGCGCGCAATTTCCCCGACGTGAGCTATCTTGAACGCGCTCACGGCAAGGCTACGGTGGGAGTCGAGGAGCTTCGCGAATTCCGCGAGGATATGTTCCTTTCTTCGACCGAATCGGAGTTCAAATTTTACATCATAGAAGAGGGCGATCTTCTTACGCCTGCGGCGCAGAACGCGCTGCTTAAGGTTCTTGAAGAGCCGCCGAAGAACGTACACATCGTTATGCTCGTTTCCGAGCCGGACAAGCTTCTCTCTACGATAAAGAGCAGAACGCAGTATGTTCAGCTTGAGCTTTTTGATTACGACGAGCTTTTCGGTCACGTCACGGAGCTTTCAAGCACTGCTTACGAGCTTTCTCTCACCTCGCCCGACAGACTGAAGGCAATTTTGCTCTCGGCGCAGGGAGTTATAGGCAACGCGCTTTTGATGCTTGATGCAACTAAAATCGAGGCTCTTTCAAAAGAGCGCGAGCTTATTGACGGATTCATCAGCGCGATACACAAAAAGACGCCGTTTTCAAAAATTTACACCGAGGTTACGGCACTGCCAGCGAAGCGTGATGAGTTAAAATCGCTATTTGAGGGCATCAGAAACGCTCTGCGCGATTTGATAGCGTCACACGTTGCAGAGGACGTCGCTCCGACCTATTATCTATCAAAGGACACGGCACGTGAGATTGCTTCAAATCTCAATATAAAAAGACTTATCAAGGTTTTTGATATTATCAGCTCGGCTATTGACGATCTCGATAAAAACGCTGTAATTGCTTCGCTGCTCACAGACGTTGCGGTTAAGCTCAAAGCCTGACGAAAGGATATTCAAAAGGATATATAATGGAAAACAAAGAAAACAAGGATATGAATCAAAATCCCAATCCGAACAGTGCAAACGGAAACGCTCGGTTCGAAGGTCAAGGCAACCAGACCGCAAAGGGAAAAAATCATTATCATAACCATAATCACAACAATTTTAACCGTAATTACAAGCACAATAATAACAACGACAATAATAACAATAATCAAAAGCCCAATCAAGCCGAAGTGGGCGCACCCGCGAGCGAGGAAAAAGCTACCGCTGCGAACTCGAACGAAAAGACAGAGGTTGTCGGTATCAGCTTCCGCGAGGCAGGAAAGATATATTATTTCGCGCCTCTTAAGTATAAGTTCAACGCGGGCGATAAGGTTATAGTTGAAACTGCGCGCGGTGTCGAGATGGGAACGGTTAAAACCCCCAACAAGCTCGTTGGCGCTGATGAGATAGTTTCTCCTCTTAAAGAGGTGACAAGACCCGCGACAAAGGAAGACATCGAGAAGGACGAGAAAAATCACGAGCTTGAATTTGAGGCGGCTCTTATTTGCAAGAAAAAGATTGCCGCGCACGGACTCGGTATGCGCCTTGTCGGCGTTGAATACACATTCGATAACTCGAAGCTCATTTTCTACTTCACGTGCGAGTCGAGAGTTGACTTCAGAGAGCTTGTTAAGGATTTGGCTGCGACCTTCAGAACGAGAATAGAGCTTCGCCAGATAGGTATCAGAGATGCGGCAAAGCTTATGGGCGGTATCGGTGTTTGCGGAAGAAAATACTGCTGCGCGGGATTCCTTTCCGATTTCGTTCAGGTTACCATAAAGATGGCGAAGGAGCAGAACTTCTCGCTTAACTCTGCGAAGGTTTCGGGTGCTTGCGGCAGACTTATGTGCTGCTTACGCTACGAGCATGAGGTTTACGAGGATGCTATCCGCGTGACTCCCCCTGTCGGCTCGGTAGTTCTTACCTCTGACGGTGAGGGCGTTGTTATCGAAACGAAGCCCTTGGCTTCAGAAATCAGAGTTAAGCTTACGGACAAGGAAAAGGAAACGTTTAAGCTCTACAAGGTTTCCGACGTTAAGATTCTCAAAACTCCCAAAAAAGCAAAAAATCAGCCCGAGGATGACGAAAGCGACGTCATAATTGAGGACTAATTAACATATATTGCCATATATTTGCATTCTTTTTAAATAGAATTCAGATTTTTTGCAAAAGCACTTGATTTTTCGAGAAAATATGATAGAATATAAGTGAACCAAATTTTATGGAGGTATTTAATAATGGCATACAAGATTTCTGATGAGTGCATCGCTTGCGGCGCTTGCGCTGATGCATGCCCCACCGGTTGCATTTCCGAAGGTGATGGCAAGTACGTTATCAATGCTGACGAGTGCGTAAGCTGCGGTTCTTGCGCTGACGCTTGCCCTGTTAACGCTCCTGCAGAAGAGTAATTCTACATAGCCGTAGGTCGCAAAGCTTTGCGCTCTTACGCTGAAGGGTTGAGGCTCGTATGACGCTCTCAACCCTTATTTTTTTACAATCAGTATTTTAGAGGTGCTTATGACTGAACTTTTCGAAGGCGAAAGAATCGACGAGGTCAACGATAAGCTAAAGCTTATCCAAAAGCCAAAGGGCTTGACCTTCGGCACTGACGCTCTTCTGCTCGCAGGATACGTAAGCGGTAAGAATCCTTCGGGACTCGAGCTTGGCGCGGGCAGCGGTATAATTTCATTTCTGCTTCTCACGAGAGGCAAAATAGGTGAGGCTCTTGCGCTTGAGGTGCAAAAGGATTACGCTCGTCTTACAGAGCGTAACACCGAGCTAAACGGTCTTTCGGACGTGATGAAGACCGTCAATATAGACCTTCGCGATTTTTCGGGCGAGGAAAGCTTTGATATAGTTTACACCAATCCGCCTTATATGACGGTTGGCTCGGGACTTGCTAACGCCTTTTCGGGCAAGAATTTAGCTCGTCACGAGGTTATGGGTAACATTCGCGATTTCTGCCGCTGCGCTTCTTCTGCGCTTAAGTTCGGCGGAAAATTTGCCGTTGTGTACCGCCCGGACAGACTCACCGACCTTCTCACTGCCATGGCGGAATATAAGCTTGAAGCAAAGCGTATGACCTTCGTTCACGCGGATACCGATTCGGAATCCTCAATGGTGCTTATTGAGGCAAAAAAAGGCGGAAAATGCGGTCTTAAGCTTACCGCTCCGCTTATTATTTACAGCGACAAAGAGCATAAAAAATACACTGATGATATGAATTATATAATGGACTTCGGTTCATTTCCGGATAAATTTCAGAGAAAGTGAGGTTTCTTATGAGCGAAAAAAACAGAACCGAAAAAAGCACGATTTACCTCGTTGCAACTCCGATAGGAAATCTTGCGGACATTACCGAGCGCGCTATTAAGGTGCTTTCCGAGGTCGATTTTATCGGCGCGGAGGACACGAGAAATTCCTTCAAGCTTCTTAACTGCCTCGGCATAAAAAAAGAGCTCGTGAGCTATCACGAGCATAACAAAAAATCAAGCGGAGAAAGAATTATCGCGCGTGTACTTTCGGGCGAAAGTTGCGCTATAATCACAGACGCGGGTATGCCCGCGATAAGCGATCCCGGTGAGGACATCGTTCGCCTTGCCGCAGATGCAGGCGTTCGGGTTTCGGTTATCCCCGGCGCGTGCGCGGCGGTTTCAGCGCTCTCGCTTTCCGCGCTCGCAACGGGCAGATTCTGCTTCGAGGGCTTCCTCTCTCCGAACAAAAAGGAGCGCGAGGAAAGACTCGCAAAACTTAAGCGTGAGGAACGCACGATGATAATTTACGAAGCTCCCCACAAGCTTAAAAACACTCTTTCCGACCTTTCCGAAACCTTTGGCGAAGAGCGAAAGATTGCGCTCTGCCGCGAGCTTACAAAGCTCAACGAAGAGGTAGTAAGAACCACTCTCAAAGAGGCAAAAAAATACTACGAAAATAACGAGCCGCGAGGCGAATACGTTCTTATTCTTGAGGGCGCAGCCGAGGCGGGCGTTGCCACCGAAAACGACAATCCCCTGCTCTCCCTCTCCCCCGAGGAGCACGTAGCTCACTACGAAAACGAGGGCTTAAAGAGAATGAACGCCATCAAAGCCGCCGCCAAGGATAGAGGTATGCCAAAATCGGATTTATATAAGATTTTGAATACTTAAGTTGGCATTTTGCGACATTTTCAACCTACTGCAAAATCCTTGAGCTTAATAAAATGATTAAACTTTAAAGATGGAATGGTTGAAAAAATTAAGACAGAACAATTAACCTTTTTATTTTTGTTGAGCATTCACCCCAACATTTATAGAACCTAAAATTCAAAGACAGAAGCTTTGGGAAAATTCCTGCTTCTGTCTTTTGTTTTCGTTCAATAGATAAGAAGGTTTAACGAGCGTTGACCGAAATCAACGCTCGTCTTTTTGATGTTTTTTAACTTTCGGTATAATTACAAGTCAATGAATATCTAATAGAGCTAATATATCCTTTCGTGTCATCCAAATTCCAGAAGTCTTTCTTCGTTATTGCATTCCACTGAGAAGATGTTCCTCTGAATTTTATACAAAGCATATTACAATTGTTGAATGCAAAACCGCCTATATTTGTAACACTTTCAGGAATTACAACACTCTCAAGATTTGTGCAATCCCTGAACATTCCTGATGTGATGTCAGTTATGCCATTTCCAATAATCGCACTTTTAAGACTCGTACAATTACTGAATACATAATCTCCTACACTTGTAACGCTATCGGGAATAATAATGCTCTCAAGACTTTGACAATTATAGAAAGCATAAGATCCTATGCTTATTACGCTATTTCCAATGTTCACGCTCACAAGATTTGTACATTTATAAAATGCTTCTTTTCCAATCGAAGTTACACTGTCAGGAATTACAACACTTGTAATACTTTGACAATTATAGAAAGCATAATTACTAATTTCGGTAATTCCATCAGGAATTACAACTTCCGTAAGCGGTTCACTGTTGTGATATACATTTTTGGCGTAATAAAGCGGATTATCCGCACTGCTATTGAAACTTAAACTACACCAGCTTTTTAAATCTGCAATATACAATTCATTAAGAGCATTGCATCCACGAAATGCCCCACTGCCAATATAAGTCACACCTGATCCAATTGTCAAGCTTTCAAGTGATGCGCAACCTGAGAATGCTGAAGCGCCAATGCTTATTACACTATCCGGAATAGTAACGCTCTTAAGACTTCCGCAATTCTTAAATGCATAATCGCCAATACTCTCGCAAACGCTTCCTTCCTCAAATTCAACGCTTATTATTTTTGCTGCATCCGATGCAGACCAAGCATAGAATAAATCTGAAGGAATTCTTGTTACATTCTTTCCTATAACCACTTTAATTCCACTACCGTTAGTTCCGGCTTTATAGAAGATATTATTTATGTAACTTTCACCACCTATAGTAACACTTGTATCATTCATCGCTATGGAATTAAAATAGATTTCTTGAAGCTCGGTGCACTCATAGAAAGCTTTGGCATGTATAAATTTAGTATTTTCGTGAATAACCGTATGAGTTATAGAAGAAGACGCAGCCTTAATAAGCATAACATACGGATTACTTTCACTTCCGATATAATATGCGTTTTCATACTCGTTATATTTTAGGCTTGAACAACCCGTAAACGCATTTGCTCCAATCCATTCTATACCGTCGGGAATCACGATTTCCGTAAGGCTCGTGCAATTATTAAATGCATAATAACAAATACTTACAACACTCTCGGGTATTACAATTTCTGTGAGTTGTTTGCAATTTGAGAACGCATAATCCGAAATTCCAACAGTTCCCTCTCTCAGAACCGACACGGAAATACCCGTGTCAGAACCAATGCACCAGTTGTCCACATAATAAATACCGTTTTCTTCTTCTATTATGTTATCGCAACCTTTAAAGGCATTTGTTCCAACATAAGTGATACTTTTAGGAATAGAAATATTTGTAAGATTCTTGCAGCCCTCAAAAGCATAGCCACAGATATGCTTTATTCCTTCGAACATAACGACATCCGTAATATTTATACAACCCGAAAATGCAGATGAACCAATCGTTGTAACACTTGACGGTATAATTATCTCGGTAAGAGCAGCACAATTTGAAAATGCACTTCCCTCAATGCTTGTTACACTGTTTGGAATTGTTATGTCTGTAAGATTTACACAACCGCTGAACATACCGTAAGGTATTCTTTTGATTCCATCTGGAATGTTTACTTGGTTAAGATTTATACAATTATTGAATAAGTAGCTGCCTATACCTGTGAGGCTATCAGGAAGAGTTACAGACGTAAGCTCATAGCAATTTTCGAATAATGAATCTGCAATGCTTATAACCGGCTTTCCATCAATAGTGGATGGAATTACTATTTCATTGAAGTTTGTATCAATAGGCTTTACAAAGAAATCATAGTATGTATATGTTTCTTCGTCGTAGTAGTCATCATACAATACGTATTTATAATTATCAAACGGAAGAATTGCAAATATTTCAACTCCTTCATCAAAATCTCTATAGAGCATACCATTATAAACATCGTATGCACTCCACGAGGCGAATGATGAACCGTTTTGATAATATACAGATATGGTATCGTCAAATGCTCTTTCGGCAATTATCTGTACAGTGTTAGGTACGTAAGCGTTGTAAAGGTCAGTATCCCAGAACGCCTCTTCTCCTATCATCCAAACCACTCTTCCAAGCACCCTATCCGAAATATACACATCACTTCGATTGGAATTGAGATAATCTATGACAGTCATTGTAGGCTGTTCTTCATACATAATGTTGTTATTCAACTTATATACAATACCCTGTGAATCAATGTATGAGCTCCAATAAACCGGTATACCGTCTTCCCATTCATCTCCCCAACTTGTAGGACGTCTATCTGCAAGACAAGCGAAATAAACATTATCACAATCACGGAATGCATTATCACTGATAATCATCTCATAAGGAATGTTAACATACTCAAGATAATCGCATCCATAAAAAGCATCGCTCTCTATATACCCTGTTGAATTCAACGAAAGTGTTAATGTAACAAGATTTCCATTATAGAAAGCTTCACTTTCAATATATAATTCAGTACTCGTAAATGTTACGTATGTGGTAGCATTTTCAAAGGAACGAGAGTCTATATATTTCAGTGTTTCAGGGAATACTATCGGAGGTAAATTGCTAGTGCGTGCGAATGCACCTATATTGACATATTGAAGCTTCGAAGGTAAAACAAGTGAATTTATATTGAATGAATAGTTTGAATTGTTAAGATAGAAAGCATAAGGACCTATACCTATTACAGTACATCCTTCTATTTCATCCGCAAGGACGTAAGCAGTTTTCTTCTCAATAGCTTTCACCACTTCGGCTTCTTTACGTTCTGTGCTTATAGCGTAACGAACTCCATCTTTCTCTACGAACTTATCAAAGCCCCAGAAGCAAACTTTTCTATCCACTGCACTTGCATAATAGCTAGAATCATTAATAAAATCGCTTGCCCATCCTTCAGGCTTAGACAATACTTTACAATAAAGCTTTGTAAATTCATTCCAAAAATCTACATATTTGCTACCGTCATAGAAAGCCTTGCTTCCTATCGTATCAACAGAAATGGGAATTATAAGGAATTTTATATGACAATACCAAAACGCCTTGGACTGTATTGTTTTTAATCCCTCGTTTAATTCTACAGTATCTAAATAAGAACACGACTCAAATGCTGACGTTCCTATTATTGTTACCGTTTCCGGAATTTCTATAGAAGTTATATTTGATTTATAGAAAGCTTTATTTCCTATTTTGGTTACAGTATAACCGTTGATTTCTTTAGGAATAACAATATTGGTTACTCCGTTTACAAACGAAACTACCTCCGCAGTTCCATCGTCATAAGTCTTATATGAAACACCCTGATCGTCGGTATAATAAGGCGTAGTGATAGTAGCGGTTGCGGTTTTAGTTCTCTCACCTACACCATCCGAAAGATCATAATAAACGGTTACGATAATAGTATAGCCGGTCGCGTACTGAAGTCCGGTAAAGCTTGCAGATGTCGTGCACTCCTTAGTATCTACCGCAATATTATTAAGCATAATAGAAGCTGTAATTTTCTTAATCGTGCTATCATTATCAGTAGTGGTAATATCAAACGATACCGAATTTTTGTCACAAGTAGCATTGTCTATTACAACAGTAGGAGCGGTTGCTATGCTTGTCTTAATACTATACTCTTTTACGATAGTTTTTTCTCCGGAGCCATCGTTAAGATCGTAAACATAAGTAACTTTAACCTTATATGTATTGTTAGAAAGAAGATTTGTAAAGCTTCTTTGGTCAACACTATCCGCTGTAACAGTACCGCTTGTGTGAACAAGCTCTATCTTTGTTATTGAACCTACGTTATCAGTATCTGTTTCGCTAATTACAAAGCCAATCGAATTTTGAGTCTTTGTGGGATTAGTAATAGCAATTGTAGGAGTAGCCTTTACATCTGTAGTAATTTGAAGCTCCGCGGTTATCGTCTGTTCATCTGTGCCATCGTTAAGATTATAAGCGTATGTTACCTTAACTGTATAAACATTGTTTGAAAGAAGATTTGCGAAACTTCTCACGTCAACGCTATCAGCTACCGTCGTTCCATTTACATGAACAAGCTCTATCTTGGTTACCGATCCCACATTATCAATATCACTTTCACTAACTTCAAATCCAACAGAGTTTTGAGTCTTTGTGGGATTGACAACAGCGATTTCTGGAGTTGTCTTTGCATAAGTCGTTATATCTACGCTCTTTTCGATATATGCAACACCATTTCCATCATTAAGATCATATGTGTAAACAACTTTCACAGTGTATGTAGTGTTGGAAAGAATATTTGTAAATTCTTTAGTTTCTTCACTTGTAGCGTAGCTTACAACATCTCCATCTTTTATAAGCTCAATACGGTCAAATTTAGCTATATTATTTATATCGACAAGATCAAAATCAAAGCTTACAGAATTCTTTGTTCTATCAGTTTTCGCGAATATAATGCTTGGTTTTGTCATCGCCAATGTCTTTATGGAAATCTCTCTTGTTTCGGTATGTGCTCCATTTCCGTCGTTAAGGTCGTAAACATAAGTTACCTTTACAATGTATTCGGTATTCGAGAGAAGTCCGGTAAATTCTCTTGCTTCATTATTTGCCGCCGATTTCACAAAAGCTTCGCCCTTATAGAGCTCAATCTTTGTTATATTTCCAATGTTACTTACATCGCTTTCTTCGACAGTGAATGCTACGCTTGTTTGAGTTTGTGTTCCGCTTGAAACAAGAATATAAGGAATGTTGTTTTCGCCGGTTTTAATAGTCGTTGTTTTCGTTATAACAACGTCATCGCTTCCGTCGCAAAGATTATACTTATAAGTCAATCTTATTGTATATTCAGTGTTCGAAAGAAGACCCGTAAACTTACGTACGCTTCCATCTGCCGTAGCGTTTATAACCTCGTCGCCAAGAAGAACTTCAAGCATAACGATTTCGCCAACGTTATCCGCATCAACCTCGTTAATGCCGAACGATACGTCAGATGCGTTTGAAACGGTTGTGTCAAACATAATACTCGGAACAGTCTTTGCATTAGTCTTAAATTCCGCGGTTTTGCTTATAACGTTCGCACCATTACCGTCATTGAGATTGTATGTGTAAGTTACCTTTAAGGTGTATGTGCTATTGGAAAGGATGTTAGTAAATTCTCGAACGTCAACGCTATCTGCTTCTTTGATACCGCTTGTGTTAATAAGCTCGATCTTACTTACGCTTCCAATGTCATCAACGTCATTTTCGGAAATAGCAAAGCTTACGCTGTCTTTGGTCTTCTCGATGTTTGTTATGTCAAACTCGGGAGCGGTCATCGCTACGGTTTTTGCATCGAATGTCTTTGTGATTTCACGCGCACCCAAACCATCGCAAAGATCGTAGGTATAGGTAACGGAAATCGTATAAATATTATCAGAAAGAAGTCCTGACACACTGTGGGTAAGCACATTTTCAAGTGCTCTCGTTTCCTCGCTTACGTGAAGAAGCGCTACTTTGCTTATTGAACCAACCGCGTCTATATCGGTAACTCTGATAACGAAGTTAAGGCTCGTTTTTGTTTTTGCAGTGTTAGAAACGGCAATCTCGGGAATTGCTTTTGCTTCTGTTTTTGCGGTAAGCTCTTTTACGAGTGTCTTCTCACCGTTGCCGTCACCAAGGTCATAAACGTAAGTCACCTTAACTGTGTACTCATTATTAGAGAGAAGATTTTCAAAGCTTCTTACGTCGGTACTGTCTGCAACTACAGTTCCGTTAGCATGGACAAGCTCAATCTTGGTTACTGCGCCAACGTTGTCTTTGTCGGTTTCGGTTATATCAAATTTAACGCTTGTCTGTGTTGCAGAGAGATTTCCGAGCGTGATCTCGGGTACTGCATTCGTTGCGGTAATGAAATCAAGCTGAATGCTTTCGGTTTTGCCGAGGTTTTCGTATTCTGCAACGAGCTTGTAAATGTTATTAGAAAGAAGGTTTTCAACGGTTGTTGCATTCACGTCAAGCTCTTTTGCAAAGGTATCGTCTTTGTAAAGCTTAAGTGATGTGAGCGATTTTCCGCTATGGTCCTCGTGCCAAGCAAACCTAAAGTTTATTGAGCTCTTGGTTAAGGTTATGTTATCAAACAAAACTACCGCATCGGTATAGAATGCATCTTTGTAAAGAGTGTTAAGTGCTTTGCCTATTCCGGAAAAATCATCATAATACGCTACTACCGCATACTGATAGAGAGTTTGGGTTGAAAGTCCTTCAAATACAACCGCGTTTTCTCCTAAAACAAGGTCCTTTGATGCAACGAGCTTTTCGCCGTCATATATAACGGCTTTTGCTACTCCGTTCGAGAAGGCAATGAGAGAATCTCTATCGCCAAGATTTACGTTAAAGGAAAGAGCGTTTGTATCAATATCAACTGCGGATATTTCGGCTTTTACCTGGTCTTTAACCCATACGCCTGCTTTTACAGTCTTATCGCCATCTATAACAACGTCTTTGATTTCGGTGCCGTCTATGTACTTGATGGCATCTATGGTGTATTCAACAACACCGCGTGAATCACCCACGTTATACTTCAAGATTATTGTCTGCATATCCGAGCCGTCTTCAAACATATAACTCGAATACTTCTTGCCGTTCAACGTAAATGACATAATCTCAAAATTATCGGGGTTCTTTATATGTATGTTGATATAAATGTCCTGATTTTGAGTTGCGTAGTAGATATTCTCCCCGGGTCCTACTACCTCAAGAGAATCCTTTACTTCACCTTCAAGCGTTTCGTCATCCTTATTGTCGGGGAAAGGATCTTCTTTATCTATTTCGTCTTCATCATCGGTATGATCGCCTTTGAAGTGACCGTTATGATTGCCGTTATCCTTACTGTAATCAAAGTCATCTTTATTGTTGCCGTTTCCATTGCCGTTGTTTCCGTTAAGAGCCGGAAGCTTTGCGTTATTCACAGCAGATGTGATAGTCATTCCCTGATAAACGGGAACGAGCTTGTTTTGGTTATTATCGTTAGTGTTATTATCACCGCCGTTTTCACCGGGTGTTTGATTGCTTGAATCGTTTGTATCGTTGCCAGCAGTGCTTGAAGAGCCGCCGTTACAGCTCGAAAGCACCAATGAAAAAACGAGCGCGAAAGCAAGCATTAATACGATTTTTCTTTTCATTTCTCAATTTCCTTTCGTAAAATGTGTTTTAAAATCGTTTACTCTAATAGAGTGCAACCCCATTATACTCCATTTAATTACGCTTGTCAATACCTTGTATATATTTTATAAATATATTGGACATATTTAAACTTTTGACCTTTTTTCATAACTGTTTATCAATACTTGAACACTAAAATGCAATTTGCGCACCGAAAAGCGAAAAAGACAGAAGCTTTGGGAAAATTCCTGCTTCTGTCTTTTTTGGTACAAATTCTAAAGTAATGACAATTGATTTTAGGCTTCCGCATTTATGCATATAGGTATATCAAGCTTCGAATTTTTCTATGTTAAAAATCGTTTTTTTCTTGCGTTTTGCATACTGATATGTTTGGAAAGCTCCGCCCCAATCGTGATTTATGGCGCAAATTACTAAATCGGATTCTTCTACCATCCATTGGTTGCGATAGGATATTGCAAATTTCAGCGGTCGATTCTCAATATCGGGATAAAATATGCGGTCGTATTTCGCTTTTAGGGCGGTTAGTCTATTTCTTTGGTATGAATCTGTAATATACGGTGTTATGAATATCAGCGAAACGTTTGGGTAACTCTCCTTATACGCTTTGCAACACTCGTATGCAAATTCATCGAATCCGCCGTATCCTCCCAAATACAAATCGGCATTATGCATTCCCACTTCTCTTTCTAAAATCTCCAGTACTTTAAGCTTTTGTTCTTCATTTCCCCTAAAATTTGAATGTCCGCAAAATGTAACTATCATTTTTCCCCCAAAATATGTAGATTTACCTATATAGTGTAGCACAGTTTCGAAAAAAATGCAAGAAAAATATGTAGGTGTACCTTCTTATATTTTTTAATATTTCTTGCTACAATATATGTAGGTAAATCTACCGAGTGATTTTTGATTGGAGGGTATTTTCGTGACTGTTAATAACGCTGTTGCAAAGCGCGTTTATAATTTGTTAAGCGAAAAAGGAATGTCGCAATACCGTTTGGAGCAAGAATCCGGCATACAGCACGGAAGTATGCAGTGCATAATGAACGGCCGAAACAAAACCGTGACGTTAAGCACCGTGATGTTGCTTGCAAAAGGCTTTAATATGACTCTCACCGAGTTCCTTAACGATGAAGTTTTCAACTTCGAGAATTTGGAAATAGAACAATAAAAGACAGAAGCTTTAGGAAATCCTGCTTCTGTCTTTGTTTTTTGATTGATATTAATCTCTTTCTATGTTTTTGTTAGATTTTGAAGTCTGCTCTTTTTACGCTTTTGTCAGGTTCGAAGTCTGCTCTTTTTTACGTTTTGGTTAGGCTTCGAAGTCGGGAATGAAGCTTTCGGAGGCGGCTTCGCGCTCCTGGGTGAAGGCGTTTTTTATGCCAAGCTTCTCGGCGTAGGAAACGAGCTCGTTGTACTCCGCTATCGTCACGCGGCGGTTTAAGGGTGGGGGCAAGTCGGGTGAGGGGGTGTACTGACTCATAAGGCTTATATAGATTTTATCTCCATACTTTTCGTACAGATATTTGAGGTTTAGTTTTGCCTCGGCAACGTGTCCGGGGAGAAGCAAAATGCGGACTATAACTCCGCGCGTCATAACTCCGTTTATATCAAATTTTGGCGCTCCCGCCATTTCTACCATTTTGTCTATGGCGCGTCGGGCAACGTCGGGGATGTCCTTGGCGTTTGAATATTTTTTCGCGGTTTCAGACTTGTAATATTTGAGATCCGGCAGCCAAATATCGACGGTATTTTTTAACATTTCAAGAGCGCTTTCACTCTCATAACTTGCGGTATTGTAAACTATAGGTAGCAAAAGTCCTTGTTTTCTCGCGTTCTTGACAGCCGTTACTATTGACGGAGCATAGTGCGTCGGGGTAACGAGGTTTATGTTATGCACGCCGCTTTCTTGCAGTTCGAGAAATATTTCTGCAAGCTCGTCTTCGCTCACTGCTCTGCCAACCTCACCGCGTGAGATTCTTCGGTTTTGGCAGTATATACAACCGAGTGAGCATCCCGAAAAGAAGACCGTTCCCGAGCCGCGCTCGGCTGAAATCGGGGGCTCTTCCCAAAAGTGCGCGGCGGCTCGCGCTATGTAAATCTCGTCGGTCATTTTGCAAGCTCCGCGCTCGCCTTTCTCTCGATTTACACGGCATCTGCGCTCGCAAAGCTCACAGCTTTTATATGAATTTTTTTCCATATTTAATAATTCTCTTTCGCTCAATATTGACAAGATACAAAAAATATGCTAAAATCTATAGGTAGTTCTTAAAACGAGTATGTTTTGAGATTTGAAAAATCTAATCAACGCCACGCGCGTTTTCGGAGGTGCTTTATGCAAGGAAAAAGAGAAGATTATATAAACTGGGATGACTATTTTATGGGAGTTGCGCTTCTTGCAGCTCAACGCTCAAAGGACCCCAGCACCCAAGTTGGCGCTTGCATCGTAGATGCAACGAACAGAATCCTCTCTACCGGATATAATGGGTTCCCGAAGGGCTGCTCCGATGATGAGTTCCCTTGGAACAGAGATGAAAACGACGGAGAGACGAAATATCCCTTCGTTGTTCACGCGGAGCTTAACGCGATACTCAATAACCGCGGAAAATCTCTTGCCGATTCCAAAATCTACGTCGCGCTCTTCCCTTGCCACGAATGCGCAAAGGCAATAATTCAAGCAGGTATTAACGAGGTTATTTACCTCTCCGATAAGTATAAGGACACCACGTCAGATGCCAATTCAAGACGTATGCTTGAATCTGCAGGTGTCAAGCTTACCAAGCTTAAGCCTACTAAGAAGAGCATACTTCTCAATTTCGACATCAAATAATTCCATATACTTCAAGAGGCTGTCTCACAAAATCGAGGCAGTCTTTTTTAATTCATAATTTATTTAACCTTAAAATTCGAAATATTTCTTAATTTCAAGGAGCGATGATTTATAGCTGCCGCTCGCCATTGGGGCTTTGCCTCCGCCTCTGCCGTTTAGGGCTTCGTTCGCGCTCTTTACGATTGCGGAAAAATCGGGGCTTTCGTTATAGAGAACGTATTTAAAGTCACCCTCTTCTCCGCTAAGGCAAACGAGAGCACCTTTCACTTTATGGGCGCAGCTGTTGACGAATGCGCGCATTGCCTCGGCATCAAAGGATGGATAATAGAACACTGCGTTTCCCTCGCTGCCTGCGAAGGATGACGCGAATGCCTCTGCCATCTCTCGTCCCATGGCACAGATTTTAGAGTCGAGGGCGCATTTTGAGTCGAGAAGCTTTTCAACCTCAACCGCTATATCGGTCACCGGCGCTGAAAGCATAACCGAAACGGCACTTGCTTCAGCCGTTATTTTCGCTATATAATCGTAAGCTCTCTTTCCTGCGAGCATGCGAATTCGCGAGCCTTCCTTACGCTTCACCGCATCGACAAATTTGACGATTCCAATCTCACCGGTATAAGCAACGTGAGGCGCGCAGCAAGCGCAGGAATCTACCTCTCCGATGTCAACGATTCGAACGTTTTCGGTGAGGTCGAGTTTCGAACGGTAGTCGAGGTCTTTAAGCTCGGAGCTATCGGGGAAAAATGTTTCAATTTTAATGTTTTGGCAGACTGCGAGATTGACGAGCCTTTCGACCTCTGCCATCTGCTCCTTCGTTACCTGCGCCGAGGTATCGAGGGTGACGTCTTGCGCGCCGAGATGAAATCCCGTATTCTCTATTCCGTAGAGCTTATGGAAGAATCCTGAAATCATATGCTCTGCCGTATGCTGCTGCATTTTATCGAATCTTTCGTCGAAATTTAGCGTACAATGTAGAGTTTTGTTTACATTTACGGCTTCTTTTGCATAATGATGAATAATTCCACATTTCTCGCGAACGTCAAAAACGAACGCGCCATCTATATAACCTTTATCAGAATACTGACCGCCTTCCTCGGGAAAAAACGCGGTTTTATCAAGGACTATATCGTAACCCAAATCGCACTTCTCGCACGAGATTACAAGCGCGTCAAACTCCTTTATGTAAGCGTCTTTATAATAGAGCTTTTCGGTTTTATTTGTCATATTATCCATCGTTTTCTTGAGTCCTTTCGTAAAGTTCTCCCGAGAAGAGATTCCAAGGGTATTCTTCTATATTCGGGAGCGCGAATGCACTTATTCTTTTACCGAGCAATTCGAATGAAAGACTGTGCGAAAATAGACACGGGGTGCGTCTTCTCGCATCTCGGCTACCGTATTTCTTATCTCCGACGAGCGAATTACCGCGCGATGAAAGCTGGGCTCTTATCTGGTGAAATCTACCCGTTTCAAGCGTTACCGAAACAAGATTTTTATCGTCTGCTTCGCCAAGCAAACTAAGCTTAAGACGCGCCTCTTTAGCTCCCTTGCGCTCGGTCTTTACAACGTATGCCTTGCTCGTTGCCGAGTCCTTATACAAGAAGTCACAGTACTCGCCTTCTTCGGCTTTGCCGTGGCATATGGCAATATACTTTTTCGCGACTTTCCCGCTTGCCATAATCTCGGAAAGCGCAGCGGCGCTCTTCTTATTTCGCGCGAACGCCAAAAGTCCGCCAACGTTTCTATCAAGCCTATGAACGAGCCAAAGCGCGTACTTTTCGCCATTTGACGAAAGCATTTCCGCGGTGGCACTCATCGCGTCCTTGTCTCCGCTCGGATCGGATTGCGAGGGCATTCCAACGGGCTTCACTATCACTATTACGTTTTCGTCTTTATATACGGTTTCGAGATTCATTGTTTTTCTCTTTCTTCAAAAACTCGGCAGCTCCGAAAAGGACTGCCGAGTTACTTTTTTATTGTTTTCTGCCGGATTGTTAAACGTGGCAGAGCCAAGGCGATAGCTGAATTTGAGGGAGAATTGTCGTTCTCCGACCCGAAGGCGTATAAACATACGTCGAGCGGAAGGAAACGGCGATTATCGCCAAACACGGCAGAGCTGATGCGATAGTCGGATTTGAGGGAGAATTGTCGTTCTCCGACCCGAAGACGTATAAACATACGTCGAGCGGAAGGAAACGGCGATTATCACCAAATGCGGCAGAGCATCATTTTTTGGAGGGGTTGTTCATGTCTATCAATCTCACTGCCACGGGTGCGAGCACGATATTGAAAATAAGCTCAAACACGAAATTGAATCCAACGAGGAAGAGTATCATGTACGCTCCTGCGGACACACCTTCGCCGACTGCCCATTCTTTAACTGCGTCAAAGAAGAAGAGCCTGCATCCGATGAGAAATACGCCTGTATTCACAACGGGACACACGACCGCAGCTGTCATAACCGCAAGAAATCTATTGATTTTTGCAAGAAGTTCGTAAGCAATACCAGCGGCAAGTCCCGCAAGAGTTCCCTTCACAACAACCGTGATTATCGTGCCGGGGATATTAAGGCTCAAGAAAAATGCGGCATCACCGGTTGCAAAAACCGCAAGCGCAAACACGAAGCCGAGCCACGCCCCTGCCCATTTTCCGCAAAGAGCCGTTCCGATAACTATCGGAACAAGAACGAGCGACACGGAAAACATTCCAAAACGGATAAATCCGCCAACGCTCTGCAAAACGGCAACGATTGCCGTGAACAACGCGATATACGTCATTTTTGTTACGTCAACGCTTTTTTTAGACATCCTTTATACCTCACGCGTAATAAAATGTACTTTTGTACGATTATTTTAGCACATTACGCTCTCTTTTTCAAGTGCTATAAGAGATTTTTTGCACTTTTTGCGGATTTTAAGCTTGAAGGAGCGAGAGGTTTGTACCCGAGCGTAATGTGCCGCTATTTAAATTTTAGCATTTTCACCAAACCGTAGGCACGCCGTCAACGTAGTGCCAGAAGTTGCCCTCGGTCGTGGGGGCGGTTTCGGAGTAGTAATAGACTGTGGCAAGTTCCAAATAATAGTTACCTCCGATCGATATGCTATTCCAATCTGCGGGTGTACCGTGATAGTATACTGTCGTTAAGGAATAACAACCTTCAAAAGCGCCGTCGGATATAGTCTTCAAGCTGATTGGCAATTCTAACGTGGTAATTCCTAAAGAATCCCAAAATGAATACTGCCCGATATAAGTAACGTTTTCAGGTATTCGTATATACGTCAGAGAATCACATCCCATAAGTATGTCATTCTCTATCGAAGTGATGCCAGAGGGTAGATTTATTTCCGTAAGGCTCGAGCATCCCGAGAAAGCGCTGTTTTTGATCGTCACTACGCTATCGGGAATGTATATGTAGCTCATAGACAAACAACAGTTAAATGCCCCTACTCCTATCTCGGTGACCGTGTCAGGCATTATCACCGAGGTGATGTCTAAGCAGTCCGAGAAAGCACCATAGCCGATACCCGTAACTGTCCAACCCTCAGGGGAGATCTCGGGGATCACAACATCCGTATCAGCGCAGCTTCCAAATCCGCTAACGTAGCAAGTGCCATCGCCGTTTGAGGTAAATGCAAGTCCTTCGCTATACGTTGGAGTTTCGGGCTCAACGTATGCATCCCAAATGGTAGGAACATTATCAACCCAGTGCCAGAAGTTGCCCGACGTTGTAGGCTCGGTTTCGGAGTAGTAGTAAAGTGTGGCATCGGTCAGAGGCTCATTTCCTGCATGAATGTCAACATTCACCCAATCGGAAGAAGTTCCGCAAAAGTATACAGCAGTGATGCTATAAGACTCTTCGAACACATACATTTGGAAAAGCATAGTATTATTTGGAATAATAACGCTTGTAAGATTTTTGCAACAAGCGAATGCTACAACAGCAACATCAATGACATTGTTACCAATCATAACGCTTGTAATACTTTCGTTTCCTGAAAAGGCGCCAACTTCGATTTTCTTTACCGGCAATCCTTTATATTCGTTGGGAATAACAAGATCTGTGCCGTTAAACGTACCTATACCGGTAACAATATAATATGTTCCGTCATCGCTCAATTTATACGCAAGCTCGTCACTGACTTCTGGCTTAACATACGTATCCCAAACCGTAGGCACACCGTCAACGTAGTGCCAGAAGTTGCCTTCCTCTGTTGGCTGGGTTTCGGAGTAGTAATAGCGGGTGGCATCAAGAAGGGATGCATTAGAGTAATAACTTCCGCCAATTACGATTTTATCCCAATCGCTTGCTACGCCGTTATAATAAACCGCAGAAAGACTTAAGCAATTATAGAACGCCATGTCTCCAATGGAAACTACATTATCGCCAATCACAATGCTAGTTAGATTATTACAAAAATAGAATGCATAATAATCAATAATCGTTACACTATCCGGAATAATTACACTTTTCAAATTTCGAGCATTAGCAAAATTCAAACATCCGATACTTGTTATTCCATCATCAATAACTATATCGGTTATTTCATTTCCGTTGTCATCAAGAAAATATGTACATCCACCATAAGCATTTTGCCATTGTGGCAAAGAATCGTGATTTTCAAATGAAATATTCAACCAATTGTTTACATCGTAAATATATATACTGTCCGGACAAAAATTTCGGAATGCATCTTTTCCAATTGATTTTATAGTATTAGGAATTGTCACGCTTGATATAATGAAGATTGCGTCAACTCTGAATGCATTTTCTGCAATTCTTGTTACTGTAATTTCGTTGTACTCACTTGGAACAACCACATTCGATGGCAATTTCTTTGGGTTTGTAGCTGAAATCTCATACGTTCCGTCTGCAAGTAGCGTAAACGTATAGTAGGAATAATCAAACTCGCCGCAAACCGAGCATTTTCCGTCAACGTAGTTATGCCTTGCAGGGATAAGGTTCTGCGCTACGAGAATTTCACCGCATGCCGAGCAGTGCTTACCTTCGGTAAGACCGCTTGTAGTGCAAGTTGCGTCTACTGCGGAATCAATAGCCTCGGTATGTCCGAGCGCGGGTACGTAATCACCAACGTAACTGTCACTACAATAGCAGGTGTAGGTTGTGTAACCTTGCTCGGTGCATGTGGGCGCGGTTGTAGCGGTGGTGTAGCTGTGGATATGAGCATCCCAAACCGTAGGCACACCGTCAACGTAGTGCCAGAAGTTGCCCTCGGTTGTGGGTTGGGTTTCGGAGTAGTAATAGCGGGTGGCGTTGAGAAGAACGGAATTACTATTATATTCATTCTCTATATCAATTGCGTTCCAATCGCTCAATGTGCCGACATAGTATACTGCTTTAAGTTTCGTGCATCCATCAAAGGCATAATCCCCAATACAAGTCACTTTATTGCCAATTATAACATTAGTTAAATTACTACAATAATCGAATGCATTATAATCAATTTTTGTAACTTCATTGTGAATAAAAACGGTTTCTAAAGAATGACACAAGCTGAATGCCATATAACCAATACTTGTTATATTTTCAGGAATTATTACTTCTGTCAATTCCTTTCCATTTGAATTTAGGATGTGAAGCGTAGAAATATAGGTGATCTGTCTATGCGGGTATGATCCGTAGCTTTCAAAATCAATGCTCAACCAATTTTCCAAGTCATAAACATAAACATCATTTATAACACAACAAAAGAATGCGTTTTCACCTATTGATTTTATTGTGTCGGGAATTGTAATGCTATCAAACTGATTTCTACCCTTGTCCGCATTAAATGTATCATTGGCTATTCTGGTTACGAGAACACCATCATATTCTCTGGGAATAACAATATCGTCAGGTAATTTATTAATATCATTAACCGAAATCTCATACGTACCATCTGTAAGGAGCGTAAACGTGTAGTAGGAATAATCGATTTCATCGCAAACCGAGCATTTTCCGTCTACGTAATTATGCCCTGCGGGTATAACGTTCTGCGCGACGAGAACTTCGCTACAAACGGAACAATGCTTTCCTTCGGTAAGTCCGTTTGCGGTACACGTGGGTGCAACTGCTGCGTCGGTTACTTCTGTATGACCGAGCGCGGGTACGTAATCGGAAACGTAGCTATCACCGCACGCGCAAGTGTAGGTTGTGTAACCTTGCTCGGTGCAAGTGGGGGCGGTTGTTGCAGTGGTGTAACTATGGATATGCGGCGCAACATACGCCTCCCAAGCCGTAGGCACACCGTCAACGTAGTGCCAGAAGTTGCCTTCTGTGGTGGGGGCGGTTTCGGAGTAGTAATATCGGGGAGCTTTAAGGAACGTACCGTTCATCAAGGTGTCTATATTGATGGTATTCCACTGCTCCTCGGTACCTTCGTAGTAAACTATGAGAGTACTTGGAACGCCCGTAAAGGCGCATCTGTTTATGTTCGTTAACGAGTCGGGGATAACTATATATTCAAGCGAGGTGCAGTTTTCGAAGGTGTAGTCAACTATGTAAGTCATTTTCGGCAAAACTACCGCTTTTAGCGAGGTGCAATCGCGGAAAGTGCCGTTTGGCATAGACTTAACGCTTTCGGGAATTTCGATATATTCAAGAGAAGCGCATCCCGAGAAGCCTGATAAGCTTTCGATATTTTTGGGAAGCACAACCTTAACAAGACTTGTACATCCTATGAAGGAGCATGAATATAAATCCACTTTTTCGGGAAAAACGATTTCTTTAAGCGACGTACAGTAATCGAACGCACCCTGGTCTATTCTTGAAAGTCCAATCGGAATTATAACCTCGGTGAGCGAGCTTGCGTAATCGAACGCCATGCCGTGAATATAGGTTACTGTGGGAAGGATTTCATATTTTTTGCCCGCTTTTGCAGGGGGATAACGCAAGATTTCCTTCTCATTTATGCTATACAAAACACCGTCAACAGACTTGTAGTTAGTGTTCCCTTCGTCAACGTATATGCTTTCAAGATTCACGCATCCTGTGAATGCTTGAGAAGACACGCTTTTCGCGTTTTTGGGGATTGTAATCTCTTTAAGCCCCGTGCAGTTCCAGAACGCGAATGAGCCGATTCGAGTTATACTTTCGGTCATATATACGGCGGTAACGGTGGAATTGCCGTAGAAGGTGTATTCCGCGATTCCTGTTACTGCTATTCCTTCATAGGAAGAGGGTATGTAAATTTCGGTGTCCTTGCAGGTTCCTATACCCGAAACCTCGTAGCTATCGCCATTGAACGAAAGTCTATACGATAAGCCTTCCGAATAGTAAGGTGAACCGCAGCTTTCACACTTGCGATCAACGAAATTATGCTCCATTTTGGCAACGTAGTCACTTACGTAGCTATCACCGCAAGCACAAGTGTACGTTGTGTAGCCCTGCTCTGTACAAGTGGGAGCAGTTGTTTGGGCAGTGTATGAATGGATATGCTCAACGTATGGCTCCCAAGTGGTTGGCACACCGTTAACGTAATGCCAGAAGTTGCCCAACGTAGTTGGGGCGGTTTCGGAGTAGTAATAAACTGGATGGTCGGTGATTCCGTCATTTGACTCGTCAATGAGTATTTTTGACCACTGCTCCTCGGTGCCGGTGTAATATACTCTTTCGGCATTATTCCACCACAAGAACGCTACCTGACAGACGTATTTAACACTGCTCGGAATAACTACCTCGGTGTACGGTCCATGAATAAACGCTTGATTTCCGATTCCTATAGTGCCATCTCTGATTTCAAGAAGGCTTTTTGGGGTATCGTGAGTATTCGAAGCTCCGGTACACCAGCCCTGGTAAGTCAACGCCCAATCGTTTACATAGTAAACGCCGTTTTCATAAGACCAAAGCTTTTTACAGCCGTAAAATGCGGATTCGCCCGCCATAGCGCCTATATAAGACACCGAGTCGGGAATCACGATTTCGGTAAGGTTCTCGCAATTGCGGAAGGAGCTTGTCGCGCCCGAGCCGATTTTACCAATTCGCTTCACGCCGTCGGGAATTACAACCTTCGTTATATCGAGGCAATTTTCAAATGCGCGTTCTCCGATTGCCTCTACGGGCAAGCCGTTATAGGTTGGGGGAATGATAATTTCGGTGTCTTTGCAAGTGCCGATGCCGTCAAGAATATAATACTTTCCGTCATTGCTGATTGTGTATTCAAGCCCCACGCTGTAGGCAGAGTTTTCATTATTTGCAGAATCCTTTGCTCCGCAAATCGTACAAACACCGTTTGCATCATAGTTATGGTCGGTTTTTGGGATAGACTCTTTTTCTATTATCGCGCCGCAGTCGGTGCATTCCTTGTGGCGCAATCCCTCTTTGTCGCAGCTCGGCGCTGTATCCACTATCCAATCGCTTGCCTTGTGCGCGGGTGTTTCAATCGTAACCTTGGTCACGCTGATTATCTTTTCGCACTCCTTGCAGTATTTAACCAAGTCGTAAGAGCCGCCGCTTTTGCAGTTGCCTTCAACGCGGTTCTCTTCCCTCTCGGCTTCGGTGCAGACGTGCTCGAAGACATCCTTGCCGTCAGTGTACTCTTCGCCGCATTTGTCGCAGAGTGAGTCATCATTCTCGTCTCTGTGACTGCAGAAGGGTAAATATTCGCACGAAGTAAGCGCGAATACGAAAATTACGGATATTAAAAGTAATTTCCAAACAAAGCTTAATTTTTTCATTTTGATTCTCCTTAAAAACTTTTCTTTGAAGCGGTTAAATTTGTGAAATTTTGTTTTTTGATTGGATAATGTTTAAATTTTGTTGCGCTTTTTGATTGGATTGAAGTCTAAAATTCAATCACTCCTTATCTCAAAATCGCAGTAATGCAACTTCATTATAGCACAGTGTTTAGCGTTTTGCAATACTTTATTTGGATTTTATATATTTTATAAAGACTTCTAAAGCTTTGAAATAAAAAAGGAAGCAACTCTGCACTTTTCCAAGCTGAAATTTGCTTCCTGTTATTCATTTTTTCACGTTGCAAAGCAGCATATCACGTTGCGAAGCGACACAACGTCATTTCTTTCTTGCGTCAATAAATATATCTATATCTTCCACAATATAAGCTCTGCCCGCTGTATGCAGAACGTCAAAGCAGGCACCAAGATAATCTAACACACCGTACTTTTTAAAAAGATTCATAGTTTCTCTGCCCGTGAGCTTTTTATCGGCTCTGTAAGCTTCGAAGCAAAACGCCTTAAACTCTAAAGTTTTACTCATATCATACCTCCGGCAAAGCCAATCTTCCCGCGCGTTCTTCGTTGAAAAGTTGAGCGAGCATTAAAGCGCTATACTGCCAAACCTTTGTTTCTTCTCTTTCAAGATAGGAATATAATTTTGAGCTTGTAAATCGCTCAAAGGCTTCGTTTTCCAACCAACCGTTTAATTCCATAATTTTAGCGACGGTATTCGCCGTAACACTATACAGTAAGGTTTCATAACTGCGTTCGTTCATTATCCATCACCTCCGTATCAACGTACTTCAAATATTCAAGAGATTTCTCTGTATGGAATAAAATTTGATCGCAAAGAGCTTCCGTATTCAAATTCTTAATGGCGGTTTCTCTATCTATATCGCCATTCTCGTATTCGACGACAACGCGGTAAACTCGATCATCTGCCACGGGTCCAATTACTATATCATATTCTCCCGTACTTTTTCCGCTTCGATTATCACAAATGAAATCAAGCCATTTTTCATCAGCTATTTCAAAATGAATTACCTTAAGACTTGATTTTGCTTTTCCCAAATCAAATTCGTAACGATTGATACACCTATTGTTAGTGTTATTTCGATAAGCAACCTTAATTGCCCAGAGCTTTGCTTGTTTTTCGCTTGTGGTTACGTAAAATCCGCCACCAAAGTCAAGCGGACGCTTTGGCTCTAAAATTTTCGGAGCATCCACGATGGTATCGCTTCCGTGATAACAGATCATTTTACTGCCTCCATTTTTAATATACGTTTATTCTCTTCCTCAAGCATAGCGAGTAACTCTATCAAATGATTTCGTTCTGCTATTTTAGCGCGAATAGATGCTTCGGATTGAATTGTACCCGCGTACTTTTGAATTACCTTTTTTCCCTCTCTATAGCGCAAATAACAATATTTCCTTCCCTTTAATTCTCTTATGACCAAGGAACCGCGAGGTAAATCCAAAATACGCTTTTCATATACTATTCGCATATTTTCGTTTCTTTGCTTCTCTTTTTCAAGAACAGCATCTATAAAATACTTTTTCTCTTTCATACTACTATTATACACTACTTTTTGAACATTGTCAACGATTTTGTAGTATATTTAAGCGTTGTTAGCGCTATTATATATATAAATACAAAAGCTTTCGGTTAAGAATGGATATAAAATTTAATGATTTTAGAGTTTTAAAATAAAAAGGAAGCAACCCGCTTTTCAAAGCTGAAATTTGCTTCCTGTTATTCATTTTTCACGTTGCAAAGCAGCATATCACGTCGCAAAGCGACTATTGTCCTCTTCTCCATTTCCCTGTTTTCACTCTAACGGCGCTTCCGCCTGTCAGCGCTATCATTTTCACTGCGGAGAGGCTGAAGGCGTTTGCCTGAACGTGAATGGGCTTATCTATCACTCCGCGGGCGAGAATTTTGACGTATTTTGCATCTGACGGAATGAGCCCTTTGCGCTTGAAATCGTTGATGTTTACCGTTTCGCCTGCCGAAAAATTCTCCGAAATCGTATCGATATTCAAGATGCATCGGCGTTTTCCATCGGTTTCGACCGTCACGTCTTCATCGGTTATCAAGCTTTTGGCAACGAGGTCGGAGATTAGATTGTTTGCGTAAGCTTCATCTACCGCGAGGAGCGTTTCAAGGGGCGGTTCAATTGCTTGGGAGCGTCTTTTGCCGTCAATTGTGTTCTCGAGAGCTTTTGTGCGAGGCGAAGCTTTCGAGTGGCGCATAGGGGTGAGCGCGGCGAGACTTTGTCCTTTGCCGAACGCTATATAAAATCCAAGCGATGCGAAAAGCACAGACAATGCCAAGGCAAATGCCAAAAGAACGTAGCCAAGCGCGTTCTTATCCTCGCGCGGAATTACGGTAAGCTCGTAATTCGGGTTTGCGATTTTTACATAGATTTTTCCATTCTCCTCGTAATATTCCTCGGAAAGCTCGTCTGAATAGAAGATTTTTCCCTCTTTAATTTCGTAGCTCGAGCCGTTTTTGTTGACCGCGAGGGTTATGGGCGCTTTAGTTATCACGAGAAGCAGAGTTGACTTGCCGTTTTTGAATTCATAGTTTTCGGAGTCGCTCAAAACAAAGCTGATAAGGTACTCTCCCGCATCCTTTGCGCCCGAAAAATCGGTGGTGAAAAGAGGTGATACGAGCGCACTCGGGAACTGAACTTCTCCGCTATACACAAGTGGTGAAATATCGGGTAACTCTATAGCGCTTTTTGAAACGCTTATTTCAATCTCCTTCGAAAATCCGCGCGCGATAACTGTCAAGCGAGTGTCCGAAGCCTTAAAGGAATTTCCGTTTTGATACTCTATCGCAAGCTCGTTTTTGGCAAGTGGAGTTTTAGTTCCGTTGTTGTTTAAAAGGTATGCGGCAAAGGCAAAATCTTCGAGATTTTTCATCGCGAAAAGTGGCTCGGTAAGCTCGATTTCAAGAGATACGGGAAGTATTTCAAGTACCGAAAATACAAGGGCATCTGATGTTAATTTGAGATAATTTTCGCTCTCTTCAACCTCGGCAACCGCATAATATTTTCCGACGGAAAGGGGTTCTTTTGCGCTTATTTTCAGTGCCTCGTCATCGTAAATTTTGTAGTTTACACTACCAAAAAAGGCTTCTGCAAAAAGTTTTGGCTCGTCACCAAAATATACGTCAATGGCAGAAAAATCGGTGATAAATTTGTTTTCCGCTTTAAAAATTGTAAAGACTTTTTCGTTATTTAAAACCTTATAATCGGAGTCAAGAGTTTCCGCAAACGCGGTGTAAGTCCCTGCATTAATTGCAGAATTTGTAATCTTTAGTTTGCATTTTTCACTATTTGCCGTTGGAATATGAGAATTTCCGTCATAGATGAAGCTTTCGTTTTCCCACTCTATTTCTATCGGCATTGGGTGTATCGTAACATATAACGTCAGAGGAAGCGGGGTGTTATAGTTTTTGCTAATTGTTTCAAAGCTCACTATCACCGCCTTCTTGCCCTCGGCAACGTGTGTCGCGCCAAGGGAGAATCTATAGGTAAGCTCGATTCCGTCGATTCCCTTCGGCATACTTCCCGAAAAAGCGGGATAATGTACGCTTTCGTCAAAGGTGTATTCGGCATCCGAAAAACGAAAGCCGTCCAGCTCATAATCTCTGCGCTTGATTTCCCAAGCTTGAGTAATACTGCCGGGGTGGTTAAAATTCTTCTCGTCAAAGGATATTGCCACCTCTGCGGTATAACGACCAGCTTCAACGAACGTAGCATTGGCATAACCCAAAAGAGTTATACCGTTCGGCAAACCGAGAACCGAAACGCTCTTTGCTTCTCCGTTGTAAACGAAGCTCGTTTCACTCCAGTGAACGCTTGAAAGGTCAAAATCCGCTTTCAAAATTTTAAAGATAACGTTCGCGTTTTCAAGGATGTAATTCGAATCGCTGACGGTGGCGGTGGCCATATATTCGCCCGCATCAACCGAAGCTCCGACAAGCGAAACTGAAACCGGTACTCCGCCCGCGCCCGTTGCCTTTGCGGTGGGAAGCTTCGGCAAGCCGTCGTAGACGAACTCTGTTTTGCCGTATTCGACAACAAGCGGACACGGATTTATGACGAGCGTTCTCTTTATAGGCTCGGGGAGACTGTAATTTATGCTATCCGATGAGAATGTAAGCGTGAGCGAATATGCGCCAACGTCAATTCCGCCGCCGAGAACCTTGAAGCAAAGCGGTATTCCGTCTTTTCCAACGATGCTCGCGCTAACCTCGGCAGTATGACGAAGTCCGTTATACACCGCTTCTATATCGTTAAAGACTATGCTTGAAATATCGTATTCCGCGGGAAGAACGCTAACGGGAATAGGTACGGAGCATGCGCCGAACGTGAGCGTTGCCGAGCTATCGGAAACAAGAAAACAGCTCCCGTTTTTATAGCCCACGGAAAGCTCCGCAAGGTCAATTTTTTCGCTTCTTCCGCTATTATACGAGGCGGTGATTTCCGCGCCCGAAAGGTCGATTTTTTCAAAGGCAATATACTCGGTTTTCGTGGGGTATTTATCAATTTTTATACCTGTACAAACCTCGCTGTAAATCTCAAATTTCACTGCCTCTGAGATAGCTCCGCCATAGTTTTCACACCCTGATTCCACAATGCGAAAATAGTAAATTCCCGCGCTTTTCGGCTCATCGCTATACCACGTCTCACCGTCACTTGAATACTCAGCAATTCCCTCGCCAAACCTCAACTTATATACCAAATTTAAAGGCTCGCCCTCGTATATATTTTCTGCAGTTGGGGACTCTAAAAAGGCATTTTCCGCCTTTACTATTTCGAAGGGTACAATTGCGTTTTCACCGTCCTCGCCCGCCCATTTGAAGTTTAATGAGTCGGTTAAGGTGAGAGTCAGATAATAGATTCCGACCTCGCTTACGTCGGGGGTATCAAAGCGATATTCTTTCGTGCTTTCAAGGGGTATTAAAACCGTTTTTCCCGTGTATTCTATAGGTGAAATTTCGGGCTTTTGCACTGTTGCTTTTTCGATGCTTACAGTGACACTTGGCGTGCAAACCGTGACAAAATCACTGCAATATGAAAACGTTAGTTTACAAAAATAGCTACCCGAGTCCTTAACCTCAGTAACAGAAACCATAGAAGCACCATTTTTGATAGGTTCGTTATCCTTATACCAAACAAAGCTAAAGCTTCCTTTTTCCATTAGCGGATGATAAAGATAATCAAAGGCTAAATAGCGCCTTTTTCCATCATAAACAAAGTCGAATGACGAAAGCGAAAACTCGGGCAAAAGAAGCTCGAATTTCGCGTAAAGCGAGAAGTCGCTCATCTCCTCCGTACCGAAAACATACGGCTCTGAAAAGAAGGAATCACGATACCAACCGACGAAGGAATATCCCTCCTTAAAAGCCTCGTTCGGCTCTGTCAAGCCCTCCCCCGAAATGAAGTATTCGGTTAAGAAAAGCTCGGTTTCGGAATAGTATTTAACAGTGTGGGGAAGATAGACCGCAAGCACGTTTTTTTCCTCTGTGTAACGGCATTCCTCAAAGAAGCGAAGCGGCATCTTTTCGCCCGATTCATCAAAGAGCAAAATGCTCTCCGTGTCGCTCGAATCCGCGCCTAAAAACGCAACGCTGAAGCTTCCCTTTGCGAAGCTTTTTTTATACATAACCTTAAGGGGATTTTCACGCTCCGCGACACCCGATAACAAGGCTATCGGTCTATCGGTCACTACGTCAAAATTCAAGCCCGAAATCAAGGCCTCACGCGACACTGAAAGGCTCGATTTATTTTCCACCGCAGCACCGTATAAATTCTTTATCTCACCGCCTTTTAGCTCTGCCGTACCAAGCTCGCATACGAGTGATGCGGCAGCCGACTCGGAATAAATCACACCGCCAAGCATAACGAAGCGCGCGCTTGAATGAAAATCGATAAGAAGCGCGCTATTTCCAAACGCCCTTATTTTAGCGTTCGTTGACTCGGTCACACCGCCCTTGACTCTTATTGAAGCACCAAGCCCCACGAATGAAAAATCCGCAAGCGTGATTTTCTCGCCCGACAAGCTCATATTCGCGCCCGAAAGAGTCAGGTCTCCTGAAAGAGTTACACTTTTGGTGAAGACTATACCTTCGTCACTGAATACGTTTTTAAATTCAATCGACACGCCATTATCTTCAATTTTATTAACAAGAGCCGAAAGCTTCTCTTCAAAAACCGAGCTTTCGCCGCTATTTGCGAGGTATCCACCGTCAGTCTTCTCAACTATGTATCTTGCCGAGAAACCTGTTTTTATCTCTTCCGTTCGTGTTTGATGGTTTACCGAAGTCTCGTTTTTTAGCTCTTTTTCGTCTGCTTTTGAGTTTACCGAAGTCTCTTTTTTTATCTCTTTTTCGTCTGATTTTGAGTTTTCCGATTCTTCTGTTTCTACGATTTTTTGAGCATTTGCGTTTTGGGATGTTATATCGTTTTTAA
Source organism: Eubacteriales bacterium (assembly GCA_045660185.1). Taxonomy (GTDB): domain Bacteria; phylum Bacillota; class Clostridia; order Oscillospirales; family CAG-272; genus UBA1740. The sequence goes on along the minus strand of JAZRDI010000073.1, from coordinate 13,377 downwards.
GCTCGACTATGCTTTCCGAAAGAAGAGTGAGACTTTCAAAATCTCCCCTTTCTTCGTCATTACTTTCAAGCGTGATTTCATAAATCACACTCTTTTCGCTTTGGTTATTTCTTCTGTATTCGCTCACTTCTCCAAATAGATAGAGAGCGAAAATACTGATAACCAAATAGACTGCCGCTAATGCAATTTTTCTTTTCAACTTCATTTTAAAGCTCCTTTAACTGCCGTTTTTTCACATTTGATTATACCACCGATGACGAGTTTTTTACAACGGTAACGAGCCTCAAGTTATCGCAATTTGCGATTTTTTCCTCTCTTTTTTTCGAGAACTAAAAGCGAGTTTTATCATAGATTGTCAAAGCAAAAAGACAAACATATTTTCGCCCCGAAAGATTGACGGAATTTTTATTAAAAAGCTACTATTCCTTTATGGTTCGGAAAAATGTACCGTGATGGTACATCTTTGTTTTCTTATGCTTTTTTCTGTGATTTTTCGCGTTTTAGCCTCTTTTAATTACATTTTTCTTTCTCTTTTTATAGTGCTGAAGAAAGAAAAACGCGCTTCACGGAAGCAAAGAGAAAACAGCGCCTTTTTTTAACAAGAAAGAAATTTTCAAGAATTTTAAACAAATATATTGATTTCGTCAAAATAAAGTGCTATAATATTTATTATATTTACTTTAAAATAAATAACATTATTTATTTTCGCGCATAGGTGCAGCTATGCATTATGCACACTCGAAAGATATATAAAGCGTAATTTTTCTTCACTGCATTTGAGCGGCAGAATGTTACGTTACCCTAAAAGGATGAAGCTATGATAAACAAAAAAATGCATCTATACGGAACTAACCGTTCCACTATAAGAGAGCTTTTTGAATACGGAAAGAAAATGAAGCGCGAGCTTGGCGAGGATGCCGTTTTTGACTACTCGCTCGGCAACCCCAGCGTTGAACCGCCAAAAGAGGTAAACGAGCAACTCTCAAAGCTTATCGGGGAATCTTCCCCTATCGAGCTTCACGGATACACCTCCGCCCCCGGTGATTTCTCGGTAAGACAAGCGATTGCTGCCGACATTGAAGAGCGCTTTGGAACAGAGGCTGACCCGAATTTGATTTATATGACCGCGGGAGCTGCGGCGGCTTTGACGGCAACTCTATCGGCGGTTACAACTCCCGGCGAGAGCGTTATAGTCATCGCGCCTTTCTTCCCCGAATACAGAGTTTTCGTTGAATCGTGCGGAGCAACGCTTAAGGCAGTCCCCGCAAGAGAAAAGGATTTCGGGCTCGATATAGACGCGATAAAAGAAGCGCTCGACGAAACGGTTGCAGCGGTAATAATCAACTCACCGAACAACCCAACGGGCGCGGTTTATTCGAAGTCTGACATAAAAGCACTCGCAGACCTTCTTACAAAGAAAAGCAAAAAATTCGAGAAACCGATCTACATCATTGCAGACGAGCCATACAGAGAGCTTGCTTACGATGACGTGAAAGTCCCCTTCATTCCAAGATTTTACGATAACACGATAGTTTGCTATTCGTTCAGCAAGTCGCTTTCTATCCCCGGCGAAAGAATCGGTTACGCGCTCGTTTCTGCCACCGCAGATGACAAAGAGGCGATTTTCCACGCCATTTGCGGAGCAGGTCGCTCGCTCGGCTACGTTTGCGCCCCGAGCATCTTCCAAAAGCTCGTTCCCGCGTGCCTTGGCTTGACCTCGGATTTATCGGTTTACGAAGCGAACAGAAAAACGCTTTACGAGGCTTTGACATCTTACGGATATGACGTTGTTTATCCTTCGGGCGCGTTCTATTTGTTCGTGAAATCTCCCATACCGAGCGCGAAGGATTTCTCGGATATTGCCAAGAAATACGGCTTGCTTTTAGTGCCGAGCGACGATTTTGGCTGCGAGGGCTACGTTAGACTCGCGTATTGTCAAAATCCCGATATGATAACCCGCTCACTGCCCGCCTTTCTGCAGCTCATAAGGGAATTTAATTAAGCTTTTAAATTTGAGCGAGAGCGAAGCCTTTATAAGAAAGAAAGCAAAGCTCACGCTTCAAAATCTGAAAAAGTGCTAAAAATTTTAAAATAACAGTTAAAGCTTTAAAGCTAAAAAGCGGCGCTTTTTAACGCGCCGAATAAAACCTAAAAAGAGGCCTTATATGAAGGATTTAAACGAAGTCAGAAAAGAAATAAACGAGATAGACGAGAAAATGCGCGAGCTTTTTGTAAAGCGAATGGCTGCAGCGCACAAGGTAGCTGAATATAAGATAGCGCACGGACTTCCGATTCTCGATTCCGCAAGGGAAAACGAGGTTATAGAGAGAAATGCGGCAAAACTTGACGATGAGGAGTTACGCCCCTACTACGTCAGCTTTTTACAAGGCAATATGGCGGTTTCAAGAAGCTATCAAGATATGATTACCAACGGAATGAAGGTTGCCTACTCGGGTGTTGAGGGTGCTTTCGCGCATATTGCGGCATCAAAAACCTTCCCAAATTCAAGAAAAATTGCCTATGGCAACTTCGAAGAGGCATACAATGCCTGTGTTAACGGAGAATGCGATGCGGTTGTTCTGCCGATAGAAAACAGCTACAACGGTGAGGTTGGCGCAGTTACCGACCTTATGTTTTCAGGGCCGCTTTTCGTTAACGGAATTATCGACGTTGACATTACCCACTGCCTTATAGGCACATCCGATTCGAAGATCACCGACGTAAAAACCGTGGTAAGCCATCCGCAAGCTTTAGCGCAGTGCAATGCGTATATAAGACGTCACGGCTTCGCGGAGGTAGAGTATGAGAACACCGCGCTCGCGGCAGAATACGTCAAAAAAACGAATGACAAATCCATAGCCGCAATAGGCAGCGAAACTGCGGCAAGCATTTTCGGACTTCGAGTGCTTGAAAAGAATATAAACGAATCAAGAACGAATACCACGCGCTTTGCTACCTTCTCTCGCTCGGAGCATAAGCATAACGAGGGCGAGGGCGGAGTTTACAGTATAATTCTCTTCACCGTCAGAAATGAGGCGGGCGCGCTTGCCAAAGCGCTTGACATTATAGGAAAGCATAACTTCAATATGCGAACGCTCCGTTCAAGACCGATGAAGGAGCTTATGTGGGAATACTATTTCTACATTGAGGCAGAAGGAAACATCAATTCAAAGGAAGGCAGAAGAATGATTGAGGACCTTGAAGAATACTGCGCAAAGGTCAAGGTTGTCGGCTCATATATCAAGTAATTTTCATAGGAGCTTTTTTTATGAAAAACAAAAGCAAAATTCTAAAAATCGAGCTTGGCGAAAGAAGCTACGAGGTGTGTGTTGGAAACGGCATTCTCACCTCGGCAAGCGAGCGTTTCAACCTTAAAAGAAAGGTTGCCATAGTTACCGATTCGGGTGTTCCAAAAGAGTACTCACGCGCGGTTGCTTCTCTTTGCGAGGAAGCGAAAATTATAACCTTTCCACAAGGCGAAGAAAACAAGAATATAGACACTTTTGCATATATTTGTAAAGAATTGCTTACATTTAGTCTGCAAAGAAAGGACGCAGTCGTTGCTATCGGCGGCGGTGTGGTCGGTGATATGGCAGGTTTTGCCGCTGCTTCTTACATGCGCGGAGTTGACTTTTACAATATACCTACAACGCTTCTTTCAATGGTCGATTCCTCGATTGGCGGAAAGACTGCGATAGACTTTCACGGAGCTAAAAACATTCTCGGCGCGTTCTATCAGCCGAAGGGCGTTCTTATCGACACTGACGTTTTGCAAACGCTTGACAATCGTCAGTTTTCATCGGGACTCGCAGAGGCCCTAAAGATGGCTTTAACCTCCGATAAGGAGCTTTTCGAAATGCTTGAAAATGGACTTTGGGAAAGTGATATAGGCGAGGTTATAGCCCGCGCACTCAAGATAAAAAAGAACATCGTTGAAGCCGATGAAAAAGAAAGTTCATTAAGAAAAATACTCAATTTCGGGCATACGTTCGGTCACGGAATTGAGGCTCTCGGGGGCTTATATCACGGTGAATGCGTTGCGCTCGGTATGCTTCCGATGAGCGCGGAAGGCGTAAGAAAAAGGCTTATTCCGCTTCTTGAAAAAATGAATTTACCGACGAAAATCGACACAGACCTCACTCGCGCATTTGAGTTTATGCGCCACGATAAGAAGGGTGACGGCAATGGAGCTTCTGCAGTTTTCGTTGATGAAATAGGCTCTGCGAGAATCGAAAACGTAAGCTTTGCAGAGCTTGAAAGACATATTACGGAATATTTAAATTAAGCTTTTATATGCTAAAAAACGCGGTTCATATGACGTAAAACGAGATTTACGGTTTACCTAACTAAATCACAAGGAGAATGATATGAAAAACACCTTTGGAAACAATCTTTCGGTAACGCTTTTCGGCGAGAGCCACGGTGAAGCTATCGGTTGCGTTATTGACGGATTAGCTCCCGGAATAAAGATAGACGGCAATTATATAAAGAATTGCCTCACTCAACGCGCTTCGCGCTCGGACATTTCAACACCGAGAAAGGAAGCCGATGAGCCGATTTTCCTCTCGGGAATAAAAAACGGAGTCACCGAGGGTACTCCTATATGCATTCTCATTAAAAATGAAAACAAAAATTCGAGCGCGTACTCGGATTACGAATTTACACCGCGCCCCTCTCACGCGGATTTGAGCGCGGAATACAAGTATCACGGCTATCAGGACAAGTCGGGCGGCGGTCACTTCTCGGGAAGGATAACCGCTCCTCTCGTTGCGGCGGGCGCGATAATAAGATGCGCGCTTGAAAATTTGGGAATAAAAATAGGCACACATATAAAAACGCTCCACGGGATATGCGACAGAGATTTTGAAAGCCTCGAGGATGACGTTGAGCTTCTGAAAAGCTCCCCCTTCCCCGCGCTTGACAAGAACGCGGAAGAGAAAATGAAGGGCGAGATACTCGCGGCAAAGGCAGATCTTGACAGCGTGGGCGGTGTTCTTGAAACTGCCGTTATCGGTCTTCCGGGCGGCGTTGGCGAGCCTTGGTTTGACACTGTCGAGAGCGTTATATCGCACGCGGTCTTCTCCGTACCCGGTGTTAAGGGAATAGAATTCGGTGACGGATTTAAGGTTAGCGAAATGTATGGCAGCGAGGCTAACGACCCTTACGAATTTAATAATGGAAAAGTAGTAACGAAGAAAAACACAAACGGCGGTATCACGGGCGGAATTACTAACGGAATGCCCGTAATTTTCAGAACCGCTATAAAGCCCACTCCCTCGATTGCTAAGGAGCAATTGACTGTAGATTTAAAGAAGGGCGAGAACGTTACCGTTTCGATTGGCGGCAGACACGATCCCGCAATTATACACAGAGCGAGAGCGGTGGTAGATGCGGTTTCCGCCATTGCTATCGGTGACCTTCTTGTTACGAGATACGGAACAGATTATTTGAAAGGATGATGCTCAAATGAAATACGGATGCATAGGCGAGCATCTCGGACATAGCTTTTCAAAGGAAATTCACTCTCATATTGCCGACTACGAATACGAGCTTTGCGAGCTTGCTCCGAGCGAGGTTGACGCGTTTATGAGAGCGCGGGATTTCCTTGCTATAAACGTGACCATTCCTTATAAAGAGGTGGTTATTCCCTACCTCTCTTATATCGACGAGGGAGCAAAGCTTATCGGCGCAGTAAACACTATCGTAAATCGAGACGGCAAGCTTTTCGGCTACAACACCGACTTTTACGGAATGAATGCACTCGCTTCGCTTGTCGGTATTTCTTTCGAGGGAAAAAAGGTTTTGATTCTCGGCAGCGGCGGAACGGCAAAAACCGCTTATGCCGTTGCTAAAGCAAACGGAGCGAAAGAGATAATCAAAGCTTCAAGAAAAAGCGGAAATGACACTGTTTTGTACACAGATGTTTACAAATACCACACAGATTCGAATATAATTATCAACACAACGCCTGTCGGAATGTTCCCGAATGCGTTTGATAAACCAATAGATATTACGCCTTTTGACAAACTTGAAGGAGTTCTTGACGCTATATACAATCCGCAAAAAACACCTCTTATTTTAGACGCGGAGGCTCGCGGAATTTCTGCCTCGGGCGGACTTTATATGCTCGTTATGCAAGGGATTAAGGCTTCGGAATACTTCCTTGATACAACCTATCCCGACACTCTTTCTAAAAGGGTTTTCGAGAAAATTTCCGCAGAAAAGAAGAATATAGTTCTTATCGGTATGCCCGCTTCGGGCAAAAGCACGGTTGGAAAAATCCTTGCGGATAGACTTGGACGCGAGCTTCTTGATACCGACAGTATAATAGTAACCGAAGAAAAAAGAAGCATTCCCGACATCTTTGAAAGCGATGGAGAGGCGGTGTTCCGCGACATTGAATCGAGGGCTGTCAAGAAGGCGGCAATCGAAAGCGCAAAGGTTATCGCTACCGGAGGCGGTGCTATTTTGAGAAGCGAAAACGTAAAGGCACTCTCTGAAAACGGACGTATCTACTTCCTAAATAGACCCCTTGAAATGCTTATTCCCACCGAGGACAGACCAACCGCTTCGACCAAAGAGGCTATCGAAACCCGATTCCGCGAGAGGTATTCAATATATATATCTTCCGCCGACAAAGTTATTGATGCATCGGGAACTCCCGAGGAAGTTGCGGAAATGATTTTAGCCGACTTTTTAAATTAGGAAATCTCTAAATTAAGGAGAACCAATATGAAAATATACGTAATTAACGGGCCAAATCTCAATATGCTCGGCATACGCGAGCCGGCGAAATACGGAAACCGCGGCTATAACGAGCTTTGCGAGCTTATACGCGCGCACTGCGATAAGCTTGGAGTACAAACCGTTTTTTATCAGTCGAATCACGAGGGAGACCTCGTTGACAAAATACACGAGGCTTATTTTGAGGGAGCAGACGGCATAGTTATCAACCCCGGTGCTTACACTCACACGAGCATTGCTCTGCTTGACGCGGTGCTTTCGGTGAACATCCCGACGGTTGAGGTTCATATCTCAAAGGTTGAGGAGCGCGAGGATTTTAGACAGATAAGCTATATAAGACGCGCTTGCATCGGCACTATTACCGGGCGCGGACTTGAAGGCTATCTTGATGCATGCGACCTTCTTATAGGAGGCAAAAAATGAGGGCGGTGATAAAGCCGAGCGCGGCTCACGGAGAGATAACCGTTCCCACATCTAAAAGCGTTGCGCACAGACTTCTTATAGCGGCTGCGCTATCGAGCGACGAAAGCAAAATCAGCGGTATCACAAAATCCGAGGACGTTTTGGCAACCGTTGACTGCCTTCGAGCCTTGGGAGCTACGATTGAGTCCGATGGCGATTGCTTCACAGTTCGCGGCAGAGATATGCGAACAACTGCGCCGAGCGAGATTCTTTACTGCAGAGAAAGCGGCAGTACGCTTCGATTTATAATTCCCATAGCGGCTCTTTCGGGCGCGAAGGTGACTCTCGGCGGAACTGAAAAGCTTTTAAGCCGTCCGATTTCGGTATATGAAAAAATCTTTGAGGAGCGCGAGCTTCTTCTGAAAAAATTCGGCAAGGCGCTTTTCATTGACGGACCTTTGCCGTCGGGTGAATATACGGTTGACGGCAACGTCAGCAGTCAGTTTATAACCGGACTTCTCTTCGCTCTTCCCCTCACCGACGGGGACAGCGTGATAAAAATCATACCGCCCTTTGCAAGCGAATCATACGTTGATTTGACGATTGACGCGCTTGAAAAATTCGGAGTCAAGGTTCATTTTGAAGACGAGCTTACTATAAAAATCGCGGGAAACCAGAAGTATTCCGGCGCGAACGTTTCGGTTGAAGGCGATTATTCGGCGGGCGCGTTTATTGAGGCTATGAATCTTTTCGGCTCGCGAGTCGAGGCTTTAGGACTTTCTGAGGATTCGAAGCAAGGCGATAAGGCATATCGAGAGTTTTACAAGCTTCTTAAAGAAGGCGCTCCCACTATTGATATTGAAAACTGCCCCGACCTTGCACCTATACTTTTCACAGTTGCCGCAGACAACAACGGCGCGACCTTTACTTCAACTGCAAGACTCAAAATAAAGGAAAGCGACCGTGCCGAAGCTATGGCAAACGAGCTTAAGAAATTCGGCGCGGATATTGAAATATTTGAAAATAGCGTGACGGTAAAAAAATCGACACTTCACGCGCCGAGCGAAGTTCTTCTTTCGCATAACGACCACAGAGTCGTTATGTCCCTATCCGTTCTTGCCTCAAAATACGGCGGTACTATCGAGGGCGCAGAGGCGGTGAAGAAGAGCTACCCCGACTTTTTCGGGGATATTAAAAACGCGGGAATCGAGGTTGAACTTTATGACTGAACTCACAAAGGACACTAAAATTTTAATAGTCGGTCTTGGAGTTATCGGCGGCGGTTACGCGGCGGCGCTTACCTCGTCGGGATTCAAGCACGTCAGATGTATTACCAAGAACGAATGCGATATAGACTACGCAATGGAGCGCGGTATGATAGAGTTCGGTACGACACAAATCGACGAGGCTCTGATCAAGGAATCCGAGCTTATAATTTTCTCTCTTTACCCTCATATTTTTATTGACTGGGTAAGGGAGCATCGCCGCCTTTTCTCAAAGGGGACTATAATAACCGACGTTACGGGTGTTAAGAGTAACGTTGTTTCGGTAGTGCAGGAGCTTATGCCCGAGGGAGTGGAATTTATCTCTGCTCACCCGATGGCAGGACGTGAAAAAAGCGGCGTTGAATTTAGCAACGCGGAGGTCTTCAAGGGCGCGAACTATATCGTTGTTCCTACAGATAAAAACACCAAAAATGCAACTAATGTTTGCATTTCGCTCGGAAAAGCACTTGGTTTTTCAAAAATCAGCGAGCTTTCAATTGAAGAACATGACGAAATGATTGCCTTTCTTTCTCAGCTTACGCACTGCATTGCCGTGGTGCTTATGAACGCTAATGAAAAGTCGGGGCTTGAAAAATATACGGGAGATTCCTTCCGCGATCTCACACGAATTGCGAAGATAAACGAGGTCATGTGGAGCGAGCTCTTTATGCTTAACAAGGACGCATTGCTATCCGAAATGGACGCGTTTATTGAGAAATTTACACTCTTCCGCAAGATGCTCAATGACGGTGACCGCGAGGGCATGATGACGGAAATGATTAAAGCAACGAAGAGGCGCGAGCTTTTTGATAAACCAAAAGCTTGAAGCTTATAACCGAAAGCTTTGGTATTTACCGAAGAGTTGGAAGAGTCAAACCAACGAACGCCTTAAAAAGTTAAAAGAAACCGAGGTACAAAAATATGAATATGCATTTCTACAGAAAGCTTCCCATACCAATGGAAATAAAGGAAGAATTCCCCGCTTCTGCGACGGTTATAAGCACGCGCGAGGCATGTCTTACCGAGATGAAGGATATTTTCGCGGGAAAGAGCGATAAGTTTATACTCGTTATCGGCCCTTGCTCCGCAGACAACGAGGATTCCGTTCTTGATTACATCTACCGTTTACGCGGAGTTCAAGAGAAGGTTAAGGACAAAATCCTTATCGTTCCGAGAATATACACGAACAAGCCGAGAACCACGGGCGAGGGCTACAAGGGTATGCTCCATCAACCCGACCCCAACAGTGCGCCCGATATGCTTAAGGGCATCGTTGCAATAAGAAAGATGCACATGCGCGCTATCGAGGAAACCGGCTTCGGCTGCGCTGATGAAATGCTCTACCCCGAAAACCACAGATACCTTTCGGATATAATTGCTTACGTTGCCATCGGCGCACGAAGCGTTGAAAACCAGCAGCACAGACTTACCGCGAGCGGTCTTGACGTTCCCGTTGGAATGAAAAACCCCACCGCAGGCGACCTTTCCGTTATGATGAATTCCATAAAAGCGGCTCAAACCTCGCACGTTTTCTGCTACAGAGGCTGGGAGGTTGAGAGCGAGGGTAACCCTTACGCGCACGCAATTCTCCGCGGATACGTGGACAAGCAGGGTAAATCCCACCCCAACTATCATTACGAGGACATTGCCGCGCTTTCCGAAATGTATGCTTCCTCGGGACTCGCAAATCCCGCTTGTATCATTGATACAAACCACGCGAACTCGGGCAAAAAATACCTCGAGCAAACGCGTATCGCAAAGGAAATTTTGGAGAGCAGAATCTACAATCCCGACTTCAAAAAGCTCGTCAAGGGTCTTATGATAGAAAGCTATATTGAAGACGGTTGCCAAAAAATCTCCGCCAACGAGGTCTACGGCAAATCCATCACCGACCCCTGCCTCGGCTGGGAAAAGAGCGAAAGACTCATCTACGACATCGCAGAAATGCTTTAATGTTAAAACAAATCCACACTATCACGGAAATGCTTGGATATTAAAACAAATCCACACTATCACAGAAATACTTGGATATTAAAACAAATCCACACTATCACGGAAATACTTGGATATTAAAACAAATCCACACTATCACAGAAATGCTTTGATATTAAGAAAAAGGAATTCTTTCCTATTGGCGCATAATTAAATTTTAAAAGCATTTTCTGACACATAATCTTTTAAACCCAAGCTATTGACAAATAGCCGTTAGAAAAAGCCCTTCGGTTAAGCTAATGCTACCGAAGGGCTTCGTTTATTTTGTTGGTTCTATAATAAATGTTGGGGTGAATGCTCAACGAAAATTATAGGGACATCGTCACTGTCTGTTTTTGGAGTTCCTTTTCGTTACACAAGAACGGATACATGTTAGAATTATGACCCGTCTATCGCTCTGTATAAGCGTATGCTTTTTATGTCACAACAAAGTTTAACGAATGTAATAAGAGGCAAAACTTGGGCAATCGTATTTAATTTGCAAACAATTGTTCTCATTTTGCCTCTTTTTAATGTGTTTTTAATCGACTTTCGTGTAATAGTTATAGAGCATCATCAATGTAAATGTTTTTTACCGTGATGTTTTTTAAAGATATTTTGTCTGATAATGATTTCGGAATAATCATTGTCGCTTCTTTGTTACCAATCAATTCTTTTAGCAAAGTATCATTAAAAACAAAACCATACACATAACGATAACCATAGAAAATTTGGCGTATAGTTGTTGCGGTAGGTTTTTTGAAAAGACTTTTGTGTAAAAGACTCAAAACTTCTTCCACTGTTGTGTCTTGTAAAATTGAAATTGCATATTGATTCTTCAAAAGCTTAATTCCTACTTCTTTAAAAGGACTTGATGGCACAAGTAACGGAGATATTTCAGCGTGCGAAACAATCAAAAGCATTTTGTTAGGAAGTTCAATTTCCCTTTTTTTAAACAATTTATAAGCAATGATTGAATCTTTATTTATAGTGAATTTTTCATAATCTTGCGTGACGCTCATTAAAATAAATACTATTGCATATATCAATGGAGCGCCTATTGTAAATGCGGGTGCATCCAATATGACACCTAAAATCGACATGCAAAATAATAGAAATATTGGTAAAATAATTCTTAACAAATGTGAAAATTGTCTTTTTCCGTATCTTTTATGTTTCATAGTTCTACTCCCAAAAACATACTATAGCATCATCGATCCATCCGAAGAATACCTTAACTGCTTCACCAAATCCGTATGTGTAAGTTTCCATTGCTGATCCCTCTTTAACTGCCATATCAGAAGCTACACCGACATACGCAGTAATTGAACTTGTAACCAAAGCCTTCCCTCCAGATTTTAGCGCATTTATGCCAATTTCCTTTGCAGAAGAGTTTGAAGAATACGGGTCTATATTATTCATAAAATCTGTTACCGTAGTACCAATCGCTGAACCAATTACTCCACCTGCTATTGCTCCAACTACAGGTTTTGAACAAAACGATTGTATTGTGCTACCTACAGCACCACCTAAACAACCGTTAGCATAACTATCTCCTTTAGATTCACTTGCTATACCCCCATTTATTCCGCTTAACGCTATACCTAGTAAAGTAGAATAAAAATATACAGCTGCAACACTTCCAGTACCCGCCGTAACAGCCGACACCGCAGTTACAGTTGCAACTCCCGCAGCAACTGCAACAACTACAGACACCGCTTTAACGGTTTTTTCGACCCACTCCGGCCATGTGCCGACACCGTCAGTCAAATTTACCGGATTATTGAAGCAATATACATAGAGATTAGAGCCGTTGAGTTCTCCGTTTGCTCCGGACATTACTTTATCAGCATTAATAAATCTTTTCACCCAAGAATCGTAATATCTTGTTCCGAGGTAGTAAAGACCTAAATCGTTATCGTAATAGTAACCTCTATACGTCAATGGATTATCTGCTGCTTTGGTGTTAAAGCTATTATTGTAGTAGTAAATTGCAGCATTGCCCCAAGCGTCATATTCGTATGCAATAAGCTTTGTTCCGTAATCATTGTAAACTGCAACTACGTCACCTTGAAGATTCTTCTCATACCAATATACTTCCCAATCGTATTCACCCGCAGTAGCTGCGTGGTATTGCATACCTATCGGAGAGCCGTTAATATCGTACAGATAAACGGTTACGTTTCCGTTTGTTTCTTCCGCCATTATCTGACTGCCGTTAAGGTAGTAGGTTGTAGTAACACCGTTCTTTGTTTTACTCGTTCTATAACCGTTTTCATTATAGGTGAACGAATACGTGTTAGAATTATACACCGCTCCAACAAGCTTTCTGCCGCTCCAAGTGAACGTGTAGTCCGAACCATTGAAATAGCTTAATGGGTTGCCTATCTCATCATAGGTTATATTTACGCCGTCGTAATTTGTAAGCAAGTCTCCCCAGCTGCTCGAAGAGTAGGTATAGTTTTTAGTTACAATTACTGTGGGTGTAATACCCGCAGCGGCAAGATTACAAGTTTTAACTGCAGTAATATTTCCCGCATTATCATACTCGTATAGATAAGTAAGATTGTATTTCTCATTATCCTCACGAATAAGCTGACCTATATCATCGTAAACATAACGTATTTCAGTTCCGTCATTGTAACGTATTTTAGTTATATTTCCATTCGATTCATAGCTGTAAACGTTTTCGAATGACAAACTGTTGTTTATATAACTCGTATGTTTCTCAACGAGAGCAGAAGTGTTTGCTCCGTTTGAGGTGCTTTTGTACGTATACGTTGTATCGTTATCGAAATAGCGTGAGGTATTATTCGAAACACTAAAGTATGCTTGCTTGCCGATTAATCTATCGTAACCGTCATACGTAAACTCTTCGCGTCCGCTTGTTGCCTTGGTTGATATTGTGTTTTTGTATATAACACCGTCGGCATTTCTGTAGTAATAATAAGCTACGGGATTCGTGGTTTTAGGTGTGGCAGAAGCATAGTTCAAT
>JAZRDI010000072.1:0-10350 GCA_045660185.1 Eubacteriales bacterium | reverse complement strand
TTGGACGAGCAGGAGCGCGAGGGAAAGCCGAGAGTGCTTACCGCAGTATGCCATTTCTGCAACTCAAAATATGACTTTACAGAGAAGGATTTGCTCAAATAAAAGCGTTTAAAAAGCTTCAAATAAAGAAGTGATAAAAAGCGTTTTGTCTAATGAACTTTGATACAACCGAAGTTCTGCCTAAAAATAAATTTTGAATTTTAGATTTTGGAGGATTTTGATATGCTTATCGGAAATGCTGTAGTAGGACAGTCGGGCGGACCGACTTCTGCGATAAACGCAACTCTTTCGGGCGTTATTAAGGGATGCGCCGAGGCACACAAGTCGGGCGCTATAAAAACGCTCTACGGAATGAAAAACGGAATCGAAGGATTTCTCAAAGAGGACTTCAGAGACCTTGGCGAGCGCTTCTTTGACGAGGAATGGCTCTCCGTCCTTGAAACAACTCCCGCAGCAGCTCTCGGCTCTTGCAGAAGAAAGCTTAAGGGTCATGATGTTGACGGTGAAACGTATGAAAAAATATTCGAGATTTTGAAAAAGTACGATATAAGATACTTCTTCTACATCGGCGGTAACGATTCTATGGATACCGTTCTTAAGCTTTCCGAGTATGCGAAAACTCACGATTACGAGCTTCGCGTTGTAGGAATCCCAAAGACTATTGATAATGACCTTATGGCAACAGACCACACTCCCGGCTTCGGTTCTGCGGCAAAATTTGTTGCAACTACCGTTAAGGAAATTCTTTGCGACGTAAACGTATATACAGTAAAGGCGGTAACTATCGTTGAGATAATGGGTAGAGATGCGGGTTGGCTTACCGCATCTGCAGGCTTGCCCGCGCTTACGGGTAGCGCCCCAAATCTTATATACCTTCCCGAAAGAACCTTCGATACAGAGGAGTTTGTAGCATCTGTTAAGGAAGCTATGGAAAAGAATCCCGCAGTTCTCGTATGTGCTTCAGAGGGAATACGATTTGCAGACGGAGAATACGTAGGCAGTGGCGGACAGTCGGGCGCGGTTGACGCATTTGGTCACAAATATCTTTCGGGCACGGGAAAGGTGCTTGAAAGTATTGTAAAAGAAAGAATCGGATGCAAGGTTCGTTCAATAGAGTTAAGCCTTCCCCAGCGTTGCGCGGCTCATATCGCATCGGGCGCAGACGTCGAGGAATCCGTAGGTGTAGGTATGGCAGGCGTTGCGTACGCAATTAAGGGTGAAACCGGCGTTATGGCAACTATAGACAGAGCCGAAGGGGAAGAGTATTCCGTAACATATGGTATCGCAGATATTTCCAAGATAGCGAACGCGATAAAAACAGTTCCGCAGGATTACATAAACGAAGCGGGCAACGGTATCACGGAAAAATGTATATCCTATCTTAAGCCTCTTATTATGGGAGAAACTAACGTCAAATATGAGCTTGGTCTGCCCAAGCATGTAACCATAGACTAATTACCGCAGTTTTTACTTTCAGTAAGTAATTGCCTTGAAACAAACATAAAATCCCCAAGATTTCTTTAGCTCCGATTTGGCAAAGAAAGTATGGGGATTTTGTTTTTTATTGAATTTTAACGGCTTTATTTTTGTATATGGGAGCTTACAAAAGAATTTCCGAAATTTGAAAATATGTTTTATCCCAAAGAGCAGCGTGAAATAATAAAGCATTTTAATCATTATGCACGCTATATTTATCTAGACATTTTCTATCCATTGAGCCGAGAAATGATACGTTATCGTGAACGGTATGATTCCATATTCTATCTGACGATGAAACCTTTTGCATTTTGAGTCCGTCGGTTACGAAAACGTATTTTGGACTTGGATTTACGATAATTATTTTAGTGCCGTTTCCGTGTAAGAAAAAGTCTATTTGGCGGTTTATCGAAATGTGATGCTCGCGTGTTCCGAGTCTATGCTCAAAGTAGGCATTTGTGGCAGAGGTGAAAATAAGAGGAACTCCTTTTCGTTTAGTAGCGATAACCAAACAGTTGAATTCCTTTTCACCAAGGGTAAGGTCAAATTTGAATACTCGTTTGTTTGCGTTGTCGGAGTGCCATTTTACTGTGTAACCCGATTCCTTTGCAATTTCGTTTACGGAATTAATAAGCTTTCTTTTTCGTCTCGAGCTTTTTATAGCAGGGAGTAAAAGCCCAAAAGTGATACACGCGCATACAAGGACGAAAAATCCTATCAATGTCAAAGCACCGAAAAGGCTTACGATAATAGAGCACAAGGAAATAGCGAAAAAGACAAGTAGCGGTGAATATGGGAAGACTATAGGGTAAAGGAAGAAAATTAAGGCGAATCTCTTATAAAAACTTTTCGGTGAGGTAACTCTTTCCAAATTACATGTCTTATTGAGGTAACACCAATAGCGTCTTGCCTCATACTTTGAGGTTAATACAAGGAGAAAGCAAATAGGGGTGATTATAACGAGAGGAAACCAACCGCCACGGTGAGCGCCGTTAAAAAATATATTCCCGATTTCCGAAAAACCACCGATAACTGCAGTTACGGAAACCAACGAAAGTGTAGTGATTATTTCCGCTAATATGTGAGGTGTTGAAAACAGAAGCTTCGTTTCATCTCTAAAAGAAACCGATTTAACTTCGCGTTCAAGAAAGTTTTCAATCTCGTCGTTATCAAAAGTGGAAAACATCAGCGCGACCGAATTGAATATAAATATCGCAGAAACCGATGCGGTGAGGTAAGTGACGTATTCGGGAAGTCCCGAAAAGATACTGACGTCTTTCGAGGTTATCGAATACGCGTGTAATTGAATACACAAAGAGGTGAGCTTAAAAATTATGAAAAACCACATAAATACAAGCGCGCCGCGAGCTGTGTAAAAAAGCTTCGAATTTTTTCGTTGTCTGTTCACCTAGTTCACTCTCCTTTCAATTTCGGTAAGACTATTATATCAAAAAAACGCAGTGTTGTCAATACGCGCAAAAGTAAGCGTTACAAACCGCAAAAAAGACTACTGCGAAACTGCGGCGAAGAAAATAAGATTGATTTCTTTTAGTGCGCGTGAAATACACGCAAATAAAATCAATATACTGCGGCGACGTCTGTGTAGCCCACATAGAAATATACCTGAAAACGAGGGCAATTTTAAATAAAAGGATATTAAATTAAGAAAATTTTAGAAAATATAAAAAAGCTATTGCAATTTGTCGCAAAATGTGATAGAATATTAGCGTTAAAAATTCAATATCCTTATCAAGAGCGGCGGAGGGACTGGCCCTATGAAGCCCGGCAACCTGTGTATATAAGGTGCCAATTCCTGTAGATGAGTGTTTTTTGGTCTCGGGAAGCTTTGGCGCTCCGAGATTTTTTGTTTGGTAAGGTGACACGAAAGGAAAATAAAATGTCAGAATTTAAAAGATTATTTACGTCGGAATCTGTAACCGAGGGACACCCCGATAAAATATGCGATAAGATTTCCGATGCAATTCTTGACGAGATACTTCGTCAAGACCCGATGAGCCGAGTTGCTTGCGAAACCTTCGCTACCACCGGTATCGTAAACGTAATGGGAGAAATAACAACTACCGCTACGATTGATATTCAGAAGATAGTTCGTGATACAGTGTCCGAAATCGGTTACACAAGAGCTAAATACGGCTTTGATGCAAGTACCTGCGCGGTGCTTAGCTCAATCCACGCGCAGAGTCCCGATATTGCTATGGGCGTTGATAAATGCATAGAAGCTAAAGACGGTGAAATGAACGATGAGCTTGATACCGGAGCAGGTGACCAGGGACTTATGTTCGGTTTTGCTTGCGATGAAACCCCCGAGCTTATGCCTCTTCCCATATCTCTTTCTCACAGACTTGCAAAAAGACTTACAGAGGTAAGAAAGAACGGAACTCTCTCTTATCTCCGTCCCGATGGAAAAACGCAGGTAACCGTGGAGTATGACGGTGATAAACCCGTAAGAGTAGATACGATAGTTGTATCCTCGCAGCACAGTGAGGACGTTTCTCACGAACAGATTCGTAAGGACATCATAGATAAGGTAATCCTTCCCGTAGTTCCCATGGAGCTTCTTGACGGAAAGGTAAATATCTTCGTTAATCCCACGGGAAGATTCGTTATCGGCGGACCTACCGGAGATACGGGACTTACGGGAAGAAAGATTATAGTTGATACATACGGCGGATATTCCCGTCACGGCGGCGGAGCGTTCTCGGGTAAAGATCCCACTAAGGTGGATAGAAGCGCGTCCTACGCTGCAAGATACGTAGCAAAGAACGTTGTTAAAGCGGGGCTTGCTAAAAAGTGCGAGGTTCAGATTGCGTACGCTATAGGCGTTGCAAAGCCCGTATCTGTAATGATAGAAACCTTCGGTACTGCCGTTTGCCCCGAGT
Source organism: Eubacteriales bacterium (assembly GCA_045660185.1). Classification (GTDB taxonomy): domain Bacteria; phylum Bacillota; class Clostridia; order Oscillospirales; family CAG-272; genus UBA1740. Next base: position 5,974 of record JAZRDI010000072.1, on the reverse strand, counting down.
CGAAGATTTCGGAGGCGGTTGCAAAACTTGTTGACCTTCGTCCTGCTGCGATAATCAATAAGTTTGATTTGCGTAAGCCTATTTACAAAGAGCTTGCCGCTTACGGACACATGGGCAGAGAGGATCTCGGTGTTAAGTGGGAAATCTGCGATATAGCAGACAAGCTTAAGGAAATGTGTCTTTAATATTTGAGTTTACTTTAAATTCCCCGAATGGTTGAAATAGCCCAGCGGGGAATTTAGTTGATATGGAAAGGAGATGAGAATATGGCAGATCGGGAAAGCGCAAATGCATTAGAAACCCTTAAGGGGACTATAGATAACGTTATATACTACAATGATGGCAATGATTATGCCGTACTTGAAATCTCCTTGGAAAACAACCTCATAATAACTGCAGTGGGTACTATGCCGATTCCGTTTGCAGGAGAGTGCGTAGTGTTGCAAGGCAGATGGGGTTATCACAAGGAATTCGGAAAGCAGTTCGTCATAGAATCGTATGAAAAAACGCTCCCGAAGGAAACCGAGGGCATTTTGCAGTATTTGTCCTCAAGAACAGTAAAGGGTGTAGGCCCTGCTACCGCCAAAAAGATAGTAGAAAGGTTTGGTAGCGATACATTTGAGGTAATTGAAAACCACCCCGAATGGCTTGCAGACATTCCCGGAATTACGAGAAAGAAGGCAGCGTCTATATCCGAATCCTTTATGGAGCAAAACGAGGTTCGCGGCGTTGTAATGTTCTGTAAGGACTATATGACTATTCCCGAAGCAACGAGAGTATATAAGAAGCTCGGTTCGGGTGCGGTAGGACTGATAACAAAGAATCCTTATATTCTTTGCGAGGGAGAAAATAGCTTGCCCTTTGCAAAAGCAGACGAAATAGCGATGCGCCTTGGATTTACCGCGGAAAATAGCTTTAGAGTCAGAAGCGGAATTACATACGTTTTAAATTATAACGCGCAAAGCAACGGTCACACCTGCTTACCGATGGATAAGCTTATAAAGGCATCGAGCGAAACGCTCGGAATAGCGGAGGATACCGTTGCCGAAAAATTGCACAGATTTATAAAGCTCGGTGAGTTTTCGGTATATAACGTGAGTGAAATCTCGTACGTTATGACCACCGAGGTTAACGATATAGAGGACTACATAGCAAGAAGACTTAATAACGTGGATTCATCTGCACCGAGCTTTTCGGGAGATGATATTCTGTCCCTTATTGAAAATCTCGAATTTAGCTTGGGAATTACATACGAAAGGCTTCAGAAAAAAGCAATATACGAAGCAATGCGCGGCGGAGTTACCATAATTACGGGCGGTCCCGGAACGGGAAAAACTACTATAGTTAAGGCACTCATAGCGCTATTTAAAAATTTGAATCAAAAAGTAGTTCTCGCAGCTCCCACCGGAAGAGCGGCAAAGCGTATGAGCGAGGCAACGAGTGCAGAGGCAAAAACGATACACAGAATGCTCGAAATGGAAAAGGGCGAGCTTGACGTAAGATTTGGAAGAAACGCGATGAATCCGCTTGACGAGTCGGTATGTATAGTTGACGAGGCGTCTATGATAGATATAAATCTTATGGAGGCACTTGTTAAGGCGTTAAGAAGAGGTTCTCGTCTTGTTCTCATAGGAGATGCCAATCAGCTTCCAAGCGTTGGAGCGGGAAACGTTCTTTCGGATTTGATTTCATCGGAAAGATTCAGAACGGTGGAGTTGACGGAGATATTCAGGCAGTCGAAGGAAAGCCTCATAGTTACGAACGCGCATAAAATAAATCAAGGCGAAGTTCCTAATTTAGCTTCTGTAAACGGAGACTTCTTCTTCGTTTCCCGAGCGTATGAGAGGGAAATTGCAAAAACCGTTGCTTCTCTTGTAACCGAGCGTCTTCCCGCTAAATACGGAAGCTCCATTAAAGAGGGAATACAAATTATTACGCCCTCGAAAAAAGGCGCAGGCGGAGTTGAAATATTAAACGCGGAGCTTCAGGCTAAGATAAATCCCGCCTCGAAGTCAAAAGCGGAAAAAAGCGCTCACGGCACGCTTTTCAGAGTTGGAGATAAGGTTATGCAAACCGTCAATAACTACGATATAGAGTGGCGTCGCGGCTCGCAAGAGGGAATGGGAATATTCAACGGAGATATAGGCGTTATCGAAAATATAGATATCAGCGAATCTACGATGCGAATAAGGTTTGATGAAAGAATAGCAACGTACGGATTTGACCTACTTGATGAGCTTGAGCTTGCGTACGCTATAACCGTGCATAAGAGTCAGGGAAGTGAATATCAGGTTGTAATAATACCCATGTATTCGTGTCCGCCAATGCTTATGACGCGAAATCTTTTATACACCGCGGTTACGCGAGCGAAAAAGATGGTTATAATGGTTGGAAGAGCGGACATAGTTTTTAAGATGGTTTCCAATAACAGCGAGCTTAAGCGCTATACGACTCTTAAGGAACGAATCCTCGCTTACGATAATCGCTAAAACTTTGAAGAATAAGCTTTGAAATAAGAAAAAATACAAATTATAATTAAAACGCGTAATTTTTTGTAAATACGCTTGAAATTTGCAAAAGAATATACTATAATATAATATGTGATACTTTAAAAAACAGAAAGGAAGCGATATGGTAACCAAAATAGGTCTTGACCTTGGATATGCGAATATAGCCATAAGCGATGCATCGCTTGAAGTTGACCGTGAGCCGTCTATTGCCATAATAGATAAAAATACCCGTCGCATCGTTTCTGTGGGAAGGGACGCGCTTTCGCCCGAAAATGCGAGTCTTGGAATATTAGTACGCCCTTTTAAGAACGGTATTCTTTATTCTGCGGATTTTACCAAGGAAATAATCAGAGCCGCTCTTAAAGCGGTGCAGATTTCTGAAAACGTACGAGCTGTTGTAGGAGTATCAAGCAGTTTCAATACTAAACAGCAAAACGAGCTTGCGCTCATGTTTTACGATGAGGGAGTTAAGGAATGCTTTTTCGTTGACAGAGCAATGGCAGGCTTGATAGGCGCAGGGTATTCACCGACTATCAGCGCGGTATCCGTAAACGTCGGCGCATCTAAAACCGAGATTGCTGTTTTGCATCAAGGGAATATCCTTTATTCCGATTCCGTCGATATAGGCGGAGAGGCATTTGACGAGGCAGTTCAGGAATACATACTTGAGCAAGGCGAGTTAAATATATCGCTCGTTGATGCAAAGGCCATAAAAGAGGGAATAGGCGCTGTATGGGAAGGAAGAAATGCCGACCCTATCACTATTACGGGTACTCTTGCTTTAACCGGCAATAAAATAAAAATGTCGGTATCAAGCGAGGATATATTGGGTGTGTTTGAAAAACCGTTGCTCGCATTTATACAAGCGGTTGCAAATTCGGTTAAGCGCATACCAATAGATTACGTAGAAGAAATCTTTGCCAACGGTATCGTATTCACCGGTGGCGGCGCTCAACTCTACGGACTTGATAAAATGCTTGCCAAGGTGCTTGGCGTTAGCGTTACAACGGCAAATAACCCTGCAGATTGCGTCGCAAGGGGATTGTCGCTTGTAAATACATTCCTTCCGATTAAAATGCGAAATAACGGAAAAAATATTACCGCTCAATTAGCGAAGTATTATAAATCGAATAATAAAAAATGATAGGGGATAAAAAAATGAAGAAGTTTGACAAAAATTCTCTTGCAGTTAAGGTTATTGCAGGTGCAGCTTTGTTCGCTCTCGTTGCAGGTATGCTTGCAGGAGCTATTGTTTACATAGTTCAGTAATAACTTTCAAAAAATAAGAGTCTGCGTACCTTGAAGTAGGGAAGCGCAGACTCTTATTTTTTATTTGGTATGAAGTGTGTTTTTTATACTGTAGGGAAGTGCATACTTTTATCCTATTAGATATAGAACTGCAGATTCTTGCTTTTATGCAATAGTAATGCAGTTTTTACTCTACGCGGATTTTTGCTTTTATTAATCAGTTCGCTTTTTTGTTCGGTTCGAAATTGCATAGTCTTATTTTTTTTGATTTGTGCGGAATTGTACACTGCTTTTTTTATTTAAAACGCGAAAAAACCGCATATATATTTTTCCGTTGTAACAAAAATTCGTTGTGGGTTTGTGTTGAAAGGAGACTTTTTCCACATTTGCTTGAAAAAGAAATACACACAAAATCTACACGATTCCGTTATAACGACCTCAAAAACGAGAAAAACACGCTTAAAGCACAAAAAAAACAAAAGAAAACGATATTCACAATGTGGAAAACGTATTAAAAATATTACAAAACTGTTGTGGAAATGTTTAATACCTAAAGAAGCTTAAAATAAACGTTTGAGTGGAATCAAAAGAAAGAAAAACAAAGCAAAAAGCGCAAATCTTCGCATGATAACTTTAATCGGTATCCCGTGCGGTTTGCGCTTTTTATATTGGGAATGATTTTCAAATTTCCGTAAAGTCAAGTTTTTCTGGACTATCGGAAAAACACATTCTTACTTTTTAATTCTTCTTATGAAGTCGAAGATGTTATTATATTCCTGGTAGGAGGATCTTGCAGTCTTGTCCTCTTCCTTAGGAGCTTCAGCTACAGGCTCTGCGGGAGCAGGAGCGGGTGCCGGCGTGGGTGCAGGAGCTTCTACCTTGGGCTCTTCCGTCTTCGTGAATTCGAAATAAGAGGGAGCGGACGTAGGAGCAGTGTATGTCGCCGTGGGAGCAAACTTTTCTTCAACCGACTCGATAACAGGAGTGGATGCAAAAACGTCATTTGCCGTTACGGGAGTTTCAACGGTTGCGGTTGCCTTAGGCGTGTTTTCTGCCGCAAGAGTTTCGTTTTTGTTGGTGAATCCGGTCGCAACGATGGTTATACGGATTTCGTCATTCATCGTTTCGTCGAACGAAGTACCCCAAATGATATTAGCGTCGGGATGAGCCTCTTCGTGAACCATGCGAGATGCAAGGTCAATTTCGCTAAGCTGAATATCTGGCGAAGCGGTTATGCTTATAAGAACTCCGGTTGCGCCTGCGATACTTGTCGAAAGAAGTGGAGAGAAGATTGCCATAGTAGCAGCAAGTCTTGCCTTGTCCTCACCCTTAGCCTGACCAACACCCATGTGAGCGTAACCTGCGTTTTTCATTATTGCGGTTACGTCAGCAAAGTCAAGGTTAACGAAACCGGGATAATTGATAACGTCGGAAATCGACTGAACGCCCTTGCGAAGAACATCATCTGCGATTTCAAAAGCAGCGTCTGCGCGGAGATTGTCCGCCTCGATTTGCTTAAGTCTTTCGTTAGGAATAACGATAAGCGAGTCAACTGCCTTTGCAAGCTCGTCTATACCTGCTTCAGCTTGAGACATTCTTCTGCGTCCCTCAAATGCGAAGGGAGTGGTTACGATACCAACGGTGAGAATGCCCATTTCTCTTGCGAGCTTTGCAACTACGGGAGCAGCTCCCGTACCTGTTCCACCGCCCATTCCTGCGGTAATGAAGAGCATATCTGCGCCTTGAATCTGCTCTTTGATTTCTTCCTTAGATTCCTCGGCGCTCTGCTTACCGATGCTGGGGTTTGCGCCTGCGCCCTTACCGCCCGTGGTGTTTTTACCTATAACGAGCTTTTTAGCTGCGCAGGACTCTATGAGAGCCTGGCGGTCTGTATTTATTGCGATAAATTCTACGCCTCTGATATTTGTCTGAATCATACGTTTAACAGCGTTGTTTCCGCCGCCGCCAACGCCAACAACTTTTATATTTACATTGCTTTCATAACCGGTGTCAAAATCAAATTCCATGTTAAGCACTCCATTAATATATTTATATAATTAATTATAATAAAATTATAATAAGACATCTATAAATATTTTATAATGTTTTGCGCTTAATTGCAAGGGGATTTTAAAAAATATTATATTGTTAACAAAAAGTTAACAATTTGAAAGTCATAATTTCTTGTTTTTTTGTAAATATACGCGGTTTTCAAT
>JAZRDI010000071.1:0-9537 GCA_045660185.1 Eubacteriales bacterium | reverse complement strand
GTGGTACCACTAGATCCTAAGTCTAGCGCGTCTGCCAGTTCCGCCACACCCGCTTATTAGCGAGGATTTCGCTCCTCGCTGTAACATTTTAACACATTAGTTGAAGGTTGTCAATAGTAAACTTGCATTATCGAGAAAATTCCTATAAAACTTCCGATATTATAGAAAACACTCAAAAAAATCAAAGCTTTAATATCAAACTAAACATTCAATGTAATGGATATACTATTAATTTGCACCCTCATTAAGCGAACGCTTGTAATCGAGATATTCTTCGTAGGTGCATTTTCTGTCTATGAAACTACCGTCGGGAAGAATTTCGATGATTCTATTTGCAACGGTATTGAGTATTTCATAGTCGTGCGATGTGAAGAGTATATTTCCCTTGAAGTTCTGCATTCCGTTGTTAACTGCAGTAATGGATTCAAGGTCGAGGTGGTCGGTGGGCTGGTCGATAATAAGCATATTCGAGCCGAACATCATCATTCTCGAGAACATACATCTAACTTTCTCTCCTCCGGAAAGCACGTTAACCTGCTTGAATACAGCTTCGTTCGAGAAGAGCATCTTTCCGAGGAATCCTCTCAAATAGCTTTCAGTCTGGTCCTTTGAATACTGACGCATCCAATCAATTATGGAATCCTTGCATCCGTCGAAATATTTCGAATTATCGTGGGGGAAATAGGACGTTGTAATAGAAACGCCAAACTTGAACTCTCCCGAATCTGCAGTTTCCTCTTCCATGAGAATCTTAAAGAGGTTTGTAAGCGCCATTTCGTTTCCGAGGAAGGCAATCTTATCGTCCTTGTAAACTCTGAAGGTGAGATCCTTGAACATAACGTTTCCGTCGATAAACTTCGAAAGCTCGTTTACAAAGAGGATTTCCTTACCGGGTTCTCTATCCATATCGAAGCCAATGAAGGGATATCTTCTGCTAGACGCGGGTAATTCCTCGACTGTAAGCTTATCTATAAGCTTTCTACGCGCAGTAGCCTGACGGGATTTTGATTTATTTGCAGAGAAACGCGAAATGAAGCTTTGAAGCTCTGCGATTTTCTCCTCATTCTTCTTATTCTGCATCTTGATCATACGCTGAATGAGCTGGCTTGATTCATACCAGAACTCATAGTTACCAACGTACATCTTTATGCCGCTGTAATCAATATCTACGATGTTAGTACAAACGTCATTAAGGAAGTGACGGTCATGCGATACTACGAGAACCGTTCCGAAATAGTCGGAGAGGAAATTCTCAAGCCAAATAACCGCATCAATATCAAGACCGTTCGTAGGCTCGTCGAGAAGAATAATATCGGGATTGCCGAAAAGCGCCTGCGCCAAAAGAACCTTAACCTTTTCGCTTTCTTTAAGCGAGGACATGTTGAGATAAAGCATATCGTCGGTAAGACCGAGACCTTGAATAAGCTTTGATGCATCGGACTCCGCTTCCCAACCGTTAAGCTCTGCAAACTCGCCTTCAAGCTCTGCTGCGCGAATGCCGTCTTCATCGCTGAAATCTTCCTTCGCGTATATAGCGTCCTTTTCCTTCATAATATCGTAAAGACGCTTGTTTCCCATTATAACCGTGTCAAGTACTGTATATTCCTCGTAAGCAAAGTGGTCCTGTTTAAGAACGGACATTCTGACTGTAGGAGGAATTGTTACCTCACCTTTTGTGGGCTGAAGCTCGCCGCAAAGAATTCTCAAAAAGGTGGATTTTCCTGCGCCGTTAGCGCCTATTATTCCGTAACAATTTCCGGGGGTGAATTTCAAGTCAACGTCCTTGAAAAGAAGCTGACCGCCAAACTGAAACGCAACGTTATTTACTGTTATCATTTTTACTCCAAATTAACAAATATTGTTATATAATTCCCTTATATTTTTCATAATGTAGGTTGGCTTGGTGTCGGTATTTTCCGCATCTTCCATAGTTCCCTCACCGCTTAATACAAACACCGTGTCGATATTTGCATTATATCCTGCGGCAATATCGGTATATACCCTATCACCAACCATTAGTGACTCTTCTTTAGTGTATCCGTACTTCTCCGTGGCAAGATTTAGCATTTCGGGACGCGGTTTGCCGATGAAAAACGGACTCTTGCCGGTTGCCTTTTCTATCATCCAAGCAAACGAACCGCAATCGGGAACGTATCCAAAAGAGGTGGGACAAACCCAATCGGGATTTGTCGCGATATAAGCTGACACCCCATTGGTTAAAAGACGGCACACGTCATCAAGCTTTTTGAAATTCAACTCGTTGTCATTCGATATAATTACTCCGAAAATATCATCGCATATATCGGTTACAACGTCTACGCCGGCACCTTCAAGCTGCTTTAAAAAGGATTTTGTTCCCATCGCGTAAAAGCGCTTGTTGGGATAATTTGTTTTTAAATAAAGTATTGTTGCATCGGTTGATGTCAAGAAATTAGACTCATCGGCAACTATTCCAAGGTTGTTAAGCTTCTTGACGTAAGCGTCAACACCTTTAGATGAATTGTTAGTTACAAAAAGATATTTTCCGCCAATATCACGAACCCTTTGAAGAAAATCTAACGTTCCGTCAAAAAGGTCGTTATCAAGATATATCGTACCGTCCATATCCAAAAGGAAAAATCTTTTATGTTTCAAATCTGCCATAAAATAAATACCTAAACTTTCGTTTTTTAGTAAAACTTGATACTTTGCATAACAAAAGAGGCCGACGCAGAAATGAGCGACCTCTTTTGATTTTTTTAATTAATCGGGATATCCGTCAGGATTCATTCTCTGCCATCTTGCAGAGTCTTCGCACATTGCCTTAAGATCGCGCTCTGCTTCCCAACCAAGCAATTCCTTTGCCTTGGAGGAATCAGCATAACACTCTGCAATGTCACCGGGACGGCGCTCTACAATTTTATACTTAACGTCAGATCCCCAAGCCTCAGAGAATGCACGTACCATTTCAAGAACCGAATATCCATTTCCGGTACCGATATTGAAGTAGTCGATTCCCTTCGTCTTTGCGGTATAATCAAGAGCCTTAAGATGAGCAAGAGCGAGGTCAACAACGTGAATATAATCTCTAACACCTGTTCCGTCAGGAGTTGCGTAATCGTCACCGAAAACGCTAAGGCATTCAAGCTTGCCTGCCGCAACCTTTGCGATATAAGGCAAGAGGTTGTTGGGAATTCCTCTGGGGTCCTCTCCCATAGTACCGCTCTCGTGAGCGCCGATGGGATTGAAGTATCTCAAAATACAAGCGGAGAACTCGGGGTTCGCTGTAGCGCAATCCTTAAGAATTCTTTCTATCATAAGCTTTGTTTCACCGTAAGGATTCGTTGTAGAAAGCGGGAAATCTTCCTTGATCGGAACAGTTTTCGGAACACCGTAAACCGTAGCAGAAGAGCTAAAAACGATTCTGTTAACGTTATGCTTTGCCATGCAATCCAAAAGGTTGAACGTACCCGTAAGGTTATTATGGTAATACATAAGAGGAATCTTGCAAGATTCGCCTACCGCTTTAAGACCTGCAAAGTGAATAACGGAATCAATATCGGGATAATCTGCGAAAACCTTATCAAGCGTTTCCTTGTCAAGAAGATCACACTTAACGAATGCGGGGCGCTTACCTGTAATCGCTTCGATTCTATCAAGAACGCAAAGCTTACTGTTGTAAAGATTATCGACGATAACTACGTTTTCTCCTGCCGACAAAAGCTCTACTACAGTATGAGAACCTATATAACCGGTACCACCGGTAACCAAAATCGACATATTTATATCCTCCTATGATTTAAACTTAAATTATATAAATTTAGGGGCGTCGCAAAAGCAACAGCCCCTTAAAATTAGTCAGCGTAAACGCTAACCTGCTTCTTGCCACCGGTAATATGTTCAAACTTAACCTTACCGTTAACGAGCGCAAAGAGAGTATCATCAGAACCGATGCCAACGTTGGTACCGGGATGAATCTTAGTTCCGCGCTGTCTAACAAGAATATTGCCGGCAAGAACTGCCTGGCCGTCAGCCTTCTTAACGCCAAGACGCTTGGACTCGGAGTCACGGCCGTTCTTAGTAGAACCTACGCCCTTTTTATGAGCGAAGAATTGCAAACTGAGCTTTAACATTTTTGTTACCTCCATAATTAGTATTGGCATTACGCCGCAGTACCGACTTAAACTTCTCTTTCAATCTCTCTTACGTCGAGATAATCGTAATTATCCTCGAGTAAATCCATGAGCTGAAGGAAATAAGCCTGTATAAGTCCCGAAACAGCAAACTGTTTCTTCTCGTCACTCTCATATTTAGGGAGAGCCGATTTTACGATAACACGGATGTCGGTAGTTGTCTCATCGATATGATAGTCAACATTTGAAGCATAAGAAACCTCAATAGCGTTGATAATGAGCATCGTCATTGCAGAAAGAGCCGCACAAAGCACGTCATCTCCCGACTCGCCATATCCCGTATGTCCCTGCTCCTCGAAGCCGTAGTAAATACCGTTTGACTTATAAAATGTGATCGTTGTCATTTAATTAGCCTTCGATCTTTTCGATCTGAATCTTAGTATAATCCTGGCGATGACCGATTTTCTTCTTCTCGTTCTTCTTTGCCTTATACTTGATAACGTCGATCTTCTTGGACTTGCCGTTCTTAACGACATTTGCAACAACAGTTGCGCCTGCAACGTAAGGAGTACCAACAGTAAGAGTCTCACCGTTTACAGCAAGAACCTTATCGAAAGTAACCTTTTCGCCTTCAGCAACGCCGAGCTTCTCTACGAAGATAACGTCACCCTCAGCAACTTTGTACTGCTTTCCACCTGTTACAAAAATAGCGAACATGAAAAAGCACCTCACTTTCAGTAAGAAATCGCTACGTTAGGCGTTGACACGAAGCCAAACTTTGAGCCTACACATAAGCGTCAAGATATTTTATCACAAAGTTTGTCCAAAGTCAATAGTTTTTGGTAAAAAAGTTTGTATATTTTGCTCTTTTTTAGATTATTTTTGAATTAGACAGACTTTTGATATAAAAAGGTATAATTTTTTAAAGAAAAGAATCTGATTTTTAGCCGTTGTTTACTTAAAATCAGTCCTCGCAGCCTTCGCAAGCGGAGCAATCGCCATCGCAAAGCTCAATATCGCCAAGTTTTTCTCCGCAAGCGGGGCAAACAACGTCTGCAATCTCAAGCGTTTCGTCAACGCAGATTATTTCACCGCAAGAGGGACATACGAATTCATCGTATCCGGAATCGTCATTTTCGAAATCATTATCAAAATCATTCTCAAATTCTTCATCGAACTCTTCGTCTTCCTCGTCAAGATAGAAATCGTCTTCAAGAAGGCCAAGGTCTTCGTCAATTTCTTCGATATATTCGCGAAGCTCTGCATTTTCAGCCTCAAGATCTTCAACTCTTTCTGCCATAGCCTCGAGAAGCTCAAGCATTTTAGCTATAACCTTCCCTTCCTTGCTATCCTCGGAAAGTTCGTATCCCTCAGCAAGACCTTTGATATAAGAAGCGTTAGCTTTGATATCCATAATTAATCTCCTTTTGTTATTTATAGAAATCGAGGCTGTCTTTAAATTTTGACAGCCTCGTTAATCTCAATTATACTCTTTCAACGTAATCGCCGGTTCTTGTGTCGATCTTGAGCATATCGCCCTCGTTAATGAAGATCGGAACCTTAACAACAGCGCCTGTCTCAAGTGTTGCAGCTTTAGTTACGTTGGTAGCTGTATCACCCTTAACACCGGGCTCGGTCTCGGTAACTGCAAGCTCTACGAATGTAGGAGGATCTACTGCAAATACCTTTCCCTTGTAAGAAGAAATCTTACACATCATTTCTTCCTTAACGAACTTGAAGTTGTCATCAACCATATCGCGAGAAATGAGGGTTTCTTCCCAAGTCTCGGTATCCATGAAGTGATAAAGATCACCGTCATCGTAAGAATACTGAAGATCTCTGCGCTCTACAACCGCGTTCTCGAACTTTGCAGTGGGGTTGAAGGAAGCCTCACGGGTAGCGCCCGTCATAACGTCCCTATACTTGGTTCTTACGAAAGCAGCGCCCTTACCGGGTTTTACGTGCTGGAATTCGATAACCTGATAAACCTTGCCCTCCATTTCGAAGGTAAGACCATTTTTGAAATCACCTGCTGTAATCATTTTGATTTTCCTTTTCTTGACGAATTTCTATTTTTGAAATACGGTCCGCCACAACCGATTTAATCTCATGAGCATAAGCCCATAACATATACACGAATATTTTACAATATTTTTTCGAATTTTGCAATAGGTATTTGAAAAAAAATTAACTTTTTTTGCAAAAAACTGATTAAATTATCTCAATTAGCTCTTTCGTTGAGTGAGTGAAGTTATAATTACCGTTTTCTGTAACCGCAACCATGTCCTCAATTCTGCATCCGTACTTTCCAAAAAGATAGATTCCGGGCTCTACAGTTACGATTTCGCCAACTCGAAGCTTGTGCATGGTTTCCATCTTGGAGAGTCTTGGTGTTTCGTGAATAAAGAGTCCGACGCCGTGACCGAGCGAGTGGCCAAACGCACCGTTGTATTCCTTGAATGAATCAATGTACTCTCTTGCTGCAGTATCGCAATCCTTGCAAAGCGCACCCGCCTTTACAGCCATAAGACCAAGTCTTTGAGCTTCAAGAACCGTGTTATAAAGCTTCTTGATTTCGTTATCCGCCTTTCCAATAACGATAGTTCTCGTCATATCTGAGCAATAGCCTTTATATTTAGCGCCGAAGTCCATAGTAAGAAATCCATGTTTGAGCTTTACATTTCTCGGAGTTCCGTGAGGAAGAGCCGATGCGTCACCGGAAACAGCTATAGTATCGAAAGCAAGACCGCTTGCGCCTGACTTTCTCATAAAGTATTCAAGCTCTGCCGCAACCTCTATTTCGGTCATATTCGTATTTATATGCTTCATAAGCTCTGAAAAAGCAAAATCCGTAATATCCTGCGCTTTTTGCATCAAAGCGATTTCGGACTCATCCTTTAATTCGCGGAGCTCCTCTATAGCGCTTCCCATACTTATGAACTCGCAATCGGGATAATTATCGCAATACTTCTTATAGGTCGCAAAGGAAACGCTGTTTGCTTCAAAACCAACCTTGTGGCAGGATTCATCTGCAAAAACATCTCTTATGGTATCAATTCTTTTTTCGGGCATTACTATCTCAAAATCTGAATAAGCTTCGTTTTGAGCCATTTCATAATATCTGAAGTCTGTGATTAGCAATGCTCTTTTCATAGTAATCAACAGCAACCCATCGGTGAAAGCGAATCCCGAAAGATACTGCTGATTAAGCTCATCAAGCACTACGAGCGCATCAAGACCTTTTTCTTTTAATTTTTCTCTTATTCTCTCGACTCTTGTCATTGTAATTCTCCAAGTAATATTTTTTCATTTTAAGAGCGTCATCGCTCTGCGTTCCTGCCGATTCGCAAATAACAGTCGGCGAGTATCCGCCTCTGATTATTGCCTCAACGAACGGCTCGTAATCGGGACCGAAAATAGTATCCTCAAACGTTAAATGCTTCTTTTCGCCCTTATCTGTCCATTCAATCTTTGAAAAATGGCAGTGCAAATTATTCGCATAGTCACCGCCGAGGGCGCGATCTATACGCTCAAAGACCTTTGAATAATCATCGGCGGTTTTGAAAACTCCGCCGCAATCTCTTGCATTCAAATGTCCAAAGTCAACCACGGGAGCAAGAATAGAATCTATTCTGCAAAGCTCAAGCACCTCTTCAAGAGTTCCGAGCTGATTTTTCTTGCCCATCGTTTCGATGCCTATTTTAATTCCGTACGTATCCACCTCGTTAAGAGTTCTTATCAAGGTGTCTGCGGCAAGACGCATCGCCTCATCTCTTGAAATTTTAGCGCATGAGCCACAGTGAACAACTATCGTCTTCGCGCCGAGAAACTTTGCGGCATCAAGACTCTCTCTGATATAACTGATGCTCTTAAGACGCGTTTCGGTAACGACTCCCGAAAGAGAAATAAAATACGGCGTATGGTACGACATTTTAACGTTATGCGCTTTAGCTTCAGCTCCTATTGAGGCAAGCATAGCAGGACTTGCCGAAAGTCCGTTCCCTGCCTCGTATTCGTACGCGTCAAGACCAATATCGGAAATCCACGAGGGAGCAAAAAGCGTTGATTTATATCCCTCGAGAGCGAAAGCTTCGCTATTACCGCCGGGGCCAAAAAATGCTTTAGCCATTATTGTTACCTCTTGATTTTCGTCTTTCGTATTTTTTGAGTATGGGCTTTTCAAGAAGCCTTTTGAACCTTGTAAACAAATCCTTTTTGTCATTTATAGGCGGAACGAGCGCAGAACGTATTTTAGCGTTTTTTGCCGCCCAAACGTCAGTAAACACTTGGTCGCCCATAAGCATTGCTCTATCGGGCGTTGAGCCTATCATCTCTATAGCTTTAAGAACATTTTTCTTGAATGGCTTTTTCGCTTTTGAAAATGCAACGAATCCAAGCTCCTTGTTAAACGTTTCTACGCGTTCCTTATTATTATTTGATACGAAGGCAACGCCAATGCCCGAAGCTTGAAGCTCGAAGAGCCAAGCTTTAACGTGCTCCCCGGGGAGCGCATGCTCATAGGGCTCGAGCGTATTATCTATATCAAGTATCAATCCGTTTATATTGTTTTCTTTAAGAAAATCAACTGTAACCTCATCGAAGGTTTTAAAAACAAAATCAGGTTGAAGTGTAAACATAATTTAACCTTTCAGTGTTTTCGCAGTAAAAAACAAGCTTATTCATTAGCTCGTCACATAAGTTATGCATGATTTTTAGCACTGCATAAATATAATATCAAAAAACTCAATGATTGTCAACCAAAACCGCTAATATAATGCTCTAAAATCAAATATTTTAATTTTATCATCCTTTAATATGACATAAATATAACTTTAGCATAAGGATTATTCTCCTTCTGCAAGGATGAGACATAAAAAGCACCCCAAAAAATTGGGGTGCGCTTGACTTTGCTCTCTGTTAATCTCGCCCTGGAGGGTACGGCTATGCGGGGATAAATTACGGCAATTCATAGGCTTATGTTTTAAACAAACTCTTACTTCCGCATTACGCTGGATACCGCAAGCGGTATGCGAACCTTCGCGCCTTTGGCGCAAGGTCGCACGACAGGGTGCACGACATAAAAAGCACCCCAAAAAATTGGGGTGCGCTTGACTTTGCCCTCTGTTAAATTCGCCCTGGAGGGTACGGCTACGCGGGGTAAATTAGTACTAAATCGTAGGCTTGTTTTTTTGAGTGTCTCGTTGCTCCGCGTTGCGCCGGATACCGCAAGCGGTATGCGAACCTTCGCGCCTTTGGCGCAAGGTTCAAAACAACAGGACGAGAGACATAAAAAGCACCCCAATTCTTTGGGGTGCGCTTGACTTTGCCCTCTGTTAAATTCGCCCTGGAGGGTACGGCTACGCGGGGTAAATTAGTACTAAATCGTAGGCTTGTTTTTTTGAGTGTCTCGTTGCTCCGCGTTGCG
>JAZRDI010000070.1:0-8062 GCA_045660185.1 Eubacteriales bacterium | reverse complement strand
TCATCATTGCCAACGGTTGCAACCGCATTTCTCTTTCCAACCTTGAAGGTGAAGTTATCTGCAGTGTAACCCTCTGCGAGATAGAATCTGAACGAAGGAACTTCGCCAACGTTTACTGCAACGTCTGTGAAGTAGGTGCTTGATGCGGGCTTCTTTGCTTCGCCTGTGGGAAGAGCTGCACTGTAGCCGTTAAGAAGAGTTTCAATTTCAGTGAGCTTTTCTGTTACCGATGCGGTGTTCTCGAAGTAGGTATGAGCAGCAGAAGCGTAAACGAGCATATCCTTCATAAGAGTCTTTGTTGTACCGTCGAACTCACCTGCAAGAACTGCCTTGGTGTACTTGAATACGTCAAGAGTCCAGTTAGCATCAACTGTGGTAGCACCCGTGTTGAGAGTTACCGTAAGCTTGAAGTCGGAAAGAGTTTCGCCTGCGGGGAGATTTACTGCAATGTGGTAGTAAAGAACTCCGTCGATTTCAACCTCTTCATAGTCCACTGCCAAGCCGTTAAGCTTAACACTGTTAAAGTTGGTTACGGGTATATAAATGTTATATACGAAGTTGGACCAAAGTGTTACGCTTGTCTTAATCTTATAGCCGAGCATAACCGTAGGATACAAAGTATAGTTTACATATCCGTCATTTTCAGATACTTTTACGAATACGCATTCAACTCCGTCTGCGGTAGTCCAACCGCTGTTGTTTGTGGGAGCAGAAACACCGTTATTGAGAACGAAGTTGATATTACCAACTATTTCAAGCGTGTCATTGCAAGAGGTTGTTCCATAACCCTTATAGTAAGCAAGAGCCGGCTGCTTAACATTTGATGTATCAACAAATTTCAAATCATTGTAATTGCCACCAAGAATTTCACAGTCAACGAGTTTAGCATTGATAGCCGCGCCGCCACCCGATCCAAATGCAAAGCTATATTTTTGAGCTTTAGTGTAATCAAATACACAGTTAGTAAACGTAGAGTTTATTATTTGTTCAGCCTTACTGCTGCCGGATGTGCTAATCACGAAGTAAACTTGACTGGTTGACGTAGAATTAGTGGTCGAAAGAGTTACGTTTTCAAAATTAACAGTATATATACCTTCACCGCCATTAGCTCGCACTACAGACGAAGCTGTACCGCATCCGGTAGAATAGCAGATATATCCATTCTTAAACGTGATAGTACCATAGGTTTCATCTTCGGTGGTAGTATTCGAATTTGCCGTGTTGGTAAGTGTCAATACACAAGAACCTTGTGAGGTTAAGGTATAGCCGTTAAGGTCAATGGTAACGTTGTTCTTGTAGCCGGTTACGTTGTTAGTGTTGGAGATTGCAACGTTGCTTCTGAGAAGGATTACGCAATCAGCACCGCCAACCTTCGAATCCGAACCGCCGGAAACAAGACCTGCAGCGGTTATTGCGGAGGATATAGAGGTGTAGCCACCAACACACGTGCCGTCCGCCTTAAAGATTACGATAGGATACTTGCTTGCGTTTGCGTAAGCTGCGGGGATATTACCGTATGCGCTCTTAACTGCAAGCGTGTATATAACGTCTTCGCCGCTTACGGAAACCTTAACGAATACGCACACGCCGCCATCGGCAGTAGTCCATGAGGCTTTAACGTTAGATGCTGCAACGGTATCGGGAAGCACAAGATTTACGTACTCGCCGTTAGCGTTAGCGCCAAACTTAATGCTGTCTGCTCTGCCATTAGCATTTCCGTCAAGCTTTACAAAGTTGGCGTCAATATCCGCAGCGGTATTTGCAAGAATAGTTCCGCCGTTGATAACAACGTTGTGCTGTACTCTGTCCTTCGTTCTTGAGCTGTGACCGAGATCGAGCATCACAACGCCGCTTATAGAATTTTTGTAATCGAAGGTACAATTATCAAACGTGGAATTTACTACAACCTTAGCGGTTGCGCCATCGAATCCGTTTTCCCACGTGGTGAAGATTACGTTCTTGTTATAAGTGGAATCGGTCGAGCTGAAGGTAACGTTTGAGAAATTGAACGTATATGCGGCATCTTCTGTCTTGAGGTTAGTATCGTAGTTCATACAAACCACGCCTCTTCCGCCTGCTTTTACAACGCTACCGTTCTTGATGGTAAACGAGCCTGTCGGACCATTAGCTCCAACGCCAAGGTCAAAGATATAGTTACCTGCCTCAACGATAGTGAAGGTGTATCCGTTAAGATCGAGTACAATGCTTCCTGTAAAGTTAGCGATGTATTTTTTGGTATTTTTCGTGTAATTATCTCTTAAAAGAATAACGTAATCGTTGCCCAATTCTCCTGCAATTTTAGTCATTGCGAGAGCAAAATCGGAATAGTAATCAACTACGGTATATCCGCTTTCCGCCGTTCCCTTGAAGAGAACTATGGGATACTTGCTTACGTCTGCCTTATCTGCGGGAATGGTTCCGTATGCAGTTTCAACGTCAAGGTCAACCTCGGGTTCATCGGGATCTACCTCAGGCTCGTCGGGCTCACCGTTCTTGCTTACGAAGTTATAGTAAGCGTAGCTGTCATCCTCGGATATCTTGGTGAAATCATACTCATCAGCTGCGAAATCGAAGATGCTTTCGGGAACCGCATAGCTCTTAGGAAGCTTTAAGGTGAACGAATTCTTAAAGGTGATCTTATCGGGTGAACCTGCTCCGCTCTCACGCTCAGCGCTGAACGTAGCAAAGGTAAGTCCCTTGAGAGAGGAAGCGGTCATCGTACCGCCGTCAAGCACAACGTTAACGTCTATCTTGTTCTCGGGAGTTCCGCCTGTTGTCTTAGCGCTCTCAACGAGTGAGAAGAGTGTCTGAGTTGAGGTGGAGGAGCCACGGGAGATCGTGCAATTTTTAAGAATAACGGTATTTTCGGAGCCTATTGTACCGTCCTTGAAGCAGGTTACGATACCGGTGGAATTGTAGCTTACGTCAAAGGTAACGTTTTCGCATGTAACGGTGAAGTAATCTACTCCGGAATTATTCTTATTGTTATTGAAGCAAATAGGAGCAAGGCTGCCGCCCGACTTGAGCGTTCCGTTCGTGATAGTTATGGAAACCTTGTGAGAGGTCGACTCATATCCTATTAACTGGAACATATGCATGGAGCCGCGGGTAAACACGTGACCGCCAAGGTCAATCGTCATATCGTCAATAACGTGGAAATACGAGGGGCTATTAGTAGAATCTGTGCCGGTGGTATAATTCTTACGAAGAAGAACTGTACATCCGCTCTGGTAAACGGTATTCTTATATACGTCGGTCTGAATGAATGTATACCAATCGGAGAATGCGTGGATAGCTGCGCCGTTCTTAAATACTACGAAGGGATATTCGTTCTCATCAAGATACTCAACGGGAATATCTCCGTGTGTGGTACTAACGTTTCTCAAAACGTATGAGGTGCTTGTAGTATTCTCGGAATTCTTTACAAGAACGTGATTACCTGCGGTAAGTTCGAACTTAGCCGATGAAGCATCAGCAGAAGTAGGAAGTACTACCTGGAATTCCTTACCGTCAGAGCCCTTGCCGAGAATAACTGTATCCGCAGATGCAGTCATTCCCTCACGAACAGGGCTATACGTTGCAAACGTAAGACCTGAAAGCGTATCGGCAACAAGCTTACCGCCATTTACGATTATGTTAGAGTCGGTCTTGTTATTATTCTTTCCGCTCTTCTCGTCTATAAGAGAAAACAGCGTAACGGTTCTGGTTGAAGAACCACGGTAGAAGGTACAGTCGTTGAATGTCAACGTACTGTCAACGCCCTGATAAAGACCGTCGCCAAAAGCAACAACTACGCCCTGAGTACCGGAAGAAACGGCGCTGAAATCGAACGTAACGCCGTTGATTACCATGTTCAAGTTATCGCCTGACGTGTTGGTATCAGCGTTGTTATAAACGATGGGTGCGGTGTTTGTGGTAGACTTAACCGTTCCGTTTGTGAGCGTTATATTAGTCTTGTGAGCGGTAGACTCGGTACCGAAGAGCTGAATGAAATGATTGCTTCCTCGAGTCAACGTATATCCGCCAAGGTCTATGGTAATATCGTCAATGTAAGCGAACCATGAAGGAGAACCCGATGCGTCTGAAGTGCTGTAATCCTTCTGAAGAAGAATAACGCAGCCCGTCTGGTAGTCCTTCTTACCCTTTATATCGGTATCAATAAGAGTCTTCCAGTTGCTCGATCCGTGAACAACAGTACCGTTCTTGAAGATCAAGAAGGGATATTTAGTCGTATCCTGATAGCTTGCGGGAATGCTACCGTACTCGATACGTACAGCGGTGGAGCTTGTAAGGGAGTAAACGAACTTGCCGTCCTTTTCGCTTGCAGCGGCAAACTCAAGGTACTCGCCCTCGGTCTCGGAGAAGAATACTCCGCCAAGCGCAGCATTGTCACTGTAGGTGAACGTCGTATAGTTTCCTGCTGAATCTTTAAGGAAGGTCACCTTGTCACCGGGCCAATTCTGCTGAACAAATACTGTAGAAGCAGAAGTCGTTCCCTTTATCGAGCCGCCCGTGATATTGAGCTTAACGTCACTGTCGTTGTGTCCGTCTTTAAGATTGAAGAGAGTGAGTGCGCCTGCCTCTGACGCGTCAATGTTACAGTTAGTTACGTTAAGGTTAACCGAGCTTCTTGTCTTACTCTTTTCCGACATGCTGAACGGATGCACAAGCGAGCCGGTAGCACCCGAAGCATAGGTTACGTTGAGGTCGATAAGATTGATATCCACAATACTTCCGCTCGCATTTGTTGGATGTCCGTGCTGGGTTATAATTCCCGTTGAAGTGCCGTTAAAGAGCATATTACCGTTCTTTACGGTGAAGGAAGCCCTAAAGCTGTTCTTCGCACTGTACATTGGAAGGAAGTTAGTTCCCGAAGCAAGCGTGAACATCTTGCCGTTAAGGTCAAGAACAATCTTACTCGGGTTATTGCACGACTGATTATGATCAAGTTGACTGCTTGTTAATTCATTCGTGTAGGTATAATCCTTAGACAAAACGATATTATAGGTCTTCGCCTGTCTTGCCGCAAGCGCGCCAACACCGTTAAGCTCGTTTACGCGGGTAATTGCTTCTTCCCAAGTATTGTAGCTGCCGTAAAGATTGTTCACAGTGCTCGTATTGGAATCATCGTCAAGCATTACGTGGAAGGTGTAATTGTTATAAATTTCGGTAGGAATTTCACCGTAGGGAGTCTCGGTCCAAGCATCTCCGTAATCGAGATTAAGCTTAAACTGGTTTACGTCGCGAAGATAAGCGGGCTTGCCTGCTGCCGCTCTCACCGTGGAGATATACTCTACGTTTGCTACCTTTCCGTCAGCCGAAATATAGTACATAGCCACAAGGCCTACGCGCTCCTGATTTGCATCAATCGTCTGACCGTCAACGAGTTCACAAGTAACGGTATTTCCGTTTTTACCGCGAAGCTGAGTCGTAATAATGTTATCCTCGTCAACGTGACCGCAGAAGAGCATCTGCACGTTTGCGTGATTCGAGAGAACCTCGTCCCAAAGCTGCTTCGGAGATACGTTACCGCCCGTCGTAGCAACCTCGTGCCAACCGGGTCTTGCAGAGTTGTTAACGTTCTCATAGGGGAATACGTCCTCGTTATCGTCAACGGTAGATCCGTCACGCATAATGAAGGAGTGAAGCGTAATTATTGCCGTATAATCCGAGTTCTCGGTAAGCAAGCCGTCAAGCCAGCCGAGAGTATCGTGCTTCTTACAGTCCGCTGTGCAAACCGAGGTGCTACAGTAGGTAGTACCGTTAACGTAGCTGTGGTGAAGCTTACATCCTGTTGTATATTTGCAATTAGCGCTGTCATTCTTGCAGCTCGGATTGTTTGCATTTTCGGTACGAACGCTGTAGTGAACGTAGCAATATTCTTCATCTTTGCAAAGGTCGGCCGCGCTGGTAACGCAGTCGGTTTCCTTTGACATAGGATGCCAGTCAAGCGTAATAATTATGTACTTCTGGTTACCCATAGTAACCTTGCGGTAGGTTTCCTCTATTTTTCCGTCTAAACGGAAGCCTGCCATAGGTCTGCCGTTGGCATCGTTCGTCTTAGACAGTGCTAAAAGATCCTCGTAATATTGGTTATCTACACCGTCTGCGGCCTTGTCGCCTATACCGAACACACCGTTAAAGCCGTCCTTCGCATCGCTGAAGTCGTGGTTACCTCTTACGAGAGAGTAAGGGATTTTTCCGTCAAGAAGTGAAACCGCCTCTGCGGCATTAACCCATTCGGCGTAGTACTTATCGCCATAAGTACGGGACCAGGACTGCGTGATATCTCCGACGCCCATAACGTACTGGATGTTCTTTGCATCCTTGTTATCAACAAGCCACTGATAGAGCGTATTCATATGCGTAGTGTTGTTGTTTATGTCGTAGTAGTTCAAATTCTGCGTATCACCTACTACCGCAAATGAATAAGCGTAATCCTCGCCTTTTACAAGACCAAGACCGTTTTCTTTCCAGTCTGTGTCGGTGTTGATAGTTCCACCTGTGCCGCGCGCCGCCGAAGCAGTCATCGACATTACGCCGAATACAACTCCAACAAGAAGCACAAGGGATAAGACGCTTAATAGAATCTTGCTTTTTTTCATTGTTTTTCTCCTTTTTTATTCTTAATTTTATTTTTCAGAGTTTTCCGAGAAACTCTGCGCTGCTGAATAAACATATACAAAAATATATATTTATACAACTTACATTTATATAATATCACAAAACTCTTGACTTTGTATGACAACTTATGCTATTATATATGACAGAAGGTTACATATAGGGAGCATTTTATGAATTATATAAACACACTTTATGATCTTGAGACATCGTTTACTGCCAAGGAGCATAACAAAAAGCTTGATAACGTTGAAGAGTGCAAAATGTTTTTTCACATTCACCCAAGCGCAGAGCTTCTTCTCGTTACCAAAGGCGAGCTGACCGTTCACATTCTCGGCAAGCCGTCAGAAACAATTCCCGAGGGCAGCTGCGCCCTGCTATTCCCATTCCAGTCGCATGCCTATGATAGACCCGAGGGCACGGAATACTTTAGATTTAATTTTTCAACGTCCCTTCTCCAAGCCTTCTTTGCTTCTAACGCAAACAATATAGGAGAACGTTCCGTTTTCCC
Organism: Eubacteriales bacterium; assembly: GCA_045660185.1. Lineage (GTDB taxonomy): Bacteria > Bacillota > Clostridia > Oscillospirales > CAG-272 > UBA1740. Next base: position 930 of record JAZRDI010000070.1, on the reverse strand, counting down.
CATAAGCGTATCGGAATACGAGCCGTTTTTTAGCAACGTGCGAGAGGGAAAGCTTTCATACTACAAGGTAAAAGGATTTTTGTATAACATCATCGCAGACTACACAAATAGCGTAACGCTCACGAAAAAACACGTTGACGATACCATTTTAGCAAAAATCATCTCATACATCGATGAGCATAAAAGCGAGCGCGTAACCATGAAGGAGGTCTCAACCTCCCTTGGATATAACGAAAAATACATTTCCAGAGTTATAAACGAATCTGCAGGCTTTGGATTTTCAACTCTCCTATCAACGCTTCGAATGGAAGCGGCAAGCTATCTTTTGAGAAACACGAACCGAACTATCGTTGACATAGCCCTCGAATGTGGATTCGGCAGTGAAAGAAACTTCTACCGCACTTTCAAGGAATTTACAGGATATACACCGAATGCATACCGTTCATATTCCCCCGAAAAAGCAGCGGTGAATGACGCAATACTGTAACTCAAAGCGCTCCGCGCAGTTATAATTTTATAGAAAAAGCTCGAGTAGTTTCTACGCTACCCGAGCTTTCGTTTTATCTGAATTCCGTTAGAAACGATTTGCTATATAAACTTCGTTCATCTAACCTACAACCCCGCGAAGCAGGATTTCATCTAAATTTCATTTGGATTTATTCCTCGTTTGGTGAAGTAAATAGCCATAATAACACTATTTGAAATCTCTTCACCAAACGAGGATTTCTTTTAATCAATCCTTAAGGGTTGATGCTCACTTCCCAGATACCATCGTTTTCTTCATACCAAGGAGTTTCGGTTCCCGGAGAGCTTGTTATAATATCCGAAGCCATAACTTCTACAACTTCGATTTCAGGGTTAATATATTTTTTCATTTCGTTTCCTCTCATTCTGCATTTTGAATTATGAATTCTGCATTATGCATTATTT
>JAZRDI010000069.1:0-35263 GCA_045660185.1 Eubacteriales bacterium | reverse complement strand
GAAAAATTCGAATCCCCTAGGGGATTCATTGAAAGGTTGGAAGAATACATACATTACTACAACAATGAGAGAATCTCTCTTAAATTAAAAGGAATGAGCCCAGTTCAATACCGAGCTCATTCACAAGCAATTTAATATTTATTTTTTGTCTAAACTTTTGGGTTCACTTCATTTACGCTACCCGAGCTTTTACTATTATATAAACAATGTTATACGAACGATTTAACTGCAATTAAACCTGTTCGTCAGCTACAACTCGCATAATGCATACGATGTAACCGTAGGTTAAATTCGTTTATCTAACCTTCAATCCCATGTGGATTTCACTGCATCAAACGCTTAAGGATTGATGCTAACTTCCCATATTCCGTCATTCTCCTCATACCAAGGAGTTTCGGTGCCGGGAGAAGATGTTATAATATCCGAAGCCGTAACTTCTACAACTTCGATTTCAGGATTAATATATTTTTTCATTCAACTTTCTCCTATTTGTCTTTTAAATTATGAATTACGAATTATAATAATTTCAAACCTTTTTGAATCAAACGAAGTTTGTGAAAAAAAGCGACCTTAATTATTCATCATTCGTTAATCAATTAATTCCCAATGCTTCCTTTCTGTAATTAGCTGCGCTTTCTACGTATTTAATGAAGCACGCTACGAGATTTTCGTGGTCTTCGCCTGCGGACTTTTCAAGGAAGTCAGAGATATGATAGCTTCCGCCTTCACCATAGGTGATTGTACCTTCAAGAACGTAAGCATAAACGTCAAGCTCAACGTATGTGCCATTCTCGTCACTTCCGCTTACAGTTTTGAGCTTTCTGCCATTCGCATAGAAAGCGGTTTCTGTATCGGTAACGTAGAAGCGAATAGAAGGCTTCGCATCAAGATTGAGAGTAACCGAGGTAACGGGAGAAGCAGTGTTAGTTGATCCAACAGAAACGGGTGTGCCGTCATAATCTCCGCCGATAACGAGAATGGAATCAATAAGAGCGTTAACTCTTGCGATTTCCTCTTCGGTATTGAATTCTGCGAAGTAGTTGTAAGCCGCCTGAACGTATGCAAGAACGTCCTTTGCAAGCTGCTTTTCAACGTCTGTAGAGTTAGCGTTGTTGATAATTTTTGCGGCATACTTGGGAATACTCATAGTCCAAGTTCCATTATAATATTTTTCGCCAACGTTAATTGTTGCCTTAAGAATAACGTCTCTTGCAGCCTCTGCGGAAGGAAGCTCTATTTCGAAGTGGTAATACTGATTTCCGTCAGCAAGAGTGACGATGTTTTCAAGATTAGCAAGGTCGGTATAATCGTCATCATCAATAGAGAAGGATTTAAGCGCGTCGCTCACAGGAACGTAAACGTTATAAATAAGAGCGTTGCAAAGAGTAATGCTCGTCTTGGGAATGAAGGTCGCAAGAGCCTTTTCCTTCAATGCGTAGGTAGTAACGCCGTTAGCCTCGTTGGATTTAACGAATACGTATTCAACACCCTCGTTAACGTTTCCTGCGGTATGAGTGGTGTACGCTGCATCGTAGGAAGGAGCAACAGCGGTTGAGGGAGCTTCAAGCGTAGTAGCAGTATCAATAAGAGCAGTGTCATTTACTGTCTTTCCTGTAAATAAGCTGAAAGCACTTCCGTTTTTTGTGTTAATTGAGCCGCCGTTAATTGTAATGTTCGTCTTAACCGCTTCTTGTCCGTTTGCGGTGTTTCCGTTATCTCTTAAGATAGTAACGCTTGAAGCGTTGGGGAAGTCGAAAGTACAGTTATTGAACGTAACGTCCAAGCTAACGCTCTGGTTTTCAGCAAAGGGAGCTCTTACCTGCGCGAGTATAATATCCGCTTCGGACGTTGATGTAAACTTAACGTTATTGAATACAACCTCAACGGTTTTATTTCCGGTATAAGTTCCGGCCGCGCTGCCGAAAACGTCGAGAAGAGTTCTGTAAGTATCGATAGTTCCGTTTTCAACGATTAACTTGGTGTGATAGTTTGTATCACCGTAAAGATAGCTTGCGTTAGTAGAGAAACCGAAAACTCTACTGCAATTGTTTGCTGTTAGCTTGTGTCCGCCAAGGTTCAATACGAAGGTACCGTCTATCTGCATTCCCGCATCAAAGCTTGAGGAGTCGGTGTGATTTAAGTTCTTTGCCATGTAACCAACGAGAGTACCGCCTTCGTAAGCACCCGTTCCGTTAGCTATTGCGGCTTTTGCATTGTTGAGGAATCCGGTACGGAATCCGCCCCACTTGTTAACGTAAGTCCAGCCGGCCTGATTTGCCTTTTGACCGTAAGCGTAGAACGTACCGCCTGTAGACAAATCGCTTGCAGGGATCGTGAGTCCGTAGTCTGCAAGATAAACGTTGTAAGCAGGGAAGTTAGTGGTATTGAGTGCATCGCTATCCGACTTTCCGTTGAACGTCTTCAGTTTGTTTTGAGCCTTAACTGTTGCAGAACCGTTGTTGATATTAAGAGTGGTTGTAACTGCTTCAGCTCCGCTTGCATTGGTTGCAGATCTATCATCGAGAATGGTAACGCTTGAAGCGTTAACGAAATCAAACGTGCAGTTGTTGAAGGTAAGGTCAAACGTAGCAGATTGATTTTCTGCAAATGGAGAACGTATCGTTGCTATGGTAACGGCTGAGCTTGTGTCAGAAGTAAACTTAACGTTGTTAAAAATTACGTCAACGGTTTTATTACCGGTGTAAGTTGCGTCAACGCTTCCGTAAAGGTCAAGCACTGTTTTGTAGCTGTTTATAGTACCGTTTTGGATTATTACCGTGGTTTGATAATCGGTATCGCCGTTTAAATAGCTCTTGTTTGTAGACAATCCGAAAATTCTTGAGCAGTTGTTTGCTGTCAACGTATGTCCGCCAAGGTCAAATACGAACGTACCGTCAATTTGCAATCCTGCATCAAAGTTTGATGTTTCGGTATGATTTACGTTGTTTAACATATAACCGTAAACCGTACCGCCCTCGTATGTACCTCCGCCGTTAGCTATTTTACCTTTGGCATTGGCGAGGAATCCCGAGCGTAAGCCGCCCCAAGTACCTATCTTTGTCCAGGTAGATTCACCGCTCTTTTGACCGTATGCGATGAAGTTACCGCTTTGGTCTGCTGCGGGAATAGTGAGTCCGTAGTCACCGATAACGATGTCCGTTGCCGCAGACGTGTTAAGCGCCATCACCGAAAGCAAGGTTGCGAGCGTCAGCGCAAGTACGAAAATGAGTGAAATTTTTCTTTTGAGTTTCATTTTAAAATCCTTTCTGAATTTTTATTTTTTATTTTGAACCTCTTTGTGAGGGCGGATTTTTCATTCCGCCCTTGTATTATAGCTTAAATGGAATATTTTAGCAATGTTTGTAATTACCGTAGAATTGTTAGAAATTGATTTGTGGCATTATTTTCCGCTTAAAACCGATGCTCTGTAGTTTCCCGCACTTTCGCAGTAGAGAATGAAGCACGCTACGAGATTTTCGTGGTCTTCGCCTGCGGATTTTTCAAGGAAGTTCGAAATATGATAGCTTCCTCCCTCGCCGTATGTGATGGTCTCCGAAAGAACGTATGCGTAAACGTCAAGCTCAACATATTTGCCGTTATTGTCAATTCCGCTTACAGTTTTGAGCTTTCTGCCATTCGCATAGAAAGCGGTTTCTGTATCGGTAACGTAGAAGCGAATAGAAGGTTTTGCATCAAGGTTAAGAGTTACCTTCGTAACGAGTCCGTTGGCATCACTTTGAGTTGTTCCGTCGGAGGTGGGAAGAGAAGCGTAATTGCCGATAATAGATTCAACGAGGGTATTTACTCTTTCGATTTCCTCGGGAGTATTGAAATGTGCAAAGTAGTTGTACGCCGCTTTAACGTAAGCAAGAACGTTACGCGCCAAAGATTTCTCAACGCTCGAATCACTAATTTCAAGCACTTTTGCCGTATATTTAGGTATGCTCATTGTGAAGCTCGCAGAGTAATCGGTCCCTTCGGCTGTGAAGTTCGCGGTAAGAATTATATCTCTTCCTGCCTCTGCGGAAGGAAGCTCTATTTCAAAGCGGTAATAATTCTCTCCGTTTACTGTTACAACGTTTTTAAGAATCGAAAGATCGGTGTAATTCGCTCCGTCAAGAGTAAACGATTTAAGCGCGTCGCTCATAGGTACGTAAACGTTGTAAATAAGAGCGTTGCAAAGTGTAATGCTCGTTTTGGGAACAAATTTTGCATCTTCTGTCATCTTACAGTAAAGGTTGATTTCCGCAGCGTAAGCATTGATTTGTGTCTGCGTTGAATCAAGGTCAAGAACGTATCCAAAGAACTTCTTGTATGTTTGGTTACCAACGCTTGATTCGGGGAATTTATCGAGTGCCGCCTTCATCTCCGTATAATCAAGAGCCTCGTCGTCTGCAGTGCAGGTAATCTCGCATATCCTTGCTGAACGGAACGCGCTTTCGCCGTCGAAGAGATTCTCGTTTTCAAAGGTGATTCTTATCTTCGTCGCCTCAACCTTATACATGTAGAACGAAGTAAATCCGTTTCCGAGAGATACGTTATCGTAAATCTTAACCCAAGTACCCTTCGTGAATACCTCAATATCGGTTGCGCTTGAAGCGGTAGAAGGATTTCCGTTTATGAGATTGTTACCGTCGATAAGCTCGTAAACGTTGAGAGAGGTAAGCGCTCTCGGTCTGTCAAGCTCTATTTCAACCGAATACTTGTTAGTGCCGAGAACCTCAAGGTAGGTATCGTTTTTGCCGTCGGTAACGTTGCCTTGGTGGTTGCTTGAAGAAACGGCGCCGCCCTTAAGCTCCTTTCCCGCGCATTCGATTTCGTAGAGCGAGATTGAACGTCCGCTTCCCGCGTTAACGCACGAGGGAATGTAAATTCTTATCTTTTCGGCTTGCTTGTCTTGTAAATCAAAGGTTAAGACGTAATCGGACGTTTTGCAAGATGCGATTTCCGCATTGCTTGTGCAGCTAACCACGGTTTCCCAAACGCCGTTTTTGTAGATTTCAACGGTCAGCGCAGTGCCGATGAAGTCAAATTCACCCTTATTGGGAAGCTCTGTGTAATAGCGAATCTTCAAATCGTTCAATTCGTAAATTCCGTTAAGGTCAAGCGTTGCATCGAAAATACCTGTCTTGCTCTTCGAGGAATATCTGCTGCTGTAAGAGCCGTCAGTGAGATTTGCATATCCGTAGTTTGAATTGTAAATTTGAGCCAATGCCGTGTCAGTGGGGATAAAGGATTTTCCGACAAGTACGTTAGAAGAGCTTTCTGCATCAATTGGAACGCTCGCGCTTGCTCCGAGAATAATGTTTTCCCCCTCGGTAACCGCCGTTTTATCAATAAGCTTGCGGGCAGAGGATTCGATTTCATAATAAGAGATACTATAGCCGCTTTGCGCAGAAGGAACGTATATTCTTATCTTTTCCGCCAACGCTCCTCCAAGCTTAAAGGAAAGCCAGAAATCTTGGCGTGACGTATCTCTGTAGGACACGATTTCCGAGTTGCTCTTGCAGTCGATAACGTCTGTCCATTCGCCGTTTCTGTAAACCTGAATAAGCATAGCAGAGCCGACAAACGAGGTGGTATTCGAGCCCTCAATGTAATATCTGATTCTCAATTCGTCTAAGGCATAAGCTCCACCAAGGTCAACCGTAGCGTCAACGAATCCCGTGGATTTTTTAGTTGAAAATCTTGCGTTTGCGCCCTCGGTAAGATTTGCATAACCGTAGCTTGAATTGTAAATCTGTGCGTTAGCTTCCGCAGTAGGAACAAACTGCTTGCCTAAAAGAACGTTGTTTTCAAGATCACCGAATTCATATCTGTCAAGCGCAAAGCCCGATGCTTCTATTTCATAGAAGGTTACGGTTTCGCTACTATTTAAAGCGGTGGCAGAGAAGCGTATCTTTTCTGCAACGGCATAGCCGAGGTCAAATGAAAGGTATCTGTCAACGAGGTGTTTCTTTATATCCGTTTGATTTCCGGAGAATACCGTTATCCATTCGCCGTTGTAATACACTTCAAGCTTGAAGCTCTTGCCGGCTCTTATGGATTCGCCTTTATAAAGATAAACTCTCAACTCGGAAAGCGCGTAAAGTCCGTTAAGATTAGCGGTTGCTTCGACGGTCGCTCCCTTTGACGAGGAGAATCGTCCTTCTATTTCTTGAGTCATTTCTCCGTCGGTGAGAAGGGGGAAGCCCATTACATAATCGCCGTACTTATAAACGTTGTTTTTCGTTTCCTCGCTTGGAACGAAGGTAGCGTTCGAAAGAATGTTATCTACCTCGTTTTTGTATTTTTGAGCAAGAACGCCGGAGCATTCTATTTCGTGGAAGGTAACGGTTTGATTGTTGCTTGCCTGAGCCGAAAATCTTATTTTTTCAGCCTTTACGCATTCGAGATTGAATACGATATAAGGAGTACTTCCGGCTTTGTAATCATTGATATTATCGGTAGCGCCGTCAAATACGGTTATCCACTTACCTCCGGAGCAAATTTCGACCTTGAATTTGTCTTCATCACCGATTGAAACGCTCGTATCTCCGCGGTAAAGCTTGAATTTAAGTTCGGAAAGAACGTACGTTGCATCAAGATTAAGGGTTGCCTCAACCTTTCCGTTTTTGGAAGAAGAGAATCTTCCGACGATTTCCTCGGTAAATTTGCCGTCTGTGAGAAGATTGAATCCGAGAGGCTCGCCGCCGTAAATGTAAACGTTGTTTTTCGTTTCATCGGTGGGAACGAATTCCTTGCCGAGAAGAATGTTACTCGGGTTATATTCTGCGTCTATAGGCATAAGAGCGGATTCTTTTCCGTCGAAATATGAAACCACGCTTACAGCGTATTCGCATTCTGAACTATAAGATTTGGTAGTGACTATCGGGAATGCGCTTTCATCAATAAGGCTATATTCGCCACCGCTTCGTTTTTCCCAAAGCTTGAATTTTGATGCGTTATCGTTTGCATCAACGATAACCTGAAGAGTGCCGTTTGCAAGATAGCTTACGAAAAGCTCGTTGATATCCGCATCGGTGTATTCGGGATTGTAGTAGCAAAGCGTTCTCTTGCTCTCAATGCCGTCGGCATTTTCTGCAGTAACCGCAAATGTCGTTCTTGCGTTTTTGTTTTCTCCGCTTGCTGTATAAGTGAAATAGGGAATAGACGAGCTTGCAACGAGAGTATAGTCAGCATCGTTTTCAACTGCAACATAAAGATTGTACTTTACCGCGTTTTTAACCGCTGACGCTGCTATGTTGAAATCAGTGAAGCCTACTCTTGAATAGCTTATTTTTTCGGGAGCATCCGGCTTTATCTGCTTTTCAAAGCCCGAAATTATGTAGGTTTCGCCCGCTTCGGTGTCGAAGGTGATAACGTTTTTATCAGAAATAGTATAAGAAATACTATTTCCGTTTGAAGCCTTTATAACGCTTGCGCCCGTAATCGAAGGATACTTAACGGAAATCTTACCGCCATTGTTTGAAAGAATGTTAACAGTCTTCGCAAGACCGTCGCTCCAAGTAGCGGAAACCTCAAAATTACCGTCTGCAACAAGACCGGTGAAAGTTCCGTTGGCCCATTCGTCGGAAATAGAGGGAAGAATTTCTATATATCCGTTCTGACTTTGCATAAGCATTTCGGCAATTCCTGCGGTAGTACCGAAGTTAGCTTCGGCTTGGAAAATACGATTGTTGTAAAGAGACCAAAGATTAGGCGAACAGTTTGCAATAAAGCCGTTAAGCATACTGTAAGCGTTATCTGCATCGAATGCTCTTGCATAGAGGTTTATCTTGTGCGCAAATACCCAGCCGTGAGCTTCTGCTTCGGCTCTGCCTTCGAGAGTAACGAGAGCTGCATCGAGCCAAGCCGGAGTGTTCGCATTGATGAGATTTCCGGGAGAGAGACCTACGAGCTGCGAAATGTGTCTGTGATTCGGCTCATCACCAACGGAGCCGTAATAGTCTTCCTCGCGGAATTCCTTTACTTGTCCCGAAAGTCCCACGTTGATGGGGTCATAAAGATTTATTTGCTCAAGTACGTCATTAAGAATTGAATATTCCTCGGAATTCAGAACAGAGCTGTCATTAATATCAATTCCCGCAGCTTTAACTGCTTGAAGGACGTTGTAGTTGTTAAGATAAGCGAACGTTTGCGCGTAAGTAGTTCCGACGGTGTAATACCAAACTCCGTTAACGAACATTTCGGGAGAGTCGCTATGAGAAACGAGATAATATCCGTCATCGGTAAGCTCAACGCATTTCGTTATAAATTTAGCCGCTTCGAGAAGAACAGGGAGAACGATTTCCTTTAAAATGGTTTCGTCCCTTGTATATCTGTAGTAATCCCAGAAGAGCTGTGTGGTATATCCGGCATTTCCGGGAGAGCGGTCGCTTGCAATAGTAAAGGCGGTGTTTCCAACTCCTATAGTCCAGCCGTTTTCACCCACTCCGCCATAAGCGTCGGGGTTGTAGCTTTGAACTATTGAATCTGCGTATTTCATAGCCTTTTCCATATATGCCGCGTTATAATCAACGTAAGATTCAAAGGTTTCTGCAAGATTTGTTGAAAAAGCAGGCCAGTAGTTCATCTGTACGTTTATATTGTGCCAATATCCCGAAGCCCAGGGCGCGATATTATACGTATTCCAAGCGCCTTGAAGGTGAGCGGGAAGCGCTCCGCTTCTCGAAGAAGCTATAAGCATATATCTGCCGTATTGGAAGATGAGCGTTTCAAGATATGTACTGTAACTGCCCGATTTATACGAATCAAGAAGATCGTCGGTCATTTTTTCAAAATCTTTTGGATCGCATCCGAGATCGACTGTAACTCTGCCGAAAAGCTCGGTATAATCTGCAAGATGAGCGTGTTTGAGAGTCTCATAAGCATCACTGAAAGATTTTCCCGCTATTTTTGTCTTGATAGCGTTCATATAGCCCTCAACCTTGACTCTCGTATCTTCAATATCGGTGTCAAAAGTAGGCTTGTTTGCATCGTTTTTGGTGAAAACTTCGCTCGAAAGCTCATAATCTGTGCCGAGAGTTACAACAATATATGCGCTCTTCGCTCCGTTTACAATGATAGTGCCGTCGGTATCGGTGTATTGAGTGCCGTCGTTATCCTTGTAAGTATGCTCGGTGGTTGAAGCGGTAACAGTTCCGCCGTCGGTATATACATCGTAGATACCCATAAAATCAACGTCATAATACTGAAGAGTACCCGAAAGCACTACCTTACCTACGCCGTTTTCAACCGACGATGTAACAGTACCGGTCTTTCCGCCTTTGTCACCCTCAACCACAGCGAAAGACTGTTCGTAGGGAATAGTGGGGCGAAGCGTAAAGGAGAGCGCGCCATCTGTATCCGCGTCAAGCTTTATCACGAGCGCCTTGTCGGGATATGAGGTGAAGTACTCTCGCGTATATTTCACACCGCCGTAGGTGTATTCAACACCGGATATAGCGGTTTTTAAATTAAGGTATCTTACGTAGTCTGTAACGCTCGCGTTTGCATGTCCGAAGTCAATATACGTTTCGGAGAAGTTGTTAAGACCGCCGAGATTGCTGATGCTATCTCCGTTTGGAGCGGTTGCTCTCCAAGGATTTGAAAGCGTTTTTTCGGTAATCTGTACTCTTTCTGTTTCGGTTCTTCCGAAAACGTTAACTCCGAAATAGCCGTTTCCAAGAGGAAGCGACCAGTTATTCCAGCCTATGTCCGTCGTATCAACGTGCATTGAAGCGGAAGGCGAGTTTTCGTTCTTGAAAAGCGTTTCCTCATCGTACTTTAAAACGAGCGGAATATCGCTTCCCGAAATCAGCGTTGCGTTCTCATCGGCAAACGCAGATGCGCGAGTTGGCATCATCCAAGCGAAGCTCGTGAAAACGAGAACTAACGTACATAGTAAGCTAATAATTCTGTTTTTCATTTTTGTAATCCTTTCATAATGAAATTAATTAGAATATAACCTATTATAGAGAATAGCAAACAAGCACGCTTTTATCAATCAAAAAAATTAATCAATAAGTTCAAAAAATCAAACTAATTTATTTTTTCCAAAAAAGACGGGGCATAATCTACATATCGCGCCTATACTTTTTGTGCAAAAAGCACATAAAAGCTTACACGGCAAGAACTAAAAACAATAAAAGTACGGAAATAAACAGAAATTTAACACCGAAAAAGCATTGACATAATTAATAGAATTTGTTATAATACCCTTGATTTAAGAGGTTTGATTCGAAGAAAATCAAACGTTGCAAATGGATTTTTTGAACCTTGGAGAAGCGTATGGAAAGATGGAAAATAAATCCCAAAGACCCGAAGGGCAACGTTGCATACGGAAACTTAATGAAGGAAGAGTTCGTTTACTTTGACGGAGACAGAAATCTTCCCGTCTTTGTGGATAGAACGGGAATTACGCACCCCGACCCCGAGTATTCGGTCTACAGACGCGTGAATAACGTAATCGTTATCGAGTATGTCATCAGCGGAAAGGGGTATCTTGAAATAGACGGCGAGGTAAGCGAGGTGTCCGAGGGGGACGTTTACATAATACGCCCCGACGTTTCCTGCAAATATTGGTCTGATAAGCATCACCCATTTAAGAAAATATGGGTAAACGTTTTTTCGGATATGCTGATGTCTGTAATATGTAAATTAAATCTCGACAAAAAGACGGTATATCACAACAATTCACCCGAAATTAAGGAAATATTTTATGAATTGCTTCAAAAAGCAGACGAGGAACGCGATAAGCCAACCGTTCATCTTGAACTTTCCGTCTATATTTACAAGATTTTGACCAAGCTTTCAATAGAGCAAAACCTATATTATGCAAGCAGCAGAATTGCTCAAGCGGCAAATTTCAAAATTAATAGCCGTCTTTACTCGAATATAAGGGTAAAAGAGATTGCCGAGGAGCTTTTTGTTTCAGAAAACCATCTTATAGAGGAGTATAAGAGAGTTTACGGAAAAACTCCGCTTCAAGACCTTAATGAAAAGCGAATAGAAATAATCAAGAATTTGCTTAAAAATACAGATATGAGCATTTCGGATATTTCAGAAAAGCTTAATTTCAATAACGAGCATTATTTTTCAACATTTTTCAAAAAGCATACAGGTATGACTCCAACCAAATATCGTAACGAGGGATGAAAGATGTGAACAAAATACTTGTTTAAAATCATTCCTGAAAACCTAAAAAACATACAACAATCAGAACGAAAAAAAACATCGGGTGAAAAATAACTGCGTTTAAAGAAAATCTTATGCAAAAATATATCTTTATCTCGAAATTGTAAAAAAAGGTGACGAAATTCACGAAACTAAAAAGGTCATACAAAGACAAAAAGACTTGAACGAAAGGTAATTGCCAATCGCTCAAGTCTTTTTTATTGGATTTTAAATTTGTTAATGTTAAGTGGTATAGAACTTTAACATCAGAAACCTACGTTTAATTCCCAAATACCATCTGACTCCTCATACCAAGGTGTCTCGGTACCTGGAGAGGTAGTAAGAATATCGTTTGACTTGATTTCCACAACTTCAATCTCGGGATTAATATACTTTTTCATTGTTTTTTTCTCCTTGATTGATTATTTTTCAAGCACAGAATTTCTGTAAGCAGCAGCGCTTTCTACGTACTTAATGAAGCAAGCTATGAGATTCTCATGAGCTTCGCCTGCAGCTCCTGCAAGGAAGCTTGAAATATGGTAGCTTCCGCCGTTACCATAGGTAATAGTTTCACAAAGTGCGTATGCGTATACGTCAAGCTCAACGTATGCGCCGTAGGTTTTATCAGTACCCGTTACGGTATCAAGTTTTCTGCCGTTTGCATAGAAGTTTACGTTCGTATCTGTTACGTAGAAGCGAATCGTAGGCTTAGCGTCAAGATTAAGCGTTACGCTTGTAACAGGGGCTGCAGAAACGGTTTTACCGCTTGAAACGGGTGTTCCGTCATAATCACCGCCAATTACGAGAAGCGAATCAACGAGAGCATTTACCCTTGTTATCTCTTCTTGTGCGTTGAAACTTGTAAAGTAGTTGTAAGCCGATTGAACGTATGCAAGAACGTCTTTAGCAAGCTGCTTTTCCACAGTGGTTGATGATTCATTCTTAAGAATCTTTTCCGCATACTTAGGAACGCCGAATGTGAACGTGGCTGTTGCTACGTTACCTTTAGCAATAATCATAACATCAAGTTTAATTTCTCTTGCAGCCTCTGCAGAGGGAAGAGAAACTGTCATAAGATAATATTCTTTGCCGTCTTTTACGAATTTCTTGTCTTCTATTTCTGCAAGATTTTCATACGTAACACCGTCAAGTGTAAACTTTTGTAAGCTTTCGGTGGGAATATATACGTTCATTTTAAGCTGACTTTCAAGAGTTATGCTCATCTTCGGTGTGAATGTTATGCTTGAAATAATATCCTGTTTTACGGTTTCGTAATAGCTGTTTATCTCTTTAGCGTATGGTTCGATATTCTCTGCCTTAATAAGATAATCCGTGAGCTTTTGGCGGAAGAGTTCCATTTTTGCTGTGTGCTCGTCTGTGTTAATATTAAGGTGAGCAAGCTTATTGTAAGCTTCAATCATAGGTGTTCTGTCTGGAGCGTTAGGCTTTCCGGGAGTGCAGGTAATCTCGCTGATTTTAGCGCATCTGTAAACAGTTTCACCGTCAAACATACGAGTGTTCTTGAATGTGATACGGAGCTTTTCGCAAGTTGCGCCGAAGAGATTTAGCTCGGTGTAACCGTTATTGCTAAGCGCAACTTCGTTGTATACTGTAAGCCACGTTCCGTCACGGTAAATTTCAACCTTGGTGTTATTCGAAGCAGTTGAAAGAACACCGCCAACAAGATTAGAAGCATCTATTTGTTCATAAATTCCGAGTGAGAAGAGCTTTGTGGAGCTGAATTCAAACTCAATAGTATACATTCCGTTTGCGTCGTTGCCCTCAGCGTAGGTGTTAAGCTTTCCGTCATTAACGTTTGTATAATCGGTTACGCTGTTAGCGGTAACGGTAGCATCATCAAGCATGTTTTTTGTTGCGTTTTCATAGGTTCTGTTAATTACCTTTGAGCCGTAGCATTCGATTTCGTGAAGAGTTACGCACTTGTTATGTACGTCTTCGGTATGGAATTTCACCTTTTCGGCTATCATACCGTTAAGGTTAAAGGAAAGATAATTACCCGTGGAGTCAAGATAATTTTTAAGCTCGTCAGTGCTGAGATTGGATACTACGGTTCTCCATACTCCGTTTGAATAAAGCTCAATCGTGAAGTTTCCGCCCGCTTGAAGTATATTCTTGCTGAAAAGATAAAATCTTATTTCGTCAAGCTTATAGGCTTCGTCTAAGGTGAGAATTCCTTCTGCTGTTCCTTTTCCTTTCGTGGAAAATCTGCCTTCGTGACCGTTTGCCGCGGTACCGTTCACGTAATTTTTTTCGTCGGTGAGCTTATCGTAAGTGAAATTATAACCCATAGCGGTTGTGGTGGGCAGATCGCTTTCAAATTTGTGACCGATAAAGAGGTTTTCCTCCTGCTTTACAAATTCGCTTATGCAGTAGCCCGAGCACATAACCTCATAGTAAGAAACGTACTCGCTGGACTTTGAAGCCTCGGCGTAAAATCTGATTTTTTCAGCCTTAATTCCGCCGAGGTTGAAGAATACGTATCCTTCAGTAGCGTTGTTGTTAGTGGCTTTAATTTCAGATGCCGGAACGTTATTTACAATAGTGGTCCATACACCGTTGTAATAAATATCAATCGTGTAATTCGTACCTGCAGCGTGATCAAATTTATTAGCGAAGTAATAGAACTTGATTTCGTCAAGAGCGTATATGCCTTTAAGGTCTGCGACAGCGTATACCGCACCGCCTTGCTTAGATGAATATCTTCCTTTGGAAACTGTAACTCTGTCGAAAATACCGTCGGTCATTTTTGCGTATTCGTAACCGCCGATAGGTTTAGTATCCTTACCGGAAGGCGCAGAAGTTATCTGTGTAAAGGTCTTTCCGAGAAGCACGTTTTCCTCGTTTTCAAATATGTTTTCAACGAGAACACCAGAGCATTCTACTTCCCAGAATGTTACCCAGTTACAGTTGTTATTACTTGGGTCAAGTATTGCTTCGGAATAGAATCTTACCTTGCTTCCACGAATGCCGTTAAGATCAAATACAAGATGGTATTTATCACTGCCGTTATTAACATTTATTAAGTAATCTGAAATTGAAGGCTCGCCTGTTGAGTAATCATTTGCATAAACGTTTTTAAGATCGCTGACGATAGATACCCACTTGCCGCCTGAGTAAACCTCAATTTTAAAATTAGTTCCGATTTGAGGTATGAAGCTATTGTTACCGTAAACGAAGAATGTAATTTCATCAAGGAAGTATTCGGCTCCAAGATCGATAACGGCGTCTGCCGTTCTGAGAGGATCGGTTGTGCTCGCCTTTTTTGAGGAATATCTTCCGCTGTGAACGTTTGAACTTGCCTTGATACCGTCTGTAAGCATAGGGTATCCGTATTTATCTCCAAGCGCTGCAGAATTAGTGTTGCTTCCGTTCTGCACGAAGGTTTTATCCTGAAATACGTTTTCTGCATTGTAATCTGTAGAGTAGGAGGCAAAATCTTTAATCTCAAACAGCTCGGTTTCGGCAGCATCGTAGTATGAAATTGCTGAAACCGCATACTTAGTCGAGGCATCGTAATTCGTTATTTTTATAACCGGAGTTAAGCTCTCGCTGATGAGTGTATAAGTCGAACTGTCTAAGCTCTTTGAATAAATTCTGAATTTTTTTGCATTCGAATTTGAATTAATTACAAACTGAGCTTCACCGGATTCCAAAACGAAAGCCTTGGAGTCGATAATTTCGGCAGCAGTGTTGATAGGATTGGAATAGCAGAGAGCTCTTTTACTTTCAACGCCCGATGCGCTTACTGCAGTTACAGCAAACGTAGTTCTTGCGTTTTCATTTTCGGGAGTATGAGTGTAGTTAAAGGAAGTGCTCTTGGTGTTTCCTATAAGAGTATATGTAGCAGCGTTTTCAATAGCCATATATACGTTATAGCTTTCAGCATTGGAAACCGCTGACCAGTCAAAGGTAAATTCGCCGAATATGTTTGATCTTTCTATAGTGAGAGACTCGGGTGCGCTCATCTTTTCCTGAGCTTTGAAGCCTGAAATTATATAGGTTTCTCCTATCTCTGTATCAAACGAGATTCTGTTATCCGCATCAACCGTGTAGGAAACCTTCTTTCCGTCGGATGCTCGAACCACTGTTGCGTCCGTTATAGAGTGATAAGCAATACTTGCTCTTTTTCCGGATTGAGAAAGAATGTTAAATGTTTTAGCAATACCGTTTTCCCAAGCTGCGCTAACCTCGAAGTTACCCTCTGCGCAAAGACCGGTGTAAGAACCGTTAGACCAATTCGAAGGGATAGCGGCAAGAGGTTCAATGTATCCTGCGTTGCTCTGGAGAAGCATTTCGGCAATTCCTGCGGTAACACCGCAGCTTGCATCTATTTGATATACTTCCCAAAGTCTTGTGAAGAGGTTAGGGAATGTAACTCTCGAGAGAAGCTCGTCAACTCTTTCTCTTGCTCCTTCGCCATCCTTAGCTCTTGCGTAAAGACCTGTTTTGTGTGAGTAAACCCATCCGCCCGTCGTGTTTTGTCCACGTCCGTCAAGAGTAACGAGCGCTGCATCTATCCAAGCGGGAGTGTTTGAGTTTATGACGTTGCCGGGATAAAGACCTACGAGCTGAGAAACGTGTCTGTGGTTAGGATCGTCACCTACTGAGCTATAGTAATCTTCCTCGCGAAATTCTTTTATTTGTCCCGAAAGACCAACGTTGATGGGGTCGTATTTATCAAGCTGCTCCATAACTGTCTTAAGGACAGAGTATTCTTCGGTTGAGAGAATAGTCTCATCGGAGAGGTCAATACCTGCTTCCTCAGCAAGAAGTAAGGTGTGGTAATTATTAAGGTAAGCGAATGTCTGCGCATAAGTTGTGCCCTTTGTATAGTACCATACGCCGTTAACGTGAACCTCGGGAGAATCGCAGTAAGAAACGAGATAGTTTCCGTTTTCGTCAAGCTCTACGCACTTAGTTATGTATCTTGCAGCGGAGATAAGCTTTGGGAGAACCACTTCTTTGAGAATAGTTTTGTCCTGTGTATATTGATAATATTCCCAGAACATCTGTGTGGTAAATCCAAGGTTACCTGCCGAGCGATCCGAGGAAACGTAGAACGGATAGCTTCCAACACCTATAACCCAACCGTTTCCGCCGTCTTCGTTTAATACATCGGGATTGTACTTATTTACGTTAGATGTTGCGTTAGCCTCTGCCTTTGGCATAAAAGCGTTGTTAAAGTCAACGTAGGGGCGGAAGGTTTCCGCAAGGTTGGTAGAGAACGCAGGCCAATAGTTCATCTGAATGTTTATATTATGCCAATATCCCGATGCCCAAGGCGCTGTATTATAAGGATTCCATACGCCCTGAAGATTTGCAGGGAGCGCGCCCTCTCTTGAGGATGCTATAAGCTGATATCTTCCGTATTGGAAGAGAAGGACCTCAAGATATGTGCTCTTATATCCCGATTTGTAGCTATTAAGAAGCTCGTTTGTGGGAACGTCAAAATCTGCCGGATTGCAGCCAAGATCCACAGTAACTCTTCCAAAAAGCTCGGAGTGATCGGCTACGTGAGCCTCCTTTAAGATATTGTAAGCGTCGTTAAATGATTTGCCGGCAATCTTTTTATCGATTGCATTCATATAAGCCTCAACCTTAGCTCGTGTGTCGTCAAGGTTTGTGTTGAAGGTCGGCTTTTTGTTATCTGCAGTTGTGAAAATATCGCTTGAAAGCTCGTAATCCGTACCGAGAGTAACAACGATATACGCACTCTTTGCTCCGTTAACAACTATAGTGCCGTCTGTATCACCGTTGTCGTTAATTGTTGTTGAAGCGGTAACTGTGCCGCCGTCTGTGTATACCTTGTAAATTCCAAGGAAGTCTACGTCATAGTATTCAAGCTTACCGGAAAGCTCTACGTATCCGATACCGTTCTTAACTTCCGATGTAACAGTACCGGTTTTTCCCATTTTGTCACCCTCAACGGCCATATATTCCTGCTCATAGGGAACTGTGGGGCGAAGCGTAAAGGAAAGAGAACCTGCCGTATCTGCATCAAGTCGGATAACAAGCGCCTTGTCGGGATATGAGGTGAAGTACTCTCTTGAGTATTTAACACCACCATAGGTGTATTCAACCCCTGAAATAGCGGTTTTCATATCAAGATAACGAGTGTAATCCGAAACATCCGTATGACCGAAATCAATAAAGGTTTCCGAGAAATTGTTAAGACCTCCGTAGGAAACGTCTTTTGCCGATCCGCTTATTTTATGATGTTTGTTAGCGAGCGTCTTTTCGGTTATTTGGATTCTTTCGGTTTCCGTTCTGCCGAAAACACTTGCTCCGAAGTAACCGTTTCCAATAGGAAGCGACCACTGTTGCCAGCCATCGTCCTCTTTACCGTCAAAGTCGGGGTGAGACGCATGCTCGTTAATTTTCGGAGCTTCCGACTCGTACCAGAGCTTTAATGGAATTTCGCTTTCAGGAATGATAACGCTGTCTTCATCAACCGTGGATGCATGGACCGGTATCATCCACGCAAACGAGGTAAAAACAAGCGTCAGTACTGAAAGTAAGCTGATAATTTTCTTTTTCATTTTTCTATTCCTTTCAAAAGGTGTTTTGTAAATGTTTTCATAACTTGCGTTATTGTAAAAATAGATAAAAAATACACTTACATCTTGATTTTATCATAAAATTGTGCTAATATCTATGTATATTTATGCTTAAAAAAATGTAAAATCGGTTAAAATGACGTTTGAGGAAATAGAGATGCAAAAATTACCCAATGAAAATAAGTATTTCTGGTCGGGGAAGAGTACGTTCAGAAATGACCTTGACAACGTGCATATATTTGTTATGAAAAACTATAAAATCGGAATGCACATCCAGGAATTTTTCGAAATAAACATCATTACGCGTGGAAAAGGCGTTCATTATATCGAGGAGAATGCGGTTGAAGCAAGCGTAGGCGACGTCTTCATAATACCGCCTATGGTCAGGCACGGATATACGGGTGGTGAGGGCTTTGATGTTTTTCACGTTTTGTTAAGCGACAAATTCATAGGGAAAAATATAAACGAATTACAGATGCTTCCGTCCTTCTTTATGCTTTTCACGGCAGAGCCGCTTCTCAGAGCGAAAAACGATGATGCGTTGCGCTTACAATTGACCGATGAGCAGTTTGCTGAGGTTGAAGCAATGCTGTACAGAGCGTTGAAATACCGAGAATACAAAGACATATTCGGTGAAATTTACAGAAGTGGATTTGCCATAGCGTTTGTTTCGCTTTTGTGTAAGGCTTACACGGAAAATAATAAGTTGAATATCCGCAAAAACTCGGACTCGCTGTTTGTTAACGCTATATCGTATATCCACGAGAATTACCACAAAAAAATAACAATAGACGAGCTTGCAAAAATTTCTCACCTCTCAAGAAGCTCGTTTGTGCATAAGTTCAAGGAAATATGTAAAATGACACCCCTTGAATACATAACGAAAAGACGAATAGAATCGGCAGAATACATGCTCTTAAACACCAAATTTTCGCTCCTCGATATAGCTTTTAAATGCGGATTTTACGATGCCGCTCACTTTTTCAGAACCTTTTCTGCGTATAAGGGTATCTCGCCGTCGGCATACAGAAAAAATGATGCTCAAAGGATAGAAAAGTGAGCGTTTTTGATATATCACGAAAACTGAATTTTAATAACGAACATTTTTGGCATTTTCAAAAAAAGTATGTACATAACTCCCACTGAATACCAAACTAGTAAAGCGTAGAGTGGAATGTAATGCGAGATGTTAAAAGATAGTATGAAATCCTTCTTGACATTAAGAAAAATATATATTACAATTGAAATGCGGTGACTTAAATAACTGTGAGGTAAAAAAATGACTGCTTTTAAAGAAAAGGCTTACGCAAAAATAAATCTTCATCTCGATGTGCTTAAGAAAAGAGAAGACGGATTTCACGAAATAAAAACCGTTATGCATACGGTTTCGTTGTACGATAGTATAACAGTCAACACTGCGCCATCGCGCGAGCTTAATATAAAACTGGCTATATCAGGTGTTAATTATCTGCCCACCGATTCAAAGAATCTTGCCTATAAGGCGGCGAAGCTTTTCTTTGATAGGCTCGGAATTACGGCAGAGGTGCACATAAAACTTGAAAAGCGAATACCAATCTCCGCAGGACTTGCGGGCGGCTCATCCGATGCCGCAGCTGTTCTCCGCGCACTGAACAGACTTTATAAAAGACCCTTCACCGTAAAAGCCCTTATGAGTATGGGCGCGGAGCTTGGAAGCGACGTTCCTTATTGCGTGGTCGGAAAAACCGCGCTTTGCGAGGGCAGAGGAGAGAAGATTACAAGGTTAAGCACCACGGCGAAGCTAAACTTCGTTGTAGCAAGCGCAGGTGAACGCGTCTCGACCCCGATGGCATATGCCGACCTTGATAAGAAATACAACGATTTCATCGACTACGATTCCAAAAACGGTGATAAAGCCCTCGAAGAAATACTCTCGGTTCTCATAGAGAGCAAAGATCTCGACTGCGAGCTATACAATATCTTCGAATCCGCAGTATTCGAAAAATGTCCTAAATCCAAAAAGCTCAAGGAAGAACTTTTAGCCCTCGGCGCAACCGTAGCCGTAATGAGCGGCAGCGGTCCCTCCGTCTACGGAATCTTCGAAACCGAATCCACCGCCAAATCCGCCAAAGAATCCCTAATAAATTCAGGCTATACCGCCTACTACGCAAAAAGCGTGTGAAATGCTAAATAAATTAAACCGATGAATCGAGAGCTAAAGCAAAAGCTCTCGATTTTTTTGCCAAAGAGAACTAAAACATTTTATGTAAAACGCACAAAAGTGTACAAAAGTAATAAAAAATATCAAAAGCCTCTTGCCAAAGTGCTTTTTATATGCTATACTCGCGGTAAGATACGCAGATAAAAGCTACGGTTTTGCGTATTTCGTATAGGCTGCAAACGATATTGAACGAAGGCTTCAAATCTTCACAATTCGTTTGCTAAATTTTGTAGGGGTTGTATGAACTTGTTGAAAACACAAAAATGGATGGATTATTACAATAATCACAATCACAGAAGTGGAATTAGAGTTAGATATGAGAAGAATGTTGATCCTGAGGTTAAGCGTGCAATCGGTGAATGCATAAAATGGTTGCGTAAAACTTATGATTTTCCAAAACGCGTGAATTTATATGTTAAGTCATCTGCGAGGATAAAATCAAAAAATGGCGAAAACGTATGCGGAACGTTTTTTAGACCTGCAGACAGGGATAGAGAACCATATATTAGGGTTGCTACAGGAGATTATCCCGAACTTTTATTGGATAGAGGGAAAGATAATGCCTTGGCTGCTATTTTACAGACGATTATGCATGAAATTTCGCACTATTTCCAGTAGTTGAATGACTTAGAGTTGACTCTAATAGGAGAAGAGCGTCAAGCAACCAATTATTCAAGAAAATTAATGTTCGAATATGCAGAAACGCGAGAACACCCGTAAAAAATTCATTTACAACGAAAGCAATTACTCGCTTGCAGAAGCTTGGATAGCTATAGAGACTGCTAGAGAAATATATATGGAGTTGTTTTTAAAATGAAAAAAAGAAAGAAAAAATCCGTGAAATATGAAATTATATTAACCAAAAACGATACAAGAGACTTCGATCGAGATAAGGTCAGTAGCGTATTGAATCTTCAGCCGATAGATTCCGAACCGCCAAGGTTGAGCAAAGGAAAAGTATATTTTGAAGATTTCGGAACAGAATCGGGATTCACTGTGATTCATCAAGAAAAGCCACCGCATCGTTTTATGATACATGCGACGTGGTGTTATGGCAAAGACGGATTCAACACTTTTGATGAAACCTTGAGCGATTTAGTTGAAATTATATCTGACAAAAAAGACGAATTCGTTGAATTATGCTCCACAGAGAATTTAACGGCAAACTTACAAATTACCATATCGTCTAAGACTAAAGATATACCCTATTTGACATTGTCGCAAAAATACGTTTCACTGTTTGCGTCTTTGGGATTGTCAGTGAGATATTTTTCAATTTTGAATAGTTACTGAAATATCGTTTGTTATATAAAGTACGCATTTAACTAATAAAACACGAGACTTTTGGGATTAGTGTGAATGTTTTTTTATGGTGAACGTTTTAAATTCAAAGTTGTCATATTCAATTAGGGGGTAAAAATGCTATCATTTGAAATAAATAAACAAGCTTTATATTTTTTATCTAACCAAGATTGGACTCAAGCACAGAATTTATTTTTTGAAAACGCCCGAAAGCATCCCTCTTATCAAACATATAACAATTTGGGTTATTACTTAATTTCCGAAGGATTAACATGTAAAGATGGAAAAGTTAGAAGCGCTTTAAGTCTTGGGGTGAATTATTTAAAAAAATCGGCAAGCATAAAAAACACATCAATAAATTGTTTTGCTATGATTCAAGCAACAGATTATCTACTTAAATATACAAAGGGAAACAAAAACGAACTTTGTAGATATGTTTGCGAATACTTAAAACAAAGTTTTTCACTCGAGTATTCTTATGAGATTCATTATAACTATTTGCGCTTTTTATATATTTGGCTACCGGATAATGATGAAATTTTATACGAAATAAGAAAAATTATTAAAAATAATGCTTTTGAAGAATCGGTTTCGTTGTATTTTGAATTAGTACGGAGAAGAGGTTTGATTGAAGAGGCACTTGAAATTATAAGAAAATTTCCTCAATACCTTGATGAAATAGATTTACTTATGTTTTATAGTAAATTCGAAATGTACGAAAAAGGTTATGCTTTATGTGAAACAGTGTTTGATAAGTATAGTTTGAATGAATTTATAGTTTCTGCTATGGTTCAATGCTGTATATCTGTTAAAGATTTTAAATCAGCAGAAAAATATTCGATCGAATTTTTAAATAATAGTTTTTTAAAGAAAAAGTCAAGGTCGTATATTGAAACAACAATTTCATCTACAAATGGAAGAAAACAAATGATTTCAGAATATAAACACGTTCCACTTGCTCTAAATCGATGCTCGTATTTTGGTTGTCCACAACATAACACCGAATGGTAATACTTTGATTCGATGCATTTGGTAACTCAAGCTCTGTTACCGCGGGAGATAAGACTCTTGCTACGTATGAATTTGAATCTATACAGTTACTGTGGAAATGACCCTATAAGCAGAAATGTTTAGGTGAAAAATATGAAAAATTATTGTAGTATTTTTATTCAGTTGTCATTACAACAATGTACAGTTGATGATTATTTAGACAAATCTAAAGTCAAAATAAATAATTTATCACTTAGAAAACTTGAAAAATTAAAAAATGAGATGAAAAAAGAATGCAAAGAAGAAATATATTCTTTGTTATTAAATGAAGATGATAGAGTAAAAATAAATGCAGCACAATTATGTTTTCAGATGAACATTCTAGTTGATAAAGCAACAAAAGTTCTGAAAAATATTATTGAAAACTCTACTGACGAAACAATTCGTTTTTCTGCTAAAATGAATTTCAAACATTACAAAAGCAATTAAATGATACGATGAAAACAATATTTAGACTATACTCAAAAATACGGACATAGACCACCTTGGAATAAATCTAATTGGTAAGGAGAAAAAATGTTATTATTTATAACGATTGAAGCACAAAATGCTGATAAAAACGGATTAGCAAAAATACTCAACGAAACAAAGCAAACTTTAAATTTTGTAACAGATAAATCAAAAAACTTGGAAGAACAAAACAATTACGGCACAGAGTTTGAGTGTATATCTATAATACCATCTTGCATGGATGATCATTTTTGGAATGCACTTGGTTGGAAAGAACGTAAGCAAATATGGAGAAAGAAAAGAGAGGCTGATATTCGTTTACGTATGGATTATGAGCGTTTTGTTAATGAAACAAATGAAAACAAGCGGTTACTTTTCATTGACATAATAATCAAATCAATTGAGGTGGTACGCGATCGTTCTAAAGGGGATTTTAAGGCAAATGATTTAATAAAAGATATTTTATCAGCGTTAAATGTTTCAAGAGAAGAAATAAAACAACTAAATGCTGTATAATTCGAATATCGTAAATCAGTATATGTACGCGATAACGTAGGCAAATTAGTATCATTTGCGGAATACGGTAACGATGACCTTTATAACGATTTTTCCGCAGAGATGTTCTATGAGGAATGTAGCATGCTAAAAAAGGTTGGAGTTTTAAATGACAAACAAGAAAATTATTTTAGATTGTTTGATTCAAGATGATGAACCTTTTACGCAAATAGTAGAATGTTTCGCTCAACTTTTAAAATAGAAACGCCAAAACAGCGCCTTTGATTGCACTTTAATGCTAATCTAAAGGCGCTGCTTTTTTGTTTGAGTTTTGAATTTAACTCTA
The DNA here is from genome assembly GCA_045660185.1 of Eubacteriales bacterium. Classification (GTDB taxonomy): domain Bacteria; phylum Bacillota; class Clostridia; order Oscillospirales; family CAG-272; genus UBA1740. The sequence goes on along the minus strand of JAZRDI010000069.1, from coordinate 11,685 downwards.
TTTAAAGTTTTATATTTCGCTTTAAGCCTTGCATTTCGCTTTAAGCTTTCTATTTTGCTTTGATTCAAGCTCTTAATTTCAGCTTTGAAGCTTTTTGTATTCTGTGGGGGAGATTCCTACTGCGGATTTGAATTCTCGGCTGAAATAGTATTGGTCGGAGAATCCGCAAAGCTCGGCGATTTCTTGAATCATACAGTTTGAATCGAGAAGCAAATTTTTTGCTTTTTCTATACGCAGATATGAAATGTATTGCACGGGTGACATATTGATTTTGCTTTTTACGAGTCTTCTTAAATGCGTTTCGGAGATTCCTATTTCCTTTGAAATTTCGGAAATCGAAAGCGAGGGGAAAGTATATTTTTCGAGAATGTATTTGATAGCATCAGTCGTTTTTTGGCTTGATTTGCTATAGCTTTTGTACTTCGTGCGTAAAGCGGAGGCGCATATCCTGTATAGCGAGGAAAAGGTTTCCGCAATGCACCAAGGCTCAACTCTGTATCTGTTGTAAAAGAGCTTCATAAACTCGTTCGGAACGGAGCTTGGGAGATTTTTATAAATCTCGGCTTCTCTTACCGAGTCGGATTGTTCAAAGTCGAAATCGACGCAAATATACTTGCTGCGCTTCGTAATATGCATCTCGTAAACGCTTCCCTTTGGGAGAAAAAGCAGAGTTTCCGATGTAGCGGTAAGTTCGTAATTTTCAAACTTATAAGTGATTTCGCCGTCCGTAAAATAAACGAGCGCATCTGAATGCCTGCCGTTTGGATTGCTTTTAAGAACGCCGATTTTTAAAACGCCGTTGAACACTTGATGAACGCTGTTGATTATGAGCGCGTTTTTCATATTCACTGCCTCGCAATAGTTAAAATTGTTCCTTATATCATTTTAAAAAGCCGAAATTTAATTCGTTTTTTCGCAAAACTTTTCTTGAAATTTATAGCTAATTATATCATATTTTTTTGTGAGAAGTCAATAGATTTATAATGAATAAATGTTCGAAAAATCCATTTTGTTTGTTTTTGCAATTTACAACGCGTACCGCGAGTGTTATAATGAAGGCAAAATCCGAAATCAAAAGGGGAAACTTATGAAATTTTCACCGTTTTTTGAAAATAAAGAAAAAATCCTCGGTCAATACAAAAGAGTTTTTGATAGCTATAACAAAGAGCGCTCGGAGGCTACGTATGCCGAGCTTAAGGCTATATACGATAAAGAAAAATACGAGGTTCTCGGCAAGGGAAAGGCTTTAAAATATTTTCTTCAAAACGTAGAGCTTTTTGTGAATGAAGGGGATGTATTCGCCGATTTGTCGGTCAATGAGAATACGCCCTTGCGCATAAGAAAGGAAATTTACGCTAAATTTCATAAGAAGCGCGGAGAAGCAAAGCTTCTCACCAACAAGGGCGCAATTTTTGCAAACGGAGATTACGGCCATACCTCTCCCGATTGGGAAAGACTTTTAAATCTCGGCATAACAGGCATCATTTCCGAGGCGGAGGAGCATCTTAAGAGAGTTAATATCACCGATGAGCAAAGAGCGTTTTATACATCTGTAAAATGCGCTTACGAGGGAATTATCTCGTTTATGAAAAGACTTTCCGAGAAGGCGTTGGCAGTAGGTTCGAAAAACTCCGCCTTTGCCTCAAAAAATCTTTCAGCCCTAACTGTTGGCGCGCCACAAAATATAGCAGAGGCAATGCAGCTTTTTTTCATCTTTTACGTGGTTCAGCAGAAGCATGACGGCGCGGTCTTGCGTTCACTTGGAGAGGTGGATTCGTTGCTTTATCCGTATTATCTTAAAAACCTTGAAAGCGGCGAATTTTCCGAAGAAGAGCTTCGTGAGCTGATACGCTATTTTCTCTTCAAATGGTACTCAATGAAGCAAGAGGCGAATATCCCCTTTGACCTCTCCGACAAGCCGAACGAAATGACGTATATGATACTCGAGGAGTACGTAAATCTCGGCATTCACGACCCGAAGCTTCATATAAAATGCACCGAAAGAACACCCGATAGCTTCATCAAATTCGTTATGAACGCCATTCGCAGCGGTTCGAGCAGTTTTGTCTTTATGAATCACAAAATTATTAAAGAATCGCTTGCAAAGGTCGGGATTGAAGTAGATGGAGCAGAGGATTACACGCTCGTTGGATGCTATGAGCCGCTCGTCGTAGGTAAGGAGCTTGCATGCACCGTAAACGGAAAAATCAATATGCCGATGGCGGTCGAGGACGTAATGAACGACGTTTTAAACGGCAAGAAAATAGATAGCTACGGGGAGCTTGAAAACGCGGTAAAGGCGGGAGTTAAGCGCTATATTGACGTATCGGTTGAAGAAATTAACACCATCGAAACTAAATATCCCAAGGTATTCCAATCGCCAACCCTTTCTGCAACCTTCGTATCCTGTATGGAGCGCGGACTCGATATTTATTCTGGCGGCGCAGTTTATAATAATTCATCTATATGTTGCTTTGGTCTTGCAACCTTGGTTGACGAGCTTTTGGCGATAAAAAGAGTGGTTTATATAGATAAAAAGCTTACTCTCGCAGAATTTGCCGAGATTCTTAAAAATAATTGGCAAGGCGCGGAAGATTTAAGACTTGCGATGAAAAACAGCGTGGAGAAGTACGGAAACTGCAATGCCGATGCAGATGACCTCGCGGCAGATATAGTGCGCTTCCTCTCGGATAACGTCAACGGCAGAGCAAACGGCAGAGGCGGAGTTTACCGTTTGGGACTCTTCTCGATAGATTGGATATTCAAATACGGCTCGGCACTCGGCGCATCTGCAGACGGACGCCTTGCGGGAGAACCTATTTCAAAAAATCTTTCCGCATCGGTTGGAATGGATAGAAAGGGCGTAACGGGGCTTATGCGCTCTGTTTTGAAGCAGGACCATACGTTAGCACCAAACGGAGCAGTGCTTGATATTGCTCTTCACCCGACGAGTGTTGCGGGTGACGAGGGGCTTGAGGTTATGAAATCTCTTCTTTCGGTTTATTTCGCAGGCGGTGGATATGCATTGCAGATGAACGTAGTTGGCAGAGAAACACTTGAATCCGCGCAAAGAGAGCCCGAAAAATATAAAAATCTCCAAGTTAGACTTTGTGGCTGGAACGTATATTTCACAGAGCTTGACGTTGAGGTTCAGAATCAACTTATAGAAAGTATGGTAAATCAGTAATGAAAACGGCAACTGTTTTTGAAATCAAGCGTTTCGCCATACATGACGGTGACGGAATAAGGACAACCGTGTTTTTCAAGGGGTGTCCGTTAAAGTGCGTCTGGTGTCACAACCCCGAGGGAATTTCGAGTGAAGCAGAGCTTGGATATTACGCTCATAAATGCATAAGCTGCGGCGCGTGTGTTAAGGTGTGCGAAAACGGATGTCATACGGTAAAAGACGATATTCACACCTTTGATAGAGAAATGTGTACCGCTTGCGGAAAATGCGAAAGCGTTTGCCATGGTGGCGCGCTGAAGCTCTACGGCAAGGAAATGACCGTTGACGAGCTTTGCGGAATACTCGCCGAAGATAAAATGTTTTATGATGAGTCCGGGGGCGGAATAACGCTTTCGGGCGGCGAATGTCTTATGAGGAGCGATTTTTGCGCCGAGCTTTTAAAGAGAATGAAGCAAAGCGGAATAAGCACTGCGGTTGATACGTCGGGATTCGTTTCGAAAAAAGCCATAGATGCGGTCTTTCCGTACACCGATATATTCCTCTACGATATAAAAGCATTCGACAACGAAACTCATAAAAAAGCCACGGGCGTGTCAAATGAACCCATATTTGAAAACCTTCGCTACATAAACGAAAAGGGCGGTAAGGCGGAGATAAGAATACCTTACGTTCCCGAATATAACGGCAGTGAAATTGAGAAAATTGCTTCATTCCTTTCCGAACTTAAATGCATAACCGGCGTGCGAGTTTTACCCTATCACAATTACGCAGCTTCGAAATATTCCGCCCTCGCAAAAACCAACACGCTCCCCAACCTTCTTCCAACCGACGAAGATATAGAAAAAGCAAAAACGCACTTCAAAAACGTTGGCATAAGGGTGATATAATCTCTTAAAATGCTTTGAAAAGCGGCAAGGTGAAAACGCGGTGCGCAACCAAGTTTTCGAAACGAAAAATGTATATAAAATTAAAATAGGTAACAAAAAGCAGGGCAGAAACTTGAATTTACATTGAGTATAAAAAACAAAAACACGCAGACCGAAATTAAAAATGCCAAAGTAAAACCCAAAAACAAAACACTGCCAAATATAAGAACACAACGTATAAATCAAAAAAATAAAGCCTTACAGAGTTGTCGAAACTTCTCCGTAAGGCTTTTTGAAATTTAGCGTATAACTTTTAACTAACCGTATATTTGCGTTACGCGGTGTGTGCGACTGTCATACTATAATCATCATACCGGGTAGTTATCCGCTTCTGTGAGATAAGAATTTTAGTAGTAAATATCGCATACGGCAAGAGGAATGTTTTCTGCGGAAATTTCAATGTTATACCATTCTTCTTAAATGAAAATTTTAAATAATACAAATATCTTAAAAAAGATTGACATACAACGCTTTTTATGGTATAATTTATCATTACAGGGTTAGCGTAAAAACGGTTTGGGTAAAAGCAAAAATACGTATGCGCTTTTTAATTTATTTAAACTTCACGAAAAGGGGGAGAAGGGAATATGGTTGATTTCAAAGACGATCTTGACGATTTTTGGGACGTTTCAAAGCTCGTGCCCAAAAAGCCTGCTCCGCTTTCGCAGTTTTCATCTTCACCAAAGGTGAAGGATTTTTTGCTTGATACCGATGTTCAAACGAATAACGAGAAAAAGAGTGCGCCCGATGATAGAAAAATAGATTTTACGCTTTACGAAAACGACGCAGAAAAGGAAAAAAGAGAGCCGTATAGCTACACTCCTTCTGCAAACAGCCTTATTACAAGGGTTACCATAAAGCCCTCACTTGACAGATTTGATTTTTACGATACCTTTAGAAAAGCTGCGCTTATATATTACGATTATAAATGCCCGAAGTGCGAATTCGTGCCTTTCTATTCATATAAACCGCAGTATTCGCAAATGACTCCCGAGCAAAAGAAATATTATTTCTATTGGCGCGACGAGGTAAGGCGTAAAAGATATATCAAAACTGACTATTCGTATATTTATCTTTACGTTTACGAAATTCTTAATCTTCCCGAAAAATGCGATGCAAAGTGTGGACTCGAGCTTCTTTGCGATATATGGGAGGCTTATAGACGTGAGCTTCCGCGCATTGACCAAAGCTTTGCTTTGTGGGTGCAGGATTATTGCTTGGTTTACGGTCTTGAATGCCCGTTCCATAGAGTTAAGGATTTCCTTTTTGACATTATAAACGTATCTGCATTTAAGGAGTTTTATCTTTCCGACATAGATAAAGGCGGTAACGGTGCGGCGGCAATGATAGCATATCTTTCGGATTACGATTGGCGTCGCGGAAAGTATGCGGGCGGAGATAATGCCGAGATGTACAGAATGCACGTTGAGGGCGCTATGCGACGTGTTTTCATACGCTTATTAAACCGTGAGGCGTTGGATTCCGCATCAAGCGCAACGCTTACCAAAACCGCATTTGCAGGCTCGCTTTGCACGCATACCGTGAAGTGCAATCTCGAAATAGAATATACCGCAGTTGCGGATTCACCCGAAATGCGCGTTATAGTCACGTCGGCTCTTAAGTACACCGAAAATAAGCTTCGCGCTTGTATTGGTGTGAAATCAAGACTTGCTATAAAAGACCTTCCGGATGAATATAAGAGAATTATAGACAAGTACTTCGAAGCGGAATTTGCAAGATTGAAAAGAGAGCGCGAAAAGGCAAATCAGCCCGAATACGAGCGCCTTTACGATGCGCCTGCGGAAAAGGTCAGCCTTGCAGACGCTATAGAAATCGAGCGCGCATCGTGGAAAATGACCGCAAGACTTGTTGAAGGAACGGAAAGTGACGACGAAATACTGATAAGCGCTCCCATTTCAAACGAAGAAATGAAAAAAGAAGAACGCTTACTGACCGTCTTTGAAGATGCGGTAAGCAATAACATAGAAGAATGCGAATCTAACGATACGTACGGACTTACGGATAGCGAAATAGCTTACCTTTTTGCCGTATCGGAAGAAAATAAAGAACAAATGCAGAGCGCGGCGCATGTTCTCGGTATGCCCGAGGATTCTGTTGCCGAAAAAATAAACGAGGCGTTTGCCGATAACTTCGGTGACGTCATTCTCGAGCTTTCCGATGACGGAGAGTATAGGATTATAGAGGATTATTTAGAGGAGATCCAAGAATGGCTTTCGAAAACAATGAAGTAAAAGTACCGCGAAGAATATTGAATACGCTTATTACCTCGCTTTCCGCGGGGGTAGTTCCGAGAATAGGCGCGCCTTATATCGCAATAGGCAGAGAAGAAGAGCTTGGTTCTCTTCTTGATAACCTTGATGACGTTGCCGACGGCGGCGCTGCTTGCCGTTTTCTTATTGGAAGATACGGAAGCGGTAAAAGCTTTCTTATTCAGCTTATAAGAGGAAGAGCGCTCGAGCGTGGATTTATATGCGCTGATGCGGACCTTTCTCCCGAGCGCAGACTTTCGGGCGGAAACGGCGCGGGACTTGCCACTTATAAAGAGCTTATGATAAATATGGCAAGCAAAGCTTCCCCCGACGGTGGCGCGCTTTCTACCATTCTTTCAAGACATTACGCAAAACTTCAGTTTGAGCTTGCCGACGAGGGTGTTTTGCCCGATTCGCCTCTTTTCGAAAGCGCTTTGAAAAGAAAGGTTATCTTGATGCTCGAGGAGCTTGAGGGTGACGTTGGAGGATTCGATTTTGCAAGAGTTCTTGGAGAATACTATACCGCGATGATGAATGATAATTCGGAGCGCAAGAGCGCGTGCTTACGTTGGCTTCGCGGAGAATTTGCCAATAAAACCGAGGCCGCTTCTGCGCTCGGATTCAGAGTAAGCACTGTTATCGACGATGATAACTGGTACGGATTTATAAAGCTCTTTGCAGCTCTTTCGGTAAAGCTCGGCTATCTCGGATTTATCGTGTTTATCGACGAGTGTGTAAACCTCTATAAAATACCTAACAGAATTTCAAGAGAAGCAAACTACGAAAAGCTTCTTGCAATATTTAACGATACGCTTCAAGGAAAGGCTAAAAACCTTGGTGTTATCTTTGGCGGAACTCCGCAATTCCTTGAGGATACAAGAAGGGGACTCTTTAGCTACGATGCTTTGAAAAGCCGTCTTGCCGATTCAAAATACGCAGAAGCGCTCGGCTATCAAAACCTTTCTTCGCCCGTAATAAGACTTAGAACTCTTTCTGCCGCAGAGCTTTTGGCTCTTGTAAAAAGACTGACAAATCTCTATGCGATGCGTGACGGAAGCGAGCCTCTGGTTACAGATAGTGAAATAGAAGAGTTCGTTGCTATGGCGCGCTCGAGAGCAGGAGCTGATGAGATGCTCACACCTCGTGAAATTATAAGAGATTATCTTTCATTCCTTAACGTGCTTCACGATAATAAGAACGCAAAGTTCCGAGATTTGATGAAGAGCGCAAGCTTTAAGCCCGAGGTTGACCCCGATGAAAAGGAAGAACCCGTATTTACGCCGTCAGAGCAAAATAGACGCGTAAGTTTGTTCGATATAGATATTTAATTCAGGGCAGAAGTGCTATTATACAAAAAACAACTAACTAAAAACCATCTAAAAAACACATAAAACTACGGAGAAGGAGGAGATATAAATGAGTGAAGCAAACAGAATTTTTTCACTGTTTCCCGACTTTATAAAAGAATATATATACAGTCGCGGTTGGAGCGAGCTTCGTGATATACAGATATCCGCAGCGCACGCTATTTTTGAAACCGATAATAATCTTCTTTTATCTTCTTCGACCGCTTCGGGAAAGACGGAGGCAGCCTTTTTTCCGATAATTGCAGATATAGTTAATTCACCCGAATGCCAAAAATCCATATCTGTTTTATATATCGCGCCTCTTAAATCGCTGATAAACGACCAGTTTTACAGACTTGAAGAGCTTCTCGATATGTCGGGAATTAAGGTAACGCATTGGCATGGAGACGTTAGCGCTTCGCATAAGTCGAAGCTTTTGAAAAATCCCGAGGGAATCCTTCAAATAACACCCGAGTCGCTTGAATCTATGCTTATGAACAGAGCGAACGATATTCCTCGTCTCTTCGCGTCGCTTAAGTATATCGTTATAGACGAAATACACGCCCTTCTCGGTGAAGACAGAGGAAATCAAATAATTTGCCAAATAGCGCGAATTTCAGAGCTTATAGGATATTCTCCGAGACGAGTTGGACTCAGCGCTACTATCGGCGATTTGGAGCTTGCTGCTCGTTGGCTTGGCGCGGGAAGCGGAAGAAAGGTTTACGCTCCCATTCCCGAAAAAATCAAGCTTCACTGGCGTATAGGGCTTGAGCATTTTTATATACAAAATCCAAACGAAGTACAAACAAAAGCCCCCGAAAGAGAAACTATGCCAGACGAGCTTCGCGGCGGACACGCAAGGCTCGACCCAGGTTATGAATTTTTATATGATTCGGTAGAGGGCAGAAAGGCTTTGATATTCTCAAATTCGAGAGAGGAGACCGAGTACGTTACGGCGACCTTGAGGCAGATAGCTAAAGCGCGCGGTGACGATGATATTTTCTTGATACATCACGGAAATCTTTCAGCCGCGCTCCGCGAGGACGCAGAGGACAAGATGAAGGACGAGAGCGTTCTTCGCGCCGTAACCTGCGCTACCGTTACTATGGAGCTCGGTATAGACATAGGTAGACTCGAACGAGTTTGTCAGGTTGGCGCGCCTACTACGGTGTCGGGCTTCTTGCAAAGACTTGGACGCTCGGGAAGACGAGGCTCACCTCCCGAAATGATAATGCTTCACAGAGAGGAAATGCCGCTTCCGAACGCTCCGCTCCCCGAAATAATTCCTTGGGAAATGTTAAGAAGCATTGCGATAATCGAGCTTTATTCAAGCGAGAGATTTATTGAACCGCCGAGAATAAAGAAGATGCCATTAAGCCTTGCGTTCCATCAAACGCTTTCGGTTCTTGCATCACAGGGAGAGCTTTCCGCAAAGGAGCTTGCCGCAAAGATTCTCTCACTCCCACCCCTCTCTAATATAGAAAAGGAAACGTACAGAGCGCTTTTGGTATCTATGATAAATGATGATTTTCTCGAATTTACCGAGGAAAAACGTCTTATCGTCGGCTTGAAGGGCGAACGACTTATAAACAGCTTTAAGTTTTACGCAGTGTTTAAGGATAGCGAAGACTTTACGGTACGATGCGATAGCGAGGAAATAGGAACGATAACCACCCCGCCGCCCGTCGGTGACAGATTTGCTCTTGCGGGCAGAGTTTGGGAGGTTAAGGAGATAGACATTCAGCGTAAACTCATCTTCGTTAAGCGAGTTGACGGAAAAATGGAGGTTTCCTGGCCTGGTGACAGCGGTGAGATACACACCAAGCTTCTCGTTGCTATGAAGGACGTGCTTTTCAACAACAAAAATTACGCCTTCCTCGGTGAAAATGCGGCGGCGCGACTTGAAAACGCGCGCAGAGTTGCGGAAAATGCAAAGATGCGCGATAATATGCTTGTGTACCTTGGCGGTCAGAGCTATTGTCTTTTCCCTTGGCTTGGTACGCGCTCTTTTAGAACGCTTCGCAGAGTTCTGCAGAAATACTCATCGGAGCTTGGAATATCGGATATACAGAGCGAAAGCTGTCACTATATTAAATTTAAGGCTCGTGAGGATGCCGCGGCGGGATTTCTCTTCGGCATGCGTGATATAATCGAGCGAGACGGAATAAAGACCGAGGAGCTTGTTGCTCCCGGAGAATGCCCGGTATTTGATAAATACGACGAGTATATTCCGCCGGAGCTTTTAAGAGAGGCTTATGCAAAGGATAGGCTCTTTGGCGATGAAATAATCGAACGCTTTGAATAATATTCAAAGAATTTTGATTAGAAACAATTTTTCACGGAAAGGAACGGCATTTGCCGTAAATTTCGATTTTATGATATACGATTTACTTGCGCCGTTTTATGACAAATTCAACGGTGATATAAATTATTCCGATTGGGCGGATTTCATAGAAAAGATAATTGAAAGGGAATACAAAATCGGACGTCCGGAGCTTGTTTTGGACCTTGGGTGCGGTACGGGAAGTATGACTCTCGAGCTTGCCAGACGCGGATACGATATGACGGGCGTTGATTATTCCTCTGAAATGCTCGATATAGCGCGTGAACGCGGTGAAGAAGAGGGCTTTGGCGGTAAGATTTTGTGGCTTTTGCAGGATATGCGAGAGTTTGAGCTTTACGGTACGGTTGACGTTGCCGTATGTTGCCTTGACGGAATAAATCACTTAACGAGCAAGGAAGACCTTGACAAAACCTTAAAGCTCGTGCATAATTACCTTATCCCCGACGGATTGTTTATTTTTGATATAAACGGAAAATATAAATTCGAAAATATATACGGCGACCAAACCTACGCTATGGAAAACGAAAGCGCCGTATGCGTATGGCAGAATTATTACAATGAAAAAAATAAGCTTTGCGACTTCTATATAACGCTCTTTGAAGAGGACGAGGACGGCAGATATTGCCGTTATGACGAGGTGCAAAGGGAGAAGATGTACACGCTTAAAATGATTAAAAACTCGCTTGCAAAGGCTTCGCTTGAATTTGTCGGAGCATATTCCGATTTTGATTTCAGCGAGGGAAGCGACGATAGCGAAAGAATATATATAGTTGCAAGATGCAAAAAGGAGGCCGATTATGGCAAATTGTAAATCAACAATAACGAGAGGAATGACTCGTGACGGCTCGGCAAGAGTTCTCGTAATTAATTCAACCGAAATGGTTAACGAAATGATAAGAGTGCATAAAACCGCTCCCACGGCAACCGCAGCACTAGGCAGACTCGTTACCGCAGCGTCGATGATAGGAACGATGCTCCCCGAAAACGGAGATACGCTCACTATGGGCTTCTCAACTGACGGACTTATAAGCAAAATGATAGCAGTTTCCGATTATTTCGGTAACGTAAAGAGTTATATTGATAATCCCATAGCAGATCTCAATCTTAAGCCTAACGGCAAGCTTGACGTTGGCGGAGCTGTTGGATACGGAACGTTTTATATGATTCGTGACGTAGGCGGTAAAGAGCCTCAGAGCGGAACAATAGAGATAGTTTCGGGAGAAATCGCAGAGGATATAGCAACCTATTTCGCAAAGAGCGAGCAGGTTCCCACCGTTCTTTCGCTCGGTGTTCTCGTTGACACGGATTACACCTGTCGCGCAGCGGGCGGAGTTCTTATTCAGCTTTTGCCTTTCCCCGATGATGCAACGGTAGATCTCATCGAAAGAAACGCTGCAGATTTATCAAACGTTTCAAAGCTCTTTGATTCGGGTTTAACGAACGAAGAAATAATAGACATCGCTATGCGCGATATTCCGTTTGACCACTTCGATACTATTGAGGTGGAGTACAAATGCGACTGCGCAAGAGAGAGAATGCAGAAGAAAATTAAGGGACTTGGAGAGTCGGAAATCAAGAGTATGTTTGACGAGCAGGAGCGTGAGGGCAAGGC
>JAZRDI010000068.1:0-20257 GCA_045660185.1 Eubacteriales bacterium | reverse complement strand
ATTTCGTCAACACTGCCGAATCCTGTATCAAGTGCGGGATATCTATCGTGAGTAATCGTAGTAGGTATAGTATTTTTGCTTGGAATAAGACTAATAGCACTTTCAATACTGAAAGGGAAAAGCAATCTTAAACCAACGAGTCCCCAAAGCAAAACCGAAACCCATTTAGGTGATTTTTTAGCAAATAGGCGATAAAGAATGATGGCTAAAACGAGGAAGCTAGCAGTGATGCTGATATTCAATACGTGTATGAATAAATACTCCATCGTCAGCTCCTTTTCATATTATCGATAATGGCTCTAATTTCTGCAATCTCGTCCTCGCTCAAATTCTGCCTTGAAGTGAACGCAGCTACAAAAGCAGGGAGCGAACCGCCAAAGCTCTCGTTAACAACCTTTTCACTTTGCATAGAATAAAACTCGTCTTTTGAAATTAAGACCGTAACAGTTCCGTTATCGTTCTTGAAAATTCCGCGTTTAGAAAGTCTTTTTAATACGGTATATGTAGTGGTGCGCTTCCAATCAAACTCTGACTCACATATCTTGATAAGCTCCGATGTGGAAAGCGGAGCACGCTCCCAAATGATATCTGCAAATCTCGATTCTATCGCACCAAGTCTAACTTCATTCATAGCAAAAACCTCCGTCTAATGTTTGTAGACATATATAGTCTACCACTTGTAGACGTATTTGTCAATATAGTGTGATAATTGTTTACAAATTGTTGTTTGAAGACTGCCGGGAGCGCCGCCGAATGCTCGATATATCAGACTCACTTTGACTTAGAGCTGGGTATGGGGTTTATCATTGTTTTCAAAATGAGTCTGATCGCAAGGGTGCGGGTTATTTAATTAGGTAGCGACTGTAATACTTGGACAGTTCGTGGTCAACGGCATCAAAGCTGATAACCGTTACCTTGGCGAGATTGCCGAGGAATTTCTTGACGAAATCGTATTGCCACTCAAAGCATAACGCTTCGTACTTTTCTCCCACATTATCGATTATTGCCTCGCGGAAGCGATTCAGACGACAAAGATCGGAATCAAGATGTGAAAGAATGTACGTGTCATTGATTTTTGCGTCATACTCAAAGTGACCTTTATTGAAGGAACGGTTCTCTTCATCAAATAATAACTCAAGTAAATACTCGCGCCATCTCGGTATAGAGATGAATTTAAGGAATCTCGCACCATACTGATTTAGTGGTATGAAGTGTATTCTTGGTGAAAACATATCAAATCGCAAGCTAACGTTAGTTGCTTTTCTCATTGCAAGCATTGAGCGAAAAGCGACCTCGTGCGATGCTCCAAAGAATAATACGGGAAGACGTTCGGGGTCAATACCGGAATTTACGATGGATAATTGTTTCAAGTTCACCATTGCTTTCGTCTCGCCTTTGCCTGACCATTTCATAACCGAGCTTCTTGTGTTGTAAACTGCGTAACACTCGCCGCCTGCGAAGACTGCCCCGGTTATGCGTGAGAAGCCCGTTTTGTTAACCTCACCGTCATCTGAGAACTTCAGCATCCGAGAGGGATATGCAAGCGGCTGCGTCGTTATAATCCGATTTATTCCCTCGGATTTGAGTCTGGGGAGAGTATGGGGAAGGCAATAGAATCCCGCATCCATAAAGGCGGCGAGAGTTTCAGCAACTCTATGGTTGCGGTCAACGTGTGCTGGAGTCATTGGCATATTGTAGCCGTAGCAGATCGAGTCGTAATACTCGCCCTCTTCAATCCAAGTGAGTATGGGGCGTGCGCCCTTGTATAACCGGATCGATTTCATCCGTCCCTTTCCGGTGAGTATTAAGATTTTGGGTAGCGATATAGTTTCTTTCGTTGCATAGTTTTGAACGACAACGGGAACTGTACATTCGCTTACAACTCTCCTGTATAAACGTTTATTTCCGAGCAAATCAAGAGATTTAACAGGAAATTCACCGCATACCGAAAGCAAAGAAATGAGTCTATGTAATTGACTGCCGGGTTTTAGAATTTTCATATAGTGTTCTCCTTTCAAAATTTAATAATTGTGAGAAACCCGACATGATGACTGCACTCAATGACGGATTTCTTTTGCTTAAAAGCCTGAAAAGTGCAGTATTTTCAAGGCTTTTTGTGGTGTCTGCGAGGTGCAATAATTTTTACACCCCAAATCGAGGTTTTTGCACCTCGCTATAAGGGGATTTTGGGTCTTTCATAGAGCGTTACGCCCTCGTCGGGATAGCTTTGCCGCGCCATATTCCAAGCGTTTATATCCTCTATGGGTACAACGTAAATCTCGGTGCGATTCTCAATCCCCGCCACGCTGCAATAGTGATGCTCGCAATAGTGAGGGCTATCGTCTTTCATTACAAAAAGTGCAACCGTATCTGAAGCCATATTGATGTCCACGTTGTCATGGTCGCGCCAATGACGCTCGGGATAATTTCGGTCATACACGTGGCGATAAGCTATCATACACTTACCGTATCTGATGGTAGGGTGCTTCGAGAAAAAGTCGCTGAGTGCAGTATAGAGAACATCCCTAACATAGTCAGTAGAGCCTTTTTCTTTCTTTGGAAGCAGCGCAGGGAACCGCACGCAAAACCAACCTTCTTTGGTATATCCAACCTCCACGGGAACGACGGATTTGATAAGTTTTTGGGTATCGCTTGCGGAGTTTTTATTGCCCGTGCAGGACATAAGCGAAGCGGCATTTACAAGTAGCTTCTGACATTCGTGGTATATCTCGGCTGAGTAATAATAAGCATCACTTGCTTTACCGTCCTCCCAGAGCTGACTTGTTATCTCAATATGTTCGTCGAGATTATTACGCAGCTCCTTGACCTTTTCGAGCGTTTTTATAAAGGGGTGTACCTTCGGTATCTCATAAATATTTTGTTTCATAATTTTTCTCCTTTCTTTTGCAAAATAAAAAGAGCTATGAATTGATGCAAACAAAACATCTTTTCATAGCTCTTAAATTGTGTATTCTTAGTACATTCCGTGTGCTTTTGCACATTTTGGCGTAAAATTGGTGTAATGGCGTACAATTTTACGTTTGAGTTTTCTTAAAACCCCAGCAAAATCAAGGAGTTTTTTGCCTTGGATTAGGTTTCCGGCTTCATCGTGGGGAAGAGGAGTACGTCTCTAATCGATGCAGAATCGGTGAGGAGCATTACGAGTCTATCTACGCCGAAGCCGAGACCGCCTGTGGGAGGCATACCGTATTCGAGCGCGGTAACATAATCGTAGTCAACCTCTGCAGTTGTTGTGGGGTCTTCAGCTCTCTTCTTTGCAACCTGCTTTTCGAATCTCTCGCGCTGGTCGATGGGGTCGTTAAGCTCGGAGAATGCATTTCCGTACTCGGTGCAGTTGATGAAGTACTCGAATCTCTCGGTGAATCTGGGATCTTCGGGCTTTCTCTTTGCAAGGGGGCTGTTTTCAACGGGGTAATCGTAGATGAAGGTGGGCTGAATGAGCTTGTCTTCAACGTAAGCATCGAAGAGCTCAACGAGAACGGTACCTGCGGTAGCGTCAGCGGGAACTTCAACGTGGAGTGCCTTTGCGGCAGCTCTTGCCTCTTCATCGTTTGCCCAAGAGTAGTAGTCTACGCCTGCGTACTTCTTAACAGCGTCAACCATGGTAAGACGCTCCCAATTGCCGAGGTCGATCTCGGTGCCCTGGTAAGTAATCTTCGTGTCGCCGCAAACCTCTTTTGCAAGCATCTTATAAAGCTCTTCAACAAGGTCCATCATTCCATAGTAATCGGTGAATGCCTCGTAAAGCTCGATAGTTGTGAACTCGGGGTTGTGCTTCTGGTCCATACCCTCGTTTCTGAAGATACGGCCAACCTCGTAAACCTTGTGCATACCGCCAACGATAAGACGCTTCAAGTAAAGCTCGGTTTCGATACGGAGGTACATGGGAATATCAAGGGTGTTGTGGTGAGTCTTGAACGAACGCGCGGAAGCTCCGATTTCAATGGGAAGGAGTATGGGCGTGTCAACTTCAAGATAGCCCTTGGAGTCGAGGTAGGAACGGATAAGAGAGAGGATCTTGGAGCGCTTGTAGAAGGTGTCCTTAACCTCGGGGTTAACGATGAGGTCAACGTATCTCTGTCTGTATCTCTGCTCAAGGTTGGTAAGACCGTGGAACTTCTCGGGGAGGGGAAGAAGAGATTTTGCAAGAAGAGTAGCCTTCTTTGCGTGAACGGAGATTTCACCGGTTCTTGTGCGGAAGAGGATACCCTCAACGCCGATGATGTCACCCACGTCCCACTTCTTAAATCCTGCGTATGCCTCTTCTCCGAGGTCATCGCGGGAAACGTAAAGCTGGATTTTTCCGTCGCCGTCAAGAAGATGAGCGAAGGATGCCTTACCCATAACTCTCTTTCCGACCATTCTTCCCGCTACTCTAACGGTAAGCTCCTTGCCTTCTGCAAGAAGAGATTCTTCGTTTTCTGTGTATTCCTTGATTGCGTTAACGCTCGTGTGCGTAACGTCATACTTTGTAATTTCAAAGGGGTTATTACCCGATTCGTAAAGATTTGCAAGCTTGTCGCGGCGAACCTTAAGCTCGCTGGTATCGCTTAAAACGTTAGCTGTATTTTCTGCCATGACGTTAAATCCTTTCTGTCTTTATGTCGCGCCGCACGGTACGGCGAATTAATATCGTTTTTTTAAATTAGCGCTCTTTAGCTCTTGTAACGCTCTTAACCTGAAGAGTCTGCTCGCGAACACCGGGAACGAACACCTCGTCACCCTCTCTTGCGCCGAGAAGCGAACGGCCGATAGGTGAGTCATCGGAAATCTTACCGTTGATGGGGTCTGTTTCGTAAGAACCAACGATGTGATAAGTGAACTCTCTTCCTCTGGTTACGTTGTAAACAACTACGATAGAGCCAACGCTTACCTTGGATTCGTCAATCTGGGACTCGTCGATGATCTTTGCGTTTGCGATCATCTCTCTAAGCTCTGCTATACGAGCGTGGATTTTGCCCTGCTCTTCCTTTGCTGCATCGTATTCGCTGTTCTCCGAAAGGTCACCGAAAGAACGCGCGGTTGAGATTTCCTTTTTGTTTTCCTCAACTCTTACGTTAACAAGAAAGTCGAGCTCGTCTTGAAGCGCTTTAAAGCCTTCGGGAGTATAGGTCTTTGTTTCTGACATTTTTTATATTCTCCTCAAAATAATAATCGTATAATAATTAATAATGTAAAGTATTGTTTTCTTTTTAAACTTAAAACGTGTATTTGCGACGGGCGCAATAACTTTTTAACTGTGTTTTGATAAGTTATTCGGCTGCCATTATTCGCTGAAGCTCTGCAACTGCAAGAGCAAGAAAATCATCACCCTCGCCCGCGAGAACGTTTGGAGTTACCCCAACACCGTGGAAGTTTTCGCCCAAGGGCGGGTTGTAAAGCGCGGTGGTGAGAGTTAATGCAGAGCCGTCATTAAAGGTTATGGTGCTTTGCATAACACCCTTTTTGTAGGTAACCTCTCCAACGCTTGATGAATTTAAAATTCCCATTGTGTTGTAGTCGCGAAGAGCGCCTGCAAAAAGTTCAGCCGCCGAAGCGGAATTCTTGTCGCAGATAACTACGGAAGGAATCGTCAGAACATGGTCGTATGAAATCGAATCGTGTGTTCCGTCATTTTCTGCAAAGATGGGAGCCTTTGAGCTTGAGAAGGAAACTATCGGCGTTTCGTTGGGAACGAGGTAGGAAAGCATATCGACAACCAAATGCAAATAACCGCCGGGGTTAGAGCATACGTCGAAGATTATACCCTCTGCCGAATTTGTTTCCGCAAAGGTAATAGCCTCGCGGAACTGGAGCGCCGTGTTATTTTCGTCATCGCCCTTGAAGCTCTTGATTTTGATGTAAGCTATTTTTGTGCCTTCTAAAAATTCGTAGGTTACGAAGGTTTCGGTTATCAGCGCGCGAGTCATTTCAAAGTCTATTTCCTCTTCGCCGCGCAAAATGGTTACTACTACCTTCGTGCCTACCTCGCCCTTGATTTTGTCAACGGCTGCCTGCGTTCCTATTTCCGAAACAAGCTCTCCGTCAACCGCGATGATATAATCGTCGGGCATAATTCCCGCGCTGCGAGCAGGGGAATCCGGCTCGGTGCTGGTTACTAAAAGGGTGTTTTCGAGGTTGTTTCTTATCACGGATACGCCTATACCAACGAAGCTTCCGCTCATATCGGTATTGTAATCCTGAAGTTCTTCGGGGTTTCTAAAGAAGGAATAAATGTCTCCGATTGCATAAATGTAGCAATCTATGAGCGCGTGAGTTACAGTTGCCTTGTTCGTCTTATCAATGTCGGCACAGAATTTTTCGAATGCTTCTTTTGTGTCTGCGGTGAGCGTTTCGTTGTCCGGAAGTGCGGTGTAGTAACGAGCCTTGAAGCATATTTCCACGTTCGCAAATACGTTAGTGTCAAATTCGGGAATGCTCTTGTCCTCGGCAAGACGGATTACGACCGAGTCAGGAGTTAAGAGCATGTCGTTTGTAACCGGAGCGCAACCCGAAAGCGTTGAAATGAGCAATACGATGGCGAGTAGCAAAGCAGAAATACGCGGAAGTGTTCTTTGCTTTTGATTCATTTCATTCTCCTTTTATCGTGTGTGAGCATCGTATTTTGCTTATGGTGCGTCAAATAATTCTTTTGCGGTGCGCTATAGAGTTGACGTTGTTTGTATAAGCGGAAGCGAGAGGCTCTGTTACAGTATTTGAGAGGCTGTCTCAAAAATCGAGGCGGCCTCTTTGGTTTTGTCGGCAAAACTTTAGCTATGCCGTTTTTATGTATAGTGTATCAAAGGATTCATAAAAAATCCGTCGAAATATGCGAGAAATTTAGAATTTAGTGGGCTTATTGCTGAGGTACTTCTTAACCATGAGTGCAACCTTGAAGGTAACTGCGTGGTCAAACTCGCGAAGGTCAAGACCTGTAAGCTTTCTGATTTTCTCAAGTCTGTAAACGAGGGTGTTTCTGTGAACGAAGAGCTTTCTTGAGGTTTCGGAAACGTTAAGGTTGTTTTCGAAGAAGCTCTGAACGGTCATAAGGGTTTCCTTATCAAGAGATTCGAGAGAGCCCTTTTTGAAAACTTCGCCAAGGAAGATTTCACAAAGAGTGGTGGGAAGCTGGTAAATAAGTCTTCCAATACCAAGGTTTTCGTAAGACATAACGGGCTGCTCAATATCGAATACCTTTCCAACCTCAAGCGAGATTCTTGCTTCCTTGTAAGCTCTTGCGAGGTCCTTAAGGTTAACAACAACGCTTGAAATACCAACTAAAATCTTTGCGTTGTACTCGGTGCGAACGGTCTTTATAAGATTTCTTGCGAACGCCTCGAGAACGTCTGTGGTAGTACCCTTCTCAACCTCTTTAACAATAACGATGTCCTGCTCGCTGATGCTGATAACGTAGTCGAGGTGAGTTTCATTAACTATATTTTCAATGATTTCATAAGGGGGGACGTCGGTTGTTCCGTGGAACTTAATAACGAAAACGGCGCGGCTTTCATCGTTTGTGAAATGAAGCTCGTTGGATTTGATGTAAATATCGCTGGGAAGAATGTTGTCAAGAATGATGTTCTTGATGAACGAGCCCTTGTCATACTTCTCATCGTAAAGGCTCTTGATGTTTCCGAGCGCGATGGCGAGAAGCTGAGTGGTTTTATCTGCCTCTGTGTCAGTACCCTCTGCAAAAGCGATGCAATCGTTCTTGCCCGAGGCGGTGATGAAGCGGTAAGAATAGCCTTCGTAATATACTGCACCGTGCGAGTATGCAAGCTCTTCTCTGATTCTTTGTCTGGATTCTCCGATTTTACCAAGCTCGCTGCAAGCGATAATAATTCCGTTTTCATCGATCACACCGATAGTGCGTCCGAGAACGTCTTTCATCTGGTGGATGACAGTTTGGAACAAACGGTTGGACATATTATATCCCCTTTCAAGTCATAACAAGTAGTTTTTGTTTATACTGCTATATATTCTACCTTATTTTTTAGCATTTTTCAATAGTTTTTTTAAAAAAAGTTTATTTTTCACCAAAAAATTCACAATTTATTTGTAAAAGTTGTGAAAAGATGGTGTTTTTTTACACAAATAGGCTACCTCGGTGGCAGTTTGAGGTAGCCCAAATGTGTTTTGCTTGTATCTTCGCAAATCTTACTTTGTATGAATTACGCGTGTAAAATAATATAAAGAATCCCTGTCTGCAGTTAAGCGTTGAGGTGTTTTGATAAAAGCGAAGCGCGAGGGTGAAAAACAACCGCGCGCTGTGAAATTGGTTTAAATTTTAAAGCTCAAATTTATAGGAGAGGGAAGATAGGCAATAGTCGGGCGCGGTTTCGCATCTCAAAATGCGAGGTCCGAGATTTGCCATCTTGAAGCCTGCGTCCTCTGCCGACTTTGCTTCTTCGGGGGAGAATCCGCCCTCGCAGCCGACAACGACCGAAATCGTATCGGGCGCTTCGCTAAAGCCGTCGAGCAGCGTTTTAAGGGACACCGTTCCGCTGCCCTCGTAGCAGAATATTGGAAGAGTTGCCGCTTTCGCGGTGTTTATCATTTCTGCAAAGGATATAGGCATAGCAACGGAGGGGAGAATTGCTCTTCCGCACTGCTTTGCCGCCTCTTCTGCGATTCGTGAGAGTCTTGCGGTGCGTTCCTGCGCCTTGTCAGCCTTTGGCTTCTTTATGCAACGCGAGGATTCGAAGGGAATTATTTCCGACGCCCCAAGCTCTACCGCCTTTTGTATAACGGTTTCAAGCTTGTCCGATTTCGGATAAGCCATAAAAAGCTTGATTTTTGATTTTGGCTCGCGAAGTGATTTGGATACCGAAATTACGTCGGCATCGCATCTTTCATCGCGGATTTTGGAAAGACGCGCCTCGTACTCCGCGCCCTCTCCGTCGCAAACCGTGATTTCATCGCCAACCGCCATTCGAAGCGAGCGGGCAATATGCCGTGCATCGTCACCTAAAATAAAAAGTGACGACTCTTCTATTTGAGATTTATCAATAAAAAACCGTGGCATTCTTACGCCCCCTTAAAAATTGCATTTCAATAAAACAAATCAAAAGTCTTCTAAACCAAACAAAGTAAAAATAATCAAAAATAGATTTCCGAATAAATGAAATAAAAACGCGAAGCCTTTTGAAGCAAACGAAGTTTAAAAGTAACTGTAATTATTGTTTATTCATCATTCGTTTAAACAACGCGTCACCTCATTATCTAATCATCATCGCAACCCAATCGTTCTCGCGCTCGACTCTTTCAACCGAGTAGCCGAGAGCAATTGCCGCATTTTTAATATCCTCTTCGCGCTCTTTAACGATGCCCGAGAGTATGATGGGCGCACCCGTGGTGAGATATTCCTTAATATCGGGGAGCATTCGAAGTATAATTTCCGCAACGATGTTGGCAACGCAAACGTCATATCCGTCTGCCATTTTCTCAACTCCGCGAAGAAGATCCGACGTGCCTGCGGTGATGTTCTCGCAGCCGCTTGCTATCGCGTTTTCCTTCGTAACCTTAACTGCCACAGGGTCAATATCGTAAGCGTTGCAGCTCTTCGCGCCAAGCTTTGAAGCGCATATTGAAAGTATGCCCGAGCCGCATCCAACGTCAAGCACCTTTTCGCCGCCAACAATAACGTCCTGCATTATTTTCATAACGAGACGTGTGGTTTCGTGCGTACCCGTGCCAAATGCCATACCGGGATCAATGCTGACTATAACCTCTCCATCTTTGGCTTCATACTTTTCCCAAGCGGGAACTATCGTAACTTTGCCGAGAGGAATGGGTTTGAAATATTTCTTCCAAGAATCCGCCCAGTTTTCCTCTTGCATATCCTCGCACTCCTTGGTGAAGGAAATGCCGAGCGAGGAAAGCTTTGCTTCTATAAAGGTTATATATTCGAGAAGATTTTTCTCCTCGGGAACGAAAATGGATATTTTCGCTTTGCTTTTGTCTGCGTTAAGAATAGATTCGTCAACAAGCTCACCGTACATTCCGTTTAAGGAAAAGTCACTGTAGTCTTCAATCATAAGACCGTTATCGAGCATACTGATAACTGCCGACGCTTCGTCTAAATCCTTTGTGCTTACCGTTATTGTAAGCTTAGTCCAATTTCCTGCCATTGTATCTCCTTTTTAAGCTCTAAAGCTCGTTTTTTGTCAACATTTATTTGCATAATCAGCTCTTCCGGGGAAGAAAACTTAATTTCGCCGCGAAGATGCTCAATGAAATATAAGCGTATATTTTCGTTATATACATCGCCTTCAAAGTTTAGAATGAAGGTTTCTGTGTGGATTTCTCTTTCTTCGAAGGTAGGGCACGTGCCAACGTTCGTCAGCCCCTCGAAAAGCTTGCCGGAAAGCTCTAAAACGGTGTAGTAAACGCCGTTCGAGAGAGAGAACTTCTCCTTTGGTATAGCCATATTAACGGTAGGGAAGCCGAGATTTTTACCAAGCCCCAACCCGTGCGTAACCGCGCCGTCTATAAAATAAGGCTTTCCGAGAAGAATTGCCGACTCCATAAGCTTGTTTTTCGAAAGAAGAGCTTTTATCACGGTTGATGAAACCGCGCTGTCACCGTCCTTGTATTCGGGAATTATGATTCCGCGCCTGTTGAGAGCGCTTAATCTTTTTTCAAGATATTCCGCATTACCCGAAGCGCCCTTGCCGAATCTGAAGTTAAATCCCGAAACTGCGGTATGCGTGTTAAGCTTTTGCACGAGAATATCTTCGATAAATTCGTCCTTTGAGAGATTTTTTATAAGCTCAAACTCGAAAATCGCAACCATATCCGCGCCTAGTACTTCAAGCTCGGTGAGCTTTTCTTCATCGGTGAAGAGTCTTTTCTGACCGGACTTTAGCGCGCTTTGCGAGAAAAAGGTAAATATGACCAAAGGCATCGAAAGCCTTACCGACTCTTTTTTTGCCTCGCCGATGAGAGCGCGGTGCGCCACGTGAACACCGTCAAAAAATCCGAGGGCGCATACGCAACCGGAATCGGAAAGCTTCGTCTTTTCCGAAAACGTATTTAAATCCGAATTCGTTTTTATACTGAATACCTGCATATACGGCCTCCTTTTTTCAAAATTACACATAGATTATAATATCCAAAGTTCGTGTCTGTCTGCTTGCAAGCAAGCACGAACGACAATATTTCAAGGCATGTGCGAAAATCTGTGATTTTCGAAAGGGATGACAAGAGTCATCACTTAATGAATTTTCATTTCCGAAAATTAATAACACATAGATTATACTATTTTTCCACTCGAAAGTCAATATTAAATGTAATAGCTTGCTAACAACGCTCGTCAAAATCAAAAAAACAGCTTCAAATATTAAATTTTATTATAAAAGCAAATATAATTAATATTTTATTTGACAAAACGATATATATGTGTTAAAATTATAAGCGACCCTGTAATTTTAAACAAAGAGAAAGGAACAAAAAATGAAACTCAATTACAAAAGAACAATATTCGTTGGTTTTGCATTCTTCCTAATTTGCGCCTTTTGGCAGGCGTATGACACGATTGTACCGAAAATCCTCACAGAGCGTTTTGGTATAAGCCAGACTGCATCGGGTGTAATTATGGCGCTTGATAATATTCTCGCGCTCTTTATGCTCCCTCTCTTCGGAATTATCTCCGATAAGAGCAAATTCAAGATGGGTAGAAGAACACCCTTCATTTTGGTTGGAACTATAGTATCAGCATGCCTCTTTATGTCGCTTTCCATAGTTGACGGCGCGCAGCTTAATAAGCTTGGTGACGTTACCGATATTGAGTCCGAATCGGCAAGAGAAATGCTCTACGGCTACGATTACGACGATTATCTTAAAACTCCCGACGGAGATAAATATACCTTTGACTCGGCTTCCGCTAAGGAAGAAGATAACGTGAAGTTTATTGACAAGGAAACGTTCCTCGGCTTTAAGGTTTATGACGAGAATAATAAGGCTACCGATGAATATACGAACTACATTGTTCCTGCAAGACAGGCATACGTATATCAGGAAATAACCTCAAACGATCCCTCGTCGCTTATCTGGTTCATCGCTATTTTATTTATGCTTCTTATGTCTATGGCAACCTTCCGCACTCCCGCGGTATCGCTTATGCCCGACGTAACACCCAAGCCCCTTCGTTCAAAGGGTAATGCTATTATCAACCTTATGGGTACGATAGGCGGAAGCCTTGTGCTTGGACTCGGCATACTCTTCAGCACAGGAAAGGTGCAGAACACGTTTATGCCTTACTGGGTGTACTTCCTTGCAGTTTCGGTTATTATGATTGGCTGCCTTATCGCGTTTATGTTCACCGTTAAGGAGAAGAAATTCGTCAGCGATATGGAAAAGGAAAGCGCCGAAATGGGTATAAAAGAGGAATCCGAGACTGAAAACGGAGAAAAGAGAAAGCTTTCAAAATCCGAGCTTTGCTCGCTCATTCTCATTCTTTCGTCGGTTGTGCTTTGGTTCTTTGGATATAACGCCGTTACGAGTAAGTACTCTGTATATGCGGGTCAGGTTCTTAACCTTGACTATAACACCACTCTTCTCGTTGCAAATATTGCGGCTCTTATCTCGTATATTCCCGTTGGTATCATCTCCTCGAAAATCGGAAGAAAGAAGAGCATTCTTGCAGGCGTAACCATTCTTGCTCTCGCGTTCTTCATTGCTTCCTTTATGAGAAACGGAACTCCGCTTATCATAATGACGCTTCTTTTCGTTATGGCGGGTATCGGTTGGGCAACCATCAACGTAAACTCCTTCCCCATGGTAGTTGAACTTGCAAAGGGCGGTGACGTTGGAAAATATACAGGCTTCTATTACACCGCGTCAATGGCGGCGCAGACTATAACGCCCATGCTTTCGGGTCTTCTTATAGACAAGATAAGTATGACTACTCTCTTCCCCTATGCAACCGTATTCGTAGCACTCGCGTTCGTAACTATGTTCTTCGTTAAGCACGGTGATTCGAAGCCCGAGGCTCAAGGCGCGCTTGAAAGCCTTGCGGGAGCAGACGACTGATAATTTTCGATATTTCTTTTAAAAGGTAAATCTTTATGATAATTTGGTATATAATTCTTGCTTTAGTGATTATAACTTGCACTTGGCTGTTCTTCATCGCTCCCGGCGACGATTCGGGAATGGAGAAATTTAAGAATAAAAAGTATGCTCACAGAGGACTTCACGGTACGGTTGGCGGTTACGATAAGCCCGCTCTGGAAAACTCTCTTACCGCCTTTGCAAGAGCGAAGGAGCATGGCTTTGGTATTGAGCTTGACGTTCGTGCGACTAAGGATGGTGAAATCGTAGTCTTCCACGACGGCACGCTTGAAAGAATGACAGGCACAGAGGGGAAGGTTTCCGACTTCACCCTTGAGGAGCTTAAGTCTCTCAAGCTTCTCGGAACGGAGGAAACCATTCCTACGCTCAAAGAGGTTCTCTCTCTTATCGATGGAGCTATTCCGCTTCTCGTTGAGCTTAAGGAAGAGGGATTTGACCACACCATTTCCGAAAAAACGGCAGAAATTTTGAATGGATATGACGGTGAATATATAGTTGAAGCGTTCAGTCCGTTCGCGTTTGGTGCGTTTAAGAAAAATCTTCCGAAGATTCCTCGCGGATTTCTCGCGTGTAAACACACCGACAATCCTAAAAGCCGTGCGTTTAGATATAGACTTATTCAGCGATTCTCCTTCAATTTCCTTTGCCGTCCCGCGTTTATTGCGATGCACGTGAAAACACCTAAGCTTTTCCCGATGCCCGTAGTTGCGTTTCTTTTCAAAACGCCTATGATTGCTTGGACAGTTAAGTCGAAGGAAGAGGAA
Organism: Eubacteriales bacterium; assembly: GCA_045660185.1. Lineage (GTDB taxonomy): Bacteria > Bacillota > Clostridia > Oscillospirales > CAG-272 > UBA1740. The sequence continues at coordinate 6,422 of JAZRDI010000068.1, read as the reverse complement.
ATAGAAGCTTATAAAAACGGCTTCTCGGGAGTTATATTTGAAGGCTATATGCCCGACTAAAAGAAAAATAAAACAAAGCCAATGCAAGTCGATGATAAAAAAACTTGCATTGGCTGAATTTTAGTAAAAGCAAGGGCGGAGTTAAATCCGTATTGCGAAATTTTATCTAAACGTAACTTGGCTTTGCCAAAAGAGGTATAATAAATGAAATTACAGCTTGTTGCTACCTGCCTTTTCGGGCTTGAAAAACTTCTCGGTGAGGAAATTGACGCGCTCGGCTATGAGAGAATTTCCACTATTGACGGAAGAGTTACCTTCCTTGGTGACGAGGAGGCTATCGCGCTTTCGAATATCTTTTTGAGATACGCGGAGAGAATACTTATAAAGGTTGGCTCGTTTGAGGCTACGACCTTTACCGAGCTTTTTGACGGAACCTACTCGCTCGATTGGGATAACTTTATCGGTAAGCTTGACGCATTTCCCGTCAAGGGACACTCAATAAAATCCGACCTTCATTCTATTCCCGACTGCCAGGCAATAATTAAAAAGGCTATCGTTAAGAAACTTTCCTCGATTTATGGCTTGACGGTCTTCCCCGAGGAGCGTGTTAAGTATCAGATAGAATTCTTTATTCTAAATAACGAAGCTACTCTTATGATAGACACCAGCGGTATGCCGCTTCATAAGCGCGGATACAGAAGGGAATCGAACGATGCCCCGATAAGAGAAACGCTCGCAGCGGCAATCGTTAAGACTTCGCGCCCGAGAGAAGAGGTTCTCCTTTGGGACCCTATGTGCGGCAGCGGAACTATAGCTATTGAGGCGGCGATGATGATGAATAATATCGCGCCCGGAAAATCAAGAGGATTCGCCTCGGAGAGCTTCCCATTTATCAAGCGTGAAATTTGGAAAAACGCGCGCGAAGAAGCAATTGAGGGCGAAATAAAAAGCGGTTTTGAGGTCTTCGCATCGGATATTGACCCCGCCGCAGTTGAATTGACTCGCAAAAATGCCTACCTCGCAGGCGTTGCGGACACGGTAAAATGCTTCAGAAAGAACGCGCTTGAAATCTCCGCACCCGGCAGACGCGCGACTATCGTAACCAATCCCCCCTACGGTGAAAGACTTATGACAGTCAGTGAGGTTGAAGGGCTCTATCGCGCAATGGGAAGACATTTTAAAACTCTTGCCCCTTGGCAGATTTATATCATAACCTCGCATAAGGAGTTTGAACGCTTTTACGCAAGACGCGCGGATAAGGTTAAAAAGCTTTATAACGGTATGATACCGTGCTATCTTTATCAGTTCTTTAAGAACAACAAGTAAAAAGTTTTTAAGATATTCCTTTTTTATTAAATATTTTTTCACAAAACTATGATAAAATTAATAACACGTAGATAGAATAAAAATACATATTTTGGAGGTTTTATGAAAGGTATTAAGAAATTATTGGCAGTAAGCCTTATTTTGACGGCGATTTTCGCGCTTTCTTCATGCTCGGTTTATGACTTGGCGTATCGAACGAGCGCGTCAAATTCCCAAAACGAAAATTATATTACCGAGGAAGACGTTAAAGGTCTTATTGAGGGAATTGAAGAGAACGTAACCGTCAATGCGGGTGATAACATTAACATAACAATCAATTCCAACGATGACAAAAATGCGCACGCGGCAAGCAAGGGACTTCTCTCAAGCGTTAGCATAACTTCAAACTTTACGGTTACTACGGTTATCCCGCCCACACTCTTCTACCCCGGCTCGACCGAAACCACCCAGCAGACAGCCAAGGGCTCGGGCGTAATTCTCCAAATAGATAAGGAGAAGGGGGATGCGTATATTCTTACCAACTATCACGTTGTGTATAGCAAGGGCGCAGACACCGAGAACGATATAAGCAACGATATTAAATGCTATCTCTACGGTCAGGAATACGATAAGTACGCTATCCGCGCGAGCTTTATCGGCGGCTCAATGGCTTACGACCTCGCGGTTCTTAAGGTTTCAAAAAGTGACGTGCTTCGTGAGAGCAATGCGGTAGCGGCAGAGTTCGCGGACTCTAATAAGGTGTCAATTCTTGACACGGCAATAGCCATCGGCAACCCCGAAGGACGCGGAATCTCCGCAACGGTGGGCGCTGTTAACGTTGAGAGCGAGCAGATTACAATGAGAAGCCTCGACGGCACAGGCTACCTCAATATAAGAGTTCTCCGTATAGACACCGCTGTAAACAGCGGTAACTCGGGCGGCGGTGTTTTCGATGAAAACGGCAAGCTTATAGGTGTAGTAAATGCAAAGGTTGCCGATTCTTCCGTTGATAACATTGCATACGCTATCCCCTCGAACGTGGCAAAATACGTCGCAGATAACATCATTTATTACGATAACCTCGACGAGAAAAACGATTCTGTTTTCAGACTTCTCATCGGTGTTGAGGTTGACGTTAAGTCCGCGGGCGTAAACTACGATGAAGCTACGGGCAAAATTCTTAAATATGAAGAAGTCATTGTCGGCAGAGTTACCCAGGGCAGCGCGTGCGACGGCAAGCTCGCCGTTGGCGACGTTATCAAATCGGTTATCATCGACGGAAAAACTTACGAAATTACAAGAACCTTTAACGTCATAGACGTTATGCTCACCGCAAGAAATACAAGCACCGTAGTCTATGTAATAGAGCGCGACGGTGTCGAAATGGAAGTATCGATAGATATGAGCAAACTTACGCCGACGGCAGCGTAAGGCGGAAGGCAGGGCGCGGGGCGCGTAGCGCTCGCGCAATGAAATCCAAGCAGAGCTTGGATGAAATCCGAATAAATTCGGATGAAATCTGCCGTTTAGATGGGCGATTAGCTTTGTTGCTTTTGTTGGCAGATGAAATCAAAGAAACTTTTTCTCGGCAGATGAAATCCGTCTTCGACGGGTGATAATTAGATATAAAATGAATAAACAAAAAGGCTCGGGTAGCTTCAAAATTAAGCTACTCGAGTCTTCTTTAATTTGTTGAGAAATTAATTATTCCTCTTCGGGAACGTAGTTATAATGCTTTGTTGCGCCGGTGAGATATGAGTTGTCACTGCCAATCGAAATAGCCTTCCACTCTTTCTCACTACCGGTGTAATATACGTTCTTGAGGCTGGAGCAAGAAGAGAACGCAAAATTACCAATCGAAGTAACGTTATTACCAATGCTCACGCTTGTAAGGCTGTAGCAACGCTGGAACGCATAATCATCAATCGAAGTAACGCTATTGCCGATTGTCACGCTTGTAAGGCTGAAGCAATCAGAGAACGCATATTCACCAATCGAAGTAACACTATCAGGAATTGTTACGCTTGTAAGGCTGGTGCAATACTCGAACGCATAATTACCAATCGAAGTAACGCTATCGGGGATAATGAATGTCGTATCACTTTTACCTATAGCATATTGAACTAACGTTTTACCGTCTTTGCTATAAAGATTTCCATCTATAGATTTATATTTTTCATTTTCTGTGCCTACGTTTATGCTTGTAAGGCTGCCGCACCAAGCGAACGCAGAATTACCAATCGAAGTAACGCTATTACCTATGCTCACGCTTGTAAGGCTGGTGCAATTATAGAACGCATACTCACCAATCGAAGTAACACTATCGGGGATTATTACGCTTGTAATGCTGGTGCAATACGCGAACGCACCAAAACCAATCCAAGTAACGCTATCGGGGATTATTACGCTTGTAAGGCAGGTGCAATAATAGAACGCATAATTACCAATCGAAGTAACACTATCGGGAATAATGAATGTCGTATCACTTTTACCTATAGCATATTGAACTAATGTTTTACCATCTTTGCTATAAAGATTTCCATCTATAGATTTATATTTTTCATTTTCTGTGCCTACGTTTATGTTTGTAAGGCTGCCGCACCAAGCGAACGCAGAATTACCAATCGAAGTAACGCTATTACCTATGCTCACGCTTGTAAGGCTGGTGCAACGGTAGAACGCCTCATAACCAATCGAAGTAACGCTATTACCTATGCTTACGCTTGTAAGGCTGGTGCAACGGTAGAACGCCTCATAACCAATCGAAGTAACACCATTACCTATGCTCACGCTTGTAAGGCTGCTGCAATCAGCAAACGCAGAAGAGCCAATACTTATTACAATATCCCCATTGGGCGAAATAGGAGGAATTACCAAATCGGTATCCGTACAAGTACCGATTCCGCTTACGTAACAAGTTCCGTCACCGTTTGAAGTGAATATTAGTCCTTCGCTATAAATAGACGCAACATATTTCGGCCAAGGTGTCGCTACACCGTCAACATAATGCCAGAAATTACCTTCGGTTGTTGTGGCGGTTTCAGAGTAATAGTAACGTGTGGCGTCGGTTAAGTATGTATTACCTGATAAAATAGAAATCGCATCCCAATTTTCCTTATTTCCGGTGTAATATATGTTCTTGAGGCTGTAGCAATAGTCGAACGCCTCATTACCAATCGAAGTAACACCATTACCAATGCTCACACTTGTAAGGCTGCTACAATACGCGAACGCAGAATTACCAATAGAAGTAACGCTATTACCAATGCTCACGCTTGTAAGGCTGTAGCAATAATAGAACGCAGAATTACCAATAAACTCGACGCTATCGGGGATTGTTATGCTTGTAAGGCTGGAGCAAGAATAGAACGCACGCTCGCCAATCGAAGTAACGCTATTACCTATGCTCACGCTTGTAAGGCTGGAGCAATACGCGAACGCCCAATCACCAATCGAAGTAACGCTATTGCCTATGCTCACGCATGTAAGGCTGGAGCAATCAGAGAACGCATAATCACCAATTGAAGTAACGCTATCGGGGATTGTTACGCTTGTAAGGCTGGAGCAATCAGAGAACGCATAATCACCAATTGAAGTAACGCTATCGGGGATTATTACGCTTGTAAGGCTGGAGCAATCAGAGAACGCATAATCACCAATTGAAGTAACGCTATCGGGGATTATTACGCATGTAAGGCTGGAGCAATCAGAGAACGCATAATCACCAATTGAAGTAACGCTATCGGGGATTGTTACGCTTGTAAGGCTGGAGCAATCAGAGAACGCATAATCACCAATTGAAGTAACGCTATCGGGGATTGTTATGCTTGTAAGGCTGGAGCAATAAGAGAACGCACGCTCGCCAATAGAAGTAACGTTATTACCAATGCTCACGCTTGTAAGGCTTCTGCAATAATAGAACGCATAATCACAAATCGAAGTAACACCATTACCAATGCGCACGCTTGTAAGGCTGCAGCAATCACGGATCGCATCATCACCAATCGAAGTAACGCTATCGGGGATTGTTATATTTGTTAAACGAGCGCAATTGCTAAATACACTACCACCAATCCATTTAGTATTTTCATTAATAGTGTACGTACTTAAATTCTTATTGGTAAACTCTATTAATACCGCATAAGGATTATCTCCGCTACGAACGTATTTTCCATATTCATATTCGGTATATAATGCGGAATTGCAATTATCGAACGCAGAATTACCAATCGAAGTAACACTATCGGGGATTGTTACGCTTGTAAGACTGGAGCAATTATAGAACGCCAAATCACCAATCGAAGTAACGCTATCGGGGATTGTTACGCTTGTAAGGCTGGAGCAATAATAGAACGCATAATAACCAATCGAAGTAACACTATCGGGAATTGTTACGCTTGTAAGGCTAGAGCAAGAAGAGAACGCCAAATCACCAATCGAAGTAACATTATCGGGAATTGTTACGCTTGTAAGGCTAGAGCAAGACTGGAACGCCCAATCACCAATCGAAGTAACACTATCGGGAATTGCTACGCTTGTAAGGCTGGAGCAACTAGAGAACGCAGCCTCACCAATCGAAGTAACGCCATTACCTATGCTCACGCTTGTAAGGCTGGTGCATTTATAGAACGCAGAATTACCAATCGAAGTAACGCTATCGGGAATAACAACAGAGGTAATTGAGTTATTGTCAGAAAACGCATTTTTATATATTCCCGTTACAGGCACGCCTTTATGCGTATCTGCTATAACTATCTTCGTTGCAGTTCCGCTATAGCCTATTACTTCCGCATAAGTTCCGTCTGCGGAAATCTCGTAGATTATTCCGTCGGTGGCGTCAACACCGTCTTTATCATCGTTGCCGTCAGTACCGGGTGTGCCGTTACAAGCAATCAACGAGAACGAAAGAATCAAACAAAGTGCTAAAATAAGTAGTTTTTTCATTGTCAGTGCTTTCCTTTTGTTTATTTTATTTGGCTAATCTCAATTTTAGCACAAAAAAGTTGGTTTGTAAAGAGAAAAACGCTTTTTGCGATAAATTTTGATTAACGAAATAAAAGAGTGAAACGTTTTGCGCCTTGTAACCTTAATTACTGCAACGTTTAAAGTGCAAAAAT
>JAZRDI010000067.1:0-13344 GCA_045660185.1 Eubacteriales bacterium | reverse complement strand
AAATTCTTCCTTTAATATATTATATAGTGGTTTTGAAAAATTTAACTTTTAAATTATGCAATGAGCCGACGCATAGCGATCTCCGCAAAAAAGAACAAGAGGACTCCGCCTCGCTTTTGCTTAGCTTTGTCCTCTTGCCTTGTCTTTGTTCATTATTGGAGCTTAATGCGATTGTTTTTAATCTTTTTCATTCCAACTATTGACAAAGAGCCAGGATAAAATACAAAACGTTATCGGGACAACACAGTGCTAAATCTCGATAACGTTTTTTGCTTCTTTTAAAAGCAGTATTTCGATTTAAAAGAACCTCTATTTTTTACGTTCTTCGGCTCTGATAATCCACGCGTTTATACAATTGCATACTACTTCACGATCGTTTTCGTTTGTGTTTACATCATGTAGGCATATGTAGTAAACATCAAGCTCGTCTTTCGGAATAAATTCTTGAATTTCGTCATATCCGTAAAAGCACGCTTCGATACTGGCATATCCTCCACTTCCCAAATATTGATAAACATAACCCGTATAATTCAACGCAAAATTCTTGTTTGATACACAGTCTAAATCGCAAAAATTATCATAATTATAATTGTCATACGCATATATGGATATAATGGACGCAATAACTTTTTCAAGGAGATCGTATGTTTCGGTCACATTTGCAACTTCTTGAGTTTTTTTCATTAACCCATAAAGCAATGCGTAAACCATACGCTCACCGCAGAGATTACTGTATTTTCTGTTTACTAATACCGCTTGGTATTCTTTATCAAATTCGACATCGTGATCGGTGGAAAAATCGGCGCTTTTTATTGGAATAGAGTTAATATATTCCTTCAAAACCTCTTTATATGCAAAGAAATCATTTTCATCAATGTACTCTATAACCGTCTTCTTCGCATATTCAAAAAATGTCAAATCTCTTTCGTTACACTCTGCTATATTCTCTACTGTTATAACCTCGTCATTTATTTCAGCGTAAACATCAGTGCGTTTTCCGTTGATATCTACGCTATATTTACCATTACCTTCATTTACAACAGAAAAGCTTCTTCCTTCAGTATATCCCCATAAATCCACATAAGATTCGCAGTACTCAATCACTAAATCATTAACTGTTTTTTTGGTAAACAATTCGGTAACGAAAGCACACGAGCAAGTATTGATTAACAGAGCAATAATTATCAAGATAAATAGCGCTTTTTTCATACTAAAAATGTCCTTTAAAATAGGTTTAAAACTTGTTTTTCTTTTCTTTGAGGATTCTATATATGCTTCGGTAGGACTCAAGTCTTGTGGGAGCAATTTTACCTTCGGCGGCGGCGCGAGCTACCGCGCAATCCTTAATTCCCTCGCCCACGTGGGCGCAGTCCGCGTAGGTGCAGCCTACGGCGTGCTTGGTTATGTCTGCGAAGGTTTCGGGAAGGTCCTCAACGTCAAAGAAGTCAAAGCGTGCGAAATCGACGAGCGAGAAGCCGGGTGTGTCGGCAAGGAAGCCTGCGTCAGCTCCCAATCCTATATCAAAAATTTCAACATGGCGCGTTGTGTGTCTGCCTCGCTCAATTTTCCTCGAAATTTCCGAAGTTGAGAGCTTGAAGTCGGGAAAGATAGCATTCATCAGCGTGGATTTTCCAACTCCCGATGCGCCTGCAAAGGCGGCAGTTTTGCCGTCCTTCAAGTTGTTTTTTATGTACTCGGCTATTTCGTCAATTCCCTCTTTGCTCTCCGATGATGTCACGAAGGTTTCGATACCGACCGCGCGGTAAACGTCTGCATATTCGCTCGCAACGTCACCGTCGAGATCCATTTTCGTTACTACAACAACGGGCGTAATATCGTTATGAACCGCGATTGCGATAAGCTTGTCTATTACCTCTAAAACAGGTGTCGGCTTCTTTGCCGCGAACACCATAAAAAGATAGTCAAGGTTCGCCATTGGCGGTCTTATGAGCGCGTTTTTTCTTTCCTCGATTTCAGAAATCACGATGCCGTCGGGAGTCGTGTCATCTATTGAAATAAGCACGTTATCTCCAATAAGAAGCTTCTCCTCGTCTTTGTGCAAAATTCCTTTTGCTCGGCAAGTGTAAACGGATACCGTTTCGTCATTTTCACCGACTCGAACGCTGTAAAGTCCGCCGAGTCCCTTTATGATTTTACCCTTTTTCTCGGTTATCAATTTGTTTCCTCTTTTTAAAATTAAGTCTTTTTTATCGCTCTTTTTCGGGTTGGTTTGTACTTATGTTTTTTTGCGAATTTTATGTTTTAAGCGTTTAAATGCTAACTTTGATTTACTTTTTAAGTTAATTTTAGGTTAATCCTCTTCATTTTTTTGCATCGCGGAACGGCGAAGCTGACCGCAAGCTGCGTTAACGTCAGAGCCAAGCTTACGTCGGAGCGTTGCAACAATCCCAAAGGAAGAAAGCTTCTCGGAGAAGAGCTTAATCGACTCCGCGCTTCCTCGCTTGAATCCGGTTTCCTTAACCTCGTTCACGCGAATGAGATTAACGTGGATTGGCGCGCCCGTCCCCTTGAATGCGTTTTTGAGAAGTCTTCCAAGCTCCTCTGCATCACTGATACTATCGTTCTTTCCCGATATGAGCGTGTACTCAAACGAGATTCTTCTTCCCGAAGTTTTGTAGTAGCTGACGCAAGCGGAAAGAAGCTCTGAAATCTTCCATTTATTATTAACCGGCATAATCTCCGAGCGTTTTTCATCGTTCGACGCGTGCAGCGAGATTGAAAGGGTGAGGGGGAAATCCTCCTCGGCAAGCTTCAAAATTCCGGGAACAACTCCGCAGGTTGAAAGCGAAATATGTCTATATCCTATATTGAGTCCGCCCTCTGCGTTAACGAGCTTCAAGAACTTAACTACGTTATCGTAGTTATCAAGCGGCTCTCCTATTCCCATCATTACTATATTTGAAATGCGCTCGCCGCTATCCTTTTCGGCAGCGATTATCTGCCCGAGCAGCTCCGAGGGGAGAAGATTTCTCACTCTGCCGCCAATTGTTGAAGCGCAGAATTTGCAGCCCATTCGGCAACCAACCTGACTCGATATGCAAATCGTGTTTCCGTGGTTGTATTTCATAAGAACGCTTTCAATGCACGCTCCGTCATAGAGTTTGAAAAGATATTTTACAGTGCCGTCTATCGCCGAAACGAGCTTTTCCTCAACTCGAGGAAGCGTATCAAGGCAATTTTCCTTTAACTTTTCGCGCAAAGCTTTTGAAAGATTCGTCATCTCGTCTATCGAAGCGCCGCGGCTTATCCAGGTAAACACCTGCTCCGCGCGGAACTTAGGCTCGCCTATTGATTTGAAATAATCGCAAAGCTCTACTTTGGTCATTGATGCTATATCAATTTTTTCAGTCATTGTTTTTCCTCAATTTTGCTATATAAAATCCGTCAGTGCCGTTTTTGTGCGGCATAAGAGTTACGTGTCCTTTTGAAAAATCTATACCGCGGATTTCAGCCGCCTCGTATGAAAATTCGGGGTGCGCTTCTACGAATTTATCGGTAACGCCCTCGTTCTCCGCGGGATTAATGGTGCAAGTGGAATACACAAGCACACCGCCCGCTTTAAGATACGAAGAGCTTTTTTCGAGTATTTCATACTGCAAGGGCGGAAGCTCGCACGCGGTTGCAACGTCCTTGTAACGAAGGTCGGGCTTTTTGGCAAAAACACCGAACCCCGAGCAGGGAACGTCGCAGATAACCCTGTCAAACGTTCCAAAAAGACTCTCGTCGGGCGCGGTTGCATCGAGAACACCGCACGAAAGATTTTGAAGTCCAAGCCTTTTTGCTCCGTCTTGTATAAGCGAAATCTTACTCTCGTGAATGTCAAAAGCGAACACGCTTCCCTCTTTACCCGCCTTTATTGCGGCGGCGAAGGCTTTTCCGCCCGGCGCGGAACAGACGTCTATAACTCTTTCCCCCGCATTAACGTCAAGCGCTACTGCCGCAAGTCTTGACGATTCGTCTTGAACGAAGAACTCTCCCTCGGAGAATCCGTCAAGCTCCTTAGGCGAAACGCTCTTCTCGAATACTATGCCGTTATCAGTGGTCGGCGAAGGCTTTGCTCCGAATTTTTCAAGCTTTAGAAGAAGCTCATCGCGCGATATTTTGTTTTCGTTTACTGTGAATGAAATCCCCGTTTCCTTCGACATTGCCGAAATCAAATCCTCACATTCGTCCTCGCCGACGATGCCCATAAAGAGCTTCACCGTGGGTAGCGGAAGCGAATAGTAAACCGAGAGGTATCTTGCCAGATTCTTTTCTCTCTTTGGGTAAGGAAGCGACTCCTTGCTTCTTACTGCAGCACGAAGCACCGCGTTGACAAATCCCGCCTCGCCCTTATGGCGCGCAAGCTTAACGCTTTCGTTAACAGCGGCAAAATCGGGAACGCTCTTCATATCAAGTATTTGGCAAAGCCCTATGCGGATAATATCTCTGACGTATGGGTCTATTTCACCTATTTGACGCTTTGAAAACGCAGACGTAAAATAGTCGTACGTTATCTTCTTTTCCACCGCGGTATAGAGCAAAGCGGTGAGCGCATTTTTCTCTTCTTTAGTGAGCCCCGACACCTTGTGCGACGAGAGGAGCAGGTTAACGTACCTACCTTCTTCCTCATAGCTGCGCAATAACTCGAAGGCTAATTTTCTGATATTTGTACTCATTTGTTTACATTTTAAGTTATTTTTGTTGTTTTAGTGTTTTTACAAGAATCTTATCTTCTATCATTTCTGTTTCCGAAAATCAAAATAAGACGAACAAGTTGAACTATAGATGCGAAAGTTGCCGCAACGTAAGTAAGTGCCGCAGCGGTCAAAACCGCTCTTGCAGCGTAAAGCTCGTCATTCGAATAATATCCCGATGCGCGAAGGACAGACATTGCTCTTCTTGAAGCGTTAAACTCGCAAGGAAGCGTAACGAGCTGGAAAAGAGTTGTTACAGCGAAAAGCGCGATACCGAACATAAGAACGTAATCTCCGTAGCTAACGTTATACGATATAGCAGTCAAAAGCACTCCGAGAAAAATGAAAGCCCAGGAAAGCTTAGATGCAAAATTCGTCACGGGTACAAGCTTCGAGCGTAATTTTATGGGCAAATAGCCCACCGCGTGCTGAACCGCATGACCTGCCTCGTGAGCCGCTACGCCTATTGCCGCGGCGGAGGTTGAAGCGTAAGTGGTATCCGAAAGAGCCAAGGTTTTCGTTCTCGGGTCAAAGTGGTCGGTAAGATTACCGTGAACTCTGCCTATTGCAACGTCATATATCCCCTCGCTCGAAAGAATCATTCTTGCAATATCCGTAGCATTTCTGCCTGCGCGAGTGTAGTAGGTGGAATATTTTCTATAGGTAGTCGATACCTTAAACTGCGCGTACAGTGAAAAAGCTATAGATACCAAAAACAGAGGATAAATTAACATTTCCAAAATCATTCAAGTATATCTCCTAAATTAATTTTTCTGCCGCGAATGAAATCGCCCGCGCTCATTTTGCCCTTACCCTCGGGAATAACCGAGGTAACCAAAAGCGCGCCTTCACCGCAAGCAACCGTAAACGAGCCTTGCCCAACTCCGTTTACGTCAACAACCTCGCCGACGCTTCCCTTTTTAGCGATGGGGGTAGCCTTTACTATTTTAAGCATTTTGCCGTTAAGATATGCAAACGCTCCCGGAATAGGGGTTACGCCTCTTATGATGCAGTCGAGCTCCTTCGCCGATTTCGTGAAATCTATCTTCGCGTCGCTCTTCTCGATTTTAGCAGCGTAGGTAGCCTCACCGTCATTCTGCTTCACGCGAACGGCAACACCGTTTTCAATATCTCTTATCGTCTTTGAAAGAAGCTCACCGCCGACGAGCGCGGACCTATCGTGAATATCCTCAAAGTTATCCTCTTTGCCTATCGGGAATTTTTCCACCGAGATAATATCGCCCGTATCAAGTCCCACGTCCATCTGCATAACGGTAACTCCGGTTTCGCTCTCGCCGTTCATAATAGCTCTCTGCATGGGAGCCGCGCCGCGATACTTGGGAAGAAGCGAAACGTGCAAATTGATGCAACCGTGCTTGGGGTATTCGAGCACCTCTTTAGGCAAGATTTTTCCAAATGCAACAACAACTATAAGCTCGGGATTGATCTCGGAAAGTATAGCGGCAAACGCCTCGTCTTTAAGAGTTTTCGGCTCGTAAACGGGAATGGAATTTTCAAGCGCGAGCATCTTCGTGGGAGTGGGAGTCATAACGTTTCCCCTTCCTCTCGGCTTATCCTCACGCGTTACGACCGCGCTAATGTTGTGCCCGTCTTCTATAAGCTTTTTCAAGCAGATAGCGGATATTTCGGGCGTTCCCATAAACATTATCTTCATAAGATACCTCGTTTTTATTAAATGAATATTTTGCCCACATTCTTTAAAAGCCACCGACAATATTTCTCGTTTTTATAGCACAAAATATGCTTTCAAAACACAGAAAAACATTCTTCATTGTCAGATTTTAGTGCAACCGTATGGCAAAAAGTCAAACAATTTGCTTTGCGGCAAGCTTAAAAATACGCGGTCGGTTGATTTACTTTACAGCGTAATTTTTATAGCGTTTGCGCGCCGGTCTTACACGTGCCGATTAGTCGGGCTTAACCTCTTCGAGCTGAATATCGGTATAAAGCTTTCCGTCAAGGTGGTCGCATTCGTGGCATATAGCTCTTGCAAGAAGCTCCTTACCGGTGAGGTCATACGTCTCTCCGTTTCTGTTCATCGCTCTTACAGTTACTGCCATCGGGCGCTTGGTGAGTCCCCATCTGCCGGGATTTGAAAGGCAGCCCTCGACCTCTTTTTGCTCTCCGGAATACGCGATTATCTTGGGGTTGATAAGCTCGTAAACCGTGCCCTCTTCAACCTCGATTACCGCAATACGTCTTAACACTCCAACCTGCGGAGCTGCAAGACCGCAGCCGTTTGCCGCTCTCATAGTTTCTATCATATCGTCTAAAAGTCTTACGATTTTAGGTGTAATCTCATCAACCGGGCGGCACACCTTTCTTAACGTTTCATCTCCAAATTTAACAATATTAAGCTTTGCCATTTGTTATTTCTCCTTGTATTTGAGAAGTTTTGTTTACATTTATACTGTCATCGGATTGAAGTCTATAGATATAACGCTGTTTTTAGACGTCTTTCCAATCTCCGAAAGTATATAAGAAAACATACCTCTCGTATCCCTGTCAAGCCTACACTTAACAACTATTCTCATTCTGAATTTTTCATTCACCTTATACACGCCCGCCTCGAACGGCCCGAAGACCATAAAGGGCTTTTCCGAAACACTTCCGTCGCTCTTGAGCCTATTCAGAAGAAGTTCGTGAACTCTTCCCGACTCTCTTAAAACAACGCCCTCATCCTCGCCCGTAACGGTCAAGGTAACTATATCACAAAACGGTGGGTATTTCAGCTCGCGCCTGATTTCTATTTCGCCCTCGTAAAACTTCTCGTAATCCTGAAGGCACGCGAGTCTTATTATTTCGTTTTTAGGAGCGAAGGTTTGAATAACCGCAACTCCCGAATCCTTGCTTCTCCCCGCTCTTCCTATAACCTGGGTAAGAAGCGAGAAGGTTTTCTCCGACGCCCTGAAATCGCTGACGAAAAGCGACGTATCCGCCAAAACAACTCCAACGAGGGTAACTCTCGGGAAATCGTGTCCCTTTGCTACCATCTGCGTGCCGAGAAGTATATCTGCCTTGCCCGCGCGGAAGTCTTCGAGCATTCTATCGTAGGCAAGCTTGCCCGAGGTCGTATCGGCGTCCATTCTCATGACGGGCATATCGGGCAGATATTTCGAAAGCTCTGCCTCTACCTTTTGAGTTCCGTATCCGAGGAAGGAAAGATTATCCGAGCCGCAGCTCTCGCACGCTCTCGCGGGGGGCGCGGTGTAACCGCAAAGATGGCAAAGCATCTTTCCGCCGTTCTTTCCCATGTGATAGGTAAGCGACACCGAGCATCGTGGACAGCTTATAACGTCACCGCAGGATTTGCAGCTCACCTGACTGTTATAGCCGCGTCTGTTTAAGAAGAGTATCGCCTGCTCTTCCCTCTCGGAAACTCCGCCGAGAGATTTGGCAAGCCTCTCGCTGATAGGCGTGGTATTGCCGAGTCTTAATTCCTCGCGCATATCCACGATAACGGCATCGGGAAGTCTTACACCTCCGAATCTCTCCTTTAGGGGAATGAGGGTATAAATCCCCTTCGCAGCTTTATAATAGCTTTCAAGCGACGGCGTAGCCGATGAAAGCAGAAGGAGCGCGTTATTTCTTCCGCATATATATGATGCAACCTCACGCGCGTGATATTTTGGGTCGCTCTCCGACTTATAGGTATGCTCATGCTCCTCGTCTATAACTATCATTCCGATATTGGAAAGGGGCGCAAACACTGCCGAACGCGTACCTATAACGAGATCAACGTCACCGCGCCTGATTCTCTTCCACGCGTCCATTCTCTCTCCTTGCGAGAGTGAAGAATGGATAACCGCGACTCGCTCTCCGTAACGCTTGCAGAAAATGCCGACGGTTTGCGGCGTAAGAGATATTTCGGGCACCATCATTATGACGCTTTTGCCGTCTTCAATACACTTGTCTATAGTCTTTAAAATTATCTTGGTTTTTCCCGAGCCCGTAACTCCGTGCAAGAGCGCGCAACGCGCCTTCACGTCACCGTAAAGCTCCATTACGGTCTCGAAAGCTCTGTTTTGCGCAGAGCTTAATACTATCGGCTCTGCGGATTGCTCCGAAGCGTAGCTCGCGTATGGGTTTCTTATATTTTCGCTTTCGGTAACGCTTATAAGCTTCTTCTCGCGAAGGGCAGAAATATTAGCTCCGCTGACTCCGGGAAGCTTTTTTACAAGCTCGTAATCCATCGAGCCCGCTCTCATAAGCACTCTTAAAATCTCCCTTTGTCCCTCGCTCCTTACACCGCTTCTGCCGGTAAGAGTCAGAAGGGTTGCCGCCTCTTCGTTGGAAACGGCAAGGCTTATCTCTCGCTTATAGCTTTCGTTAAGCTTTTCGGAAAGCGCGCCCGGTGGGAGAATACATTTAACAGCCTCTCCAAAGGTGCAAAGAGTATGCTCCTTTAGAAAAAGACATAGCCCGCACATTTCTTCGGTCAGGCGTAGACGCCCATCGAGTGTCGAATGCACGGGCTTGATTTTTTCTGCGGAAACCGAGTCCTTGATTTTAACAACCACTCCGTAACGCAATTTGTCTATCTTACCGAAGGGAACCTTTACAACGGCTCCGACCGCAACACCCTCGTTACATTCGTAATCAAAGGGGCGGTCTAAATGATACGGCACGTCTAAAAGGTAAACCTCACAAAACATTCCGTATTTCCTTTAGTTTTCATTTTTAGGTAAGCGCTTGCGCAGTAAAAACTACTGCTTATTTAAGGGAATCTTACTCCGCGTCCTCGGGATGAACCATCTCGAATCTGCCGCTGGTAAGCTTTGCGATAGCTATCTTAACAGCCTTCTGGTCCTTGTACTCGGGGTCGATAAGAGCTGCCAAGGGCTTCTCGGTCTCTCTGTTATCAATCATCTTTTGAGCCTTTGCTCTCATTGCAACGTACTCATCGGTAACTATTCTCGCGCATTTAGCAACACCGATTACAAGCTCGTAACGGTTAAAATCACCATGGGTAAGTTCGTCAATTGTGGGGTAAATCATTTCTTATATCTCCATTTCATTTTTTTCGTTTTTAGGGGCTTTCAAAAAGCCGTTATGCCAAAAGGAGCTTACTCCTCTTCGATTTCCTCTTCATCGGAATCGTCAGCAAGGTCATTTGCAAGTCTGTTTGCAATGGTTTCCGCCTGAATTGCAGACAAAACCACGTGGTCCGAATCGGTTATGATAACAGATCTCGTTCTTCTTCCGCAGGAAACGTCGATAACTCTGTTTTCCTCTTTAGCGTCCTGAACGAGTCTTTTAATCGGCGCTGA
This sequence comes from Eubacteriales bacterium, assembly GCA_045660185.1. GTDB lineage: Bacteria > Bacillota > Clostridia > Oscillospirales > CAG-272 > UBA1740. The sequence goes on along the minus strand of JAZRDI010000067.1, from coordinate 3,356 downwards.
ATCGGGACTCGCGATGGCAACTATTCTGCCTGCCGATACCATATTTCCAAATCCTATATTTATAAAGTTCATCGTATTTTCCTTTCTGCCGAAGGCTTATTCGATGTTCTGAATCTGCTCGCGGATTTTCTCAATCTCGCCCTTCATATCAACGACGAGTCTTGCAATCTTGGCGTTATTCGCCTTTGAGCCTATCGTATTCGTTTCGCGGTTAAGCTCTTGAATAAGGAAGTCAAGCTTTCTGCCCGAGGGCTCGGGGAGCGAAGCTATCTCGTAGAATGCGCCGAAGTGCGAGCGGAGTCTTACAAGCTCCTCGTCAATGGCAATCTTGTGTGCCCAAACCGCGCACTCGGTGAGAAGTCTGTTCTCATCAACCGCTATGCTGTTATCCTGCAAAATCTTGCGAAGTCTTTCTTCAAGCTTATCGCGGTAGCCGACTGTGTCCGACTTTGAGATTTCCTCAACCTCAGACGCAAGAGCGCGGATATGCTCGATTTTTGCTTTAATATCGTCCTCTGCCTTCTTGCCCTCCGCCTCGCGCATATCTCTGTGACTCGCTATTGCGCGGTCAAGAACCTCGCGCACCGTCTTCCATTCCTCATCGGCATCTGCCTCGGGCTTCACGAAGGTGAATATATCGGGATTCTTGGCAACGCTCATAACGCTTATATCGTCAGCGAGCGCGAACTTATCGCGAAGAAGCCTTAACGCCTCTATATACTTTGCGGCAAACGCCTCGTCAACTGTTATCTCGCCAACGTCGGACCCGTGATTTTCAACCGTTATATAGACGTCGATTTTACCGCGCGAGATAGCGTTTCTCTGAACGTGCGCCTTTATCTTTTCTTCAAGGTACGAGAGCGAGCGCGGAAGCTTTACCGAGCAATCGAAGAATCTCGAATTCACGCTCTTCATCTCTATCGTTATATCTCTTATCTCGCCCTCGACCTTGGCTCTGCCAAAGGCGGTCATACTCTTAATCATTTGAACCTCCGCCCGAGCTTTTCATCGGGGCTCTTTTCTTCTTTCCGCCGAGCCTTTTGATTTCTTCCATAAAGGAATCTATATCTCTGAACTCGCGGTAAACACTGGCAAATCTTATGTAAGACACTATATCAACGTCACGAAGCTTCGACAAAACAAGCTCGCCTATATCCTGGCTCGTTATTTCGGTAACTATCGCGTTTTGAAGGTCGTTTTCAACCTCGTCTGCAATCAACTGCGGATTTACGGGACGTTTCTGGCACGCGCGCTCTATTCCGCGCATAAGCTTATGCTTATCGAAGAACTCGTGCTTTCCGCTGCGCTTTATAACCGTTATCGGAACGTTGTCCACAACCTCGTAGGTCGTAAATCTCTTTCCGCAATTCGGACACTCGCGGCGGCGCTTTATGCTTCCGCCCTCGTCAACGGGACGCGAATCAAGAACCTTTGAATCTGCAAAACTGCAAGCAGGACATTTCATAAGATAAAATTGCCTTTCGAAAATAAGTTTACATTATAATATAACATATTATTTTACAAAAGTAAATAGTTTTTAAAAAGATTTGGAAAAGTTTTCGAAAAGATTTAAGAATTTTTTAAAAAGATTAAAGAAAGCTTTCAAAAAGCTTAAAAGAATTTTAAAAAGACTTGAGAGGTTTTCAAAAAGACTTAAGAGGGGCTTCGGGCTTTATAAAGATTAGCGAGCGCTTGCAGAAAGATTGCGAAATCAAGACCAATCAAAACGGCGGCACCAAGGCACCGCCCTACAAAAACATCTTAATTCCGCAACAACGTCATTCCGAAAGAAACTCTCAATTCCGAGATAGGCTCGCTCATCTCGCCAAGCAAAGATTATATTATTCCCCGTAGGGCGGGGGCTTGCTCCCGCCGAAAAGATTGAACGAAATTTTAAACCAACAAAACGGCGGCACCAAGGCACCACCCTACCCACAAAAAAGCGACTCGGTAAACTTCACATTTTAATGAAGCCGCCGAGCCGTTTTTATTTAGTTATAAAGCTACATTTCTTATTCCTCTTCGGGAACATAATTGTAATGAATTGTTGCGTTAGTTAGAGGAGAATTATACGAGTCAATCGAAATAGCCTTCCACTCTTCCTCGCTACCGGTGTAATATACGTTCTTGAGGTTGGAGCAATAATCGAACGCAAAATCACCAATAGAAGTAACGCTATCGGGAATTGTTACGCTTGTAAGGCTGGTGCAATTATAGAACGCATACTCACTAATCGAAGTAAGACTATCGGGAATTGTTATGCTTGTAAGGCTAGTGCAATCAGAGAACGCCCCATCACAAATAATCTTTACGCTATCGGGGATTGTTACGCTTGTAAGTCCATAGCAATGCGCGAACGCATACATACCAATCGAAGTAACGCTATTGCTGATTGTTACGCTTGTAAGTCCATCGCAATTATAGAACGCATAACTACCAATAGAAGTAACACCATCGGGAATAACAAGTTCTGTTATAAGTTCACCGTTTAAATATAGATTCTTTGCGTAATAAAGAGGGTTGGAATAAGAATGATAGAAAGATATATTACACCAAGCTGCAATATCGCTTATATTTACGCTTGTAAGGTTGGAGCAATAATAGAACGCATAATCACCAATAGAAGTAACACCATTACCTATGCTCACGCTTGTAAGCTTGGAGCAACCAGAGAACGCCCGATCACCAATCGAAGTAACGCTATCGGGGATTGTTATGCTTGTAAGGCTGGTGCAATCAGAGAACGCATAATTACCAATCGAAGTAACACTATTGCCTATGCTCACGCTTGTAAGGCTGGTGCAATTATAGAACGCACGCTCGCCAATAGAAGTAACGTTATTACCAATGCTCACGCTTGTAAGGCTGGTGCACCAAGCAAACGCAGCCCCACCAATTGAAGTAACACTATCGGGGATAATGAATGTCGTATCACTTTTACCTATAGCATATTGAACTAATGTTTTACCGTCTTTGCTATAAAGATTTCCATCTATAGATTTATAATTTTTATTTTCTGTGCCTACGTTTATGCTTATAAGGCTGGTGCAATTATAGAACGCATACTCACCAATAGAAGTAACACTATCGGGGATTGTTACATTTGTAAGTCCATAGCAATACGCGAACGCATAATTACCAATCGAAGTAACACCATTACCTATGCTCACGCTTGTAAGGCTGGTGCAATTATAGAACGCAGAATTATCAATAAACTCGACGCTATCGGGGATAATGAATGTCGTATCACTTTTACCTATAGCATATTGAACTAATGTTTTACCGTCTTTGCTATAAAGATTTCCATCTATAGATTTATAATTTTTATTTTCTGTGCCTACGTTTATGCTTGTAAG
>JAZRDI010000066.1:0-24326 GCA_045660185.1 Eubacteriales bacterium | reverse complement strand
GAATTTCTCCGAAATTCTCCGTTTTGATTATATTTTTTGTTTTATCCTCGTTTCCTCGCTCAGCGTACCTTTGTACGCTTCTCGCTCGTCAGCCAAGGATTTCTGCTCTAAATTCGTTCGCCCCCGAGGTTCTGTCTCATTTAGAATTCGCTAAATCTACATTTCTTGCTGCATTTTCTTCGTTTTGGCATTGATTTTATTGAATTCTTAATGAGACAGCCCCTTCATCCAAGCTTTGCTTGGATTTCATAGCGCGAAGTCTTTCGCGCTAATTTTTCCTCCACGTTTCCGGTGAGAGCAGTATCAGCATTGGCATTATTTCGAGTCTGCCGAAGAGCATTACGAAGGAGAGGATAATTTTCGAGAAGTAAGAGAAGCCTGCGTATGAGGTAAAGGCTTCGCCAAAGGCAGGTCCGATGTTGTTGAAGCAGGAGATAACCGAGGTCGATGTGGTAAGAATATCCTTGCCGTCAAACGAAATGAGAATGATTGCCGCAAAGAGAAATACCGCGTAAACCGAGAGGTATCCAACTGCCGATTTAACCGTGTCCTCGGTGAGAGGGTCGCCGTCGAGGCTTAACGCCTTTACCGAGTTCGGCTTGAAGAACTTGCGTATATCGCGTCTTACGCTCTTAAGAATGATGATAAGACGAGAGATTTTAAATCCGCCCGCGGTAGAGCCGGCGCACGCACCGATGAACATAAGCGCGAGAATGGTCATTTGCGAGAGGTTTGGCCACAAGTCAAAGCTTGCGGTCGAGAAGCCCGCGGTTGACATAATAGAGGTCGTCTGGAAGAACGAATCTCTCAAAGCCTTGCCGAAGGTGGAATATATCGCGCTGTAGCTTGTCATAAGGTTTGCCGTGATAAGCGCGGTTGCTGCGAGCGTCATAATGAGGTAAGAGCGAAGCTCCTCGTTTTTCTTAATGTCGCTGAATTTTTTGATTAGAATGAAGAAATAAACGTTGTAGTTAATGCCGGCAAGGAATAGGAAAATTGCCATTACCCATTCGGCAGCAACGTTATTGTAGCCCGCGATGGAATCGTTGAGAACCGAGAATCCGCCCGTACCCATAGTTCCGAACGCGTTTATAATCGAATCGTAAAGAGGCATACCCGTGCAAAGAAGCGCAATAACCTCTAATACGGTGAGCCCGAGGTATATCTCGTATAGAATAAGCGAGCTATCGCGCAGCTTGGGAACGAGCTTGCCCTTCTGCGGTCCGGGGACTTCCGCGCGCATAAGGAAGACGTTGCCCTCGGATTTCGGAATAAGCGCGAGCATAAAGACGAGTATTCCCATACCGCCTATCCAGTGGGTAAAGCTTCGCCAGAAGAGAATGCCGTAGTCAATACCCTCAATCTCTCCTGCGGGGATTATTGACGCGCCCGTGGTGGTGAAGCCCGATACGGTTTCGAAGAACGCGTCTATATAGTTCGGTATCGCTCCGCTTATAACGAATGGAAGCGCGCCGAATGCCGAAAGGAGTATCCAAGAGAGCGCCGTGCAAACGAAGCCTTCCTTGGCGTATATTCGTGTTTTTTTGGGCTTTAAGAGCTTGGTCGGTAAAAAGACAAGCAAAAGCACCGCTATCGTAATAATAAACGGCAGAGGCGACTCTCCGTATATCAAAGCGACGGTGAGCGGAGCTATAAGAAGAAGTGCCTCTATAAGCAAAACCACGCCCAAAAACTTCGCTATCATTTTTAAATTCATTTATCCAAAATATCCTTAATGTTTTTTATCGAGCCCGTTACGAGAACGATAACTCTGTCCCCCTTCAAAATCATATCGTTACCCGAGGGGGTTATAACGCTATCGTTACGAACGATACACACGATAAGCGAGTTCTTGATTTTATTAACCTGCGCCAATGGAACGTTGGTGAGTCCCTCAATACTTTCCTTGATGATGAATTCCACCGCCTCGATGCTGCCGTCCATCATTCTGTGGAGTGACTCGATTTCTGAGTCCTTCGCATCCGCCATTCCGCGCGCTACTCGAAGAATGTAGTCCACCGTTGCCGTTTTCGGAGAAACGATACTGTCTATGCCAACGTCCTTGAAGAAGTCCACGTACGAGAGCGAGCGTATCATCGTTACGATTCTCGTTACGCCAAGCTTTTTTGCGTACATTGAAACTATCGCGTTTTCCTCGTCGGTGTCCGAGAGGGCAAGGAACGCGTCTGCGTTCTCGATTCCTTCTTCAAGCAGAAGGTCCTGGTGAGTGCCGTTTCCGTGCGTTATCGCAATGCCGAGGTCTTGGCTTAATTCCTCGCATCTTGCGAGGTCCTTTTCGATTATCGTCGTTCCGCCGATTAGCTTGCCAAGCATTTTTGCAAGATAATAGGTCGTTCTTCCGCCGCCGAAAATGAGAATGTTTTTGATAGGACGGCGCGACTGGCTGATGATTCTCCAAAACTTGCCAAGCTCATCGTCAGACGCGGTCACGCATATCGTATCGCCCCCCTCTATAACAAAGTTACCCGAGGGGATATATACGTTATCGTCACGCTTAACACCGCAAACGAGGATTTTCGTATTGTATTTTTCGCGAAGGTCGAGAAGCGAAAGGTTGCAAATGGGAGAATTCTCCGCAACGGTGAATTCCGCAATCTCAACTCTGCCCTCGCAGAAGGTGTCAACCTTTGATGAGCCGGGGAATTTGAGCATTCTTGAAATCTTCTTTGCAACCGCGTATTCGGGGTTTATGGTCGCGGAGAGATTCATATCCGCCTTCATAAGATTCATAAATTCGGTGTATTCCGGATTGCGCACTCTGGCAGCGGTGTACTTCGTGCCGAGCTTCTTCGCAGCATAGCAGCATAGCATATTACCCTCGTCCATTTGAGTAACGGCAATAAGCATGTCCGCGCTCTCTGCACCCGCCTGGCGCAAAACCGATATATCCGCAGAGTTGCCCATAACGGCGGTAACGTCATACGCCGCCGATATTTCTGAAACGCTCGTGGGGTTTGAGTCAACAACGGTAACGTCATGACCTTCCTTGACGAGCTGTTCGCATATAGCGGAGCCAACCGCGCCGGCTCCAACTACGATTATTTTCATTGAATATCCTCCAAAAGTTTTCTGTAACTATAGTCATTATATCACTTTTAATATAAAAAATCAAGCATTAAATAATAACGCGATTTTGGCGTAATTAATAATGAATTTTGGCGGTATAACTAATAATGCGATTTGGGTGGGGTGAAAAATCAAAATGTTAACATTTTGTGCGCGGAGCTTAAAATTTAAAAAATATGTTGATTTTTTTTGCAATCTGTGATAAAATTTATAAGGTTATGCCAAAATTTAGAAAGGGGTTGATGAGTTGCTTAAGTTCGCGCATTTGGACTTTTGGTTCGTAGCGGCGCAGGTGGTCGGTCTTGTTTCAACCGCAATTGCCATATCGTCGTTCCAGGCTAAAAAGCGTATTTATATGCTTTGGATGCAGACCGTGGCAAATTTGCTATGGTTCGCGCACTACTTGATGCTCGGCAGCCTCTCGGGTGGACTCGCATATCTTATAGGTACGGTAAGAAACGTGTTTTACAGTATGCGCGGCAGATATAAGTTTGCCGATTCGAAGATTGTCCCCGCCGTTTCTATAGCAGCATTTATTATTTGCGGAATTTTCACCTACGAAACACCCTTTGATGTTCTTCCCGTATTCGCGATGATTTGCGCTTCGATAGCATTCTTCATCAATGAAGAGAAGATTATAAGAAATATCAGCGTGTTTATCGCGTTCTTCTGGCTTAGCTTCGGTATCTATATCGGAAGTATCGCAAGTATAGTTTCAGACGGAATTACTCTCATATCCATCATAATAGCGATAATAAGATATCGCAATTTCGAAATCTACGAGAACACCACAAACGTTCACTACGATAACGTTATCACCGACGAGGACTATGAAAAGAACATAGAAGAAAAGCTCTCCGATTCCGCTATGGAAAGCACCGTTCCTTTCCCGTACTCCTTCGATTAAACCGCAAAAAAGAAAACTATTGTTTGCAAAATAGCATAAAAATCAGAAAAGCACACCACTCGTGAAGGGAATCTGAATATCAAAAATCACAAACAAATACCGCTTGTGAAGGCAATATGAATATCAAAAATCACAAACAAATACCACTTGCGAAGGTAATCTGAATATCAAAAAACGCAATCGAATACTGCTTGTCAAAGCGACCTAAAATTAAAAGACACAAACAAATACATAAAGAGAGAACATCTCGGCATAACGTCATACGGCGTTAACTGAAACCGATTTGTTCTCTCTTTTTTGCTGCTTTTGATTTTTGGCGGGAGCAAGCCCGCGACCTACGGGAAACGATGTAATCTTTTACTTTTTGCGTGCTTACGCTATATAATCATTTCACGCGTTGGCGTAGGCTTTGGTTATTTCTTTTAGGATTGCAACCACCTTGTCCATGCCTTCAGCAGTTATATGCTCGAAGGGGCCGTGGAAGGCGTAGCCGGCTGTGCCGAGGTTGGGGCAGGGGAGTCCCATGAAGGAGAGTCTTGCTCCGTCAGTTCCGCCTCTGATGGGCATAACGGTGGGCGAAACTCCACACGCCTCGGCTGCTGCCTTGGCATTTTCAATAAGATGGAAGTGGGGGAGAATCATTTCCTTCATATTGCGGTAGCTATCCTTGATTTCAAGTACGGCAGTACCCGTGCCGTATTTTGCATTGATTCTCTTCTCAATAAGGAGTAGCGTTTCCTTTCTCTTTTCAAGAGCTGCGGAATCGTGGTCTCTTACGATGTAATTAAGCGTTGCACTCTCGACGTTTCCTTCCATAGAAATAAGGTGGAAGAAGCCCTCATATCCATCGGTATTGGCGGGGGTTTCAAAGGTGGGAAGTGAAGCATTTATCTCCATAGCAACGAGGGATGCGTTTATCATCGTATCCTTCGCGCTGCCGGGGTGAACGTTAAAGCCGTTTACCTTGAAGCTTGCGCTCGATGCATTGAAGTTTTCGTATTCGAGCGAGCCTTCTTCGCCGCCGTCAACCGTGTACGCAAAGTCTGCGCCGAAGCGGGCAACGTCAAAGAAGTCCGCGCCCTCTCCGATTTCTTCATCGGGCGTGAAGGCGATAAGCACCTCACCGTGCGGAGTTTTGCTCGCTTGAAGCTCTTCAACTAGCGTCATAATTTCCGAGACGCCAGCTTTATCGTCTGCGCCGAGAAGGGTTGTTCCATCGGTGGTTATGAGCGTTCTGCCTTTAAGGGTTGCAAGGTGGGGGAAGGTTTTGGGGTCGAGAACTCTGCCACTGTTGCCAAGCGCGATAGCTTCGCCGTCGTAGTTTTCGTGAATCACGGGATTTACGCCCTCGCCCGAAAAGTCGGGTGCGGTGTCCATGTGCGCGATAAAGCCTATTTTGGTTTTGCTCTCAAAGCCCTCTGTTGCGGGGAGCTTTGCGTAAAGATAGCACTTATCGTCAAGCGTGACGTTCTCGCAGCCAAGCGCCATAAGCTCGTCGCGAAGCACCTTTGCAAGCTCAAACTGGCGTGCGGTGCTTGGATGCGCGCCCGAAGTGTCCGAGCTTTGCGTGTTGAATTTAACGTATTTTAAAAGTCTTTCGTATGCTCTCATATAATTCCTCGTGTTTTGTTTATGTGATAAATTAGTTTAACATAATTCTTTGAAATGGTCAAGAGGAGAAGATAAAATAATGAATAATGAATAATTATGGTTGCTCCTTTCACGAACTTCGTTTAGCTCAAAAAAGCTTCCGTTTTTATTTTGTACGGTGTGATTTGTTTTTAAATATCGTTTCCGATTGTCGCTTTAGTTATTTATCGTTATGCATTCGCAGTTTTTGTTTTGCATTTTCGTTAATCGGAAACATTCAAAAATAACGCTTTGTTCTACATAAATAGAAACAATTTGCAAGTCCTTTTACGAGAAAAAATCAAAAAAATCAAAAAAATTCAAAAAAACTCTTGACAAATGCATTTTTGTGTAGTAAAATAACTTCATTGAAAGACGTTTGAGCGGAAAGTAGTAACCCAATTTACCGTTTGCAGAGAGCTGTCGGTTGGTGCGAGGCAGTAACGAGGATTCGGCGAATTCATTCCGTTAGTCGCAAGCTGAAAGAAAAGAACGCGAACTCTTGGTAAATGAATAAAATCGAAAGATAATAGCTCGAATAATTATCTAATAAAACGGAAGCTTTTTCAACCGAATGAAGTTCGTGAAAAGCAACCGTAATTATTCACTATTCATCGTTTACCGTTTATCCCACCTTTTTCACGTTCTTTTTCCGCGTAGGCTTCGCCGGGTACGACCGTTATATCGTTAGAGTGTAGATTTGCACTTAATAAGGCTCTTGCCGTGAGGCAAGGGTGAAGCAGAGTGGTAACACGGTAAATTATATTTATCGTCCCTGTATTTTCCTATTGAGGAAAGTGCGGGGTTTTTTGTTTTCTCGGAGTAAATCGGTGAAAAAATCGGGAAAAATACATTCAAACCACAGAATTTCGTTAATTTACAGTCCGCGAGGGCTTGCAAATTATAAAACATTTTTTTGGAGGAAACCAAAATGAAAAAATTAGTCTCTCTCATCTTAGCACTCACACTTTGTCTCGGCGCGGCTCTTTCGCTGACCGCCTGCAAAAATGACAAAAACACCGATGGCAGTAACATCAAAATCGACCCCGACAAAGAAAAATACGTTGTCGGAATTTGTCAGCTTGTAACCCACGACGCGCTTGACTCTGCAACAGAGGGATTCAAAGACGCTCTCACCGCTGCTCTTGCAAAAGAAGGCAGAACGGTTGAATTCAAATATCAAAACGCGGCAGGCGATTCGAACGCTTGCGTAACTATAGCAAACAGCTTTGTTGCTGACGGCGTTGACCTTATTCTTGCGAACGCAACCGCAGCTCTTCAGGCAGCGGCAAACGCGACTCTTGACATTCCCGTTCTCGGAACTTCTATCACCGAGTACGGCGTTGCTCTTGAGCTTGACGGTTTTGACGGAATTGTCGGCGGAAACGTTTCCGGAACTTCAGACCTTGCTCCTCTTGAAACGCAGGCGCAGATGATGATTGACACACTCGGTCTTAAGTCGGGTGATGAGGTTGGTCTTCTTTACTGCTCCGCAGAGCCTAACTCAAAGTATCAAGTAGATGTTGTTGAGAAGTATCTTTCTGCAAAGGGCATAAGTGCAAAGCACTATAAGTTCAACGATTCAAACGACCTTCAGAGCATCACGCAGAGCGCGGCTGATGCGAGCGATGCAATATACGTTCCCACCGATAATACTGCGGCTTCGAACACCGAAATCATAAACAACGTTTGCTCGGCAAAAAAAATACCCGTTTTTGCGGGAGAAGAAGCAACCTGCAAGGGATGCGGATATGCAACGCTTTCGATAAGCTACTACAACATCGGCAAAAAGACCGGTGAAATGGCAGCTGAAATTCTTCTCGGTAAGAAGGATATAACCAAGACGGCAATAGAATACGATGCTGCGCCCGTTAAGAAATATAACGAGCAGCTTTGCAAGCTTCTCGGCATTGACGTTGAAGCTTTGAAGGCGGCAGGATACGTTGCTGTCGCGGGAACAGAAGCCGAATAATAGTATTGGAGTTAATATGGGATTTTTAAATGCACTTCCCGGCGCGGTTGCGCAGGGCTTAATATGGGGACTTTTTGCAATAGGTCTTTACATTTCTTATAAGATTCTCGATATAGCCGACCTTACCGTTGACGGCTCGATATGCACAGGCGGTTGCGTTCTCGTTGCGCTTATGACGCGCGGTGTTAACGTTTATCTTGCCGTGCTTGCGGCTTTCCTTGCGGGAGCGCTTGCGGGCGTTTTGACGGGACTTTTCCAAACGGCTCTCGGAATTCCCGCAATACTTTCGGGAATTTTGACCCAGCTTATGCTGTGGAGCGTGAATCTCAAAATACTTGGCGGTAAGGCTAACGTATCGCTCAGCGCGAGAAAGTACGGAGATAAGATTCTCCTCTCGTCACTTGACAATATTTCGGCTATTATAGTTTCGCTTGTGTTCTGCGTTTGCGTTATAGTTTTGCTATATCTCTTCTTCTATACCGAGATTGGATTTTCCTTAAAATCCACGGGTGACAACGAGAATATGAGCAGAGCGCAGGGCGTGAACGTTAACTTCAACAAGGTGCTTGGAATTGCAATATCCAACGGACTCGTTGCTCTTTCGGGCGCGCTTCTCGTGCAGTATCAGGGCTTTGCGGACATCAATATGGGGCGCGGAGCTATCGTTATCGGACTTGCAGCAATAGTTATCGGTCTTTCGGTTTCTCTTCGAATTAAGCCGAATTTCGTCGTATCGCTTATCGGCGTTGTCGGCGGCGCGATAATATATTATCTCGTTTATACTATAGTAATCAGACTCGGTGTAGATACCGATTTGCTTAAGATGCTCTCGGCTGTAATCGTTGCGGCGTTCCTTGCAACGCCATACGTTAAGAAAACCTATTTCTCAAGAAGAAAAATAGGCAAGACGAATACGGCTCTCGAGGTAGCTTCGCAAGACAGAGAGGCGGTGAAGTGATGCTCAAAATAACAAATCTTCATAAGACCTTTAATGCGGGTACGGTCAATGCAAAAAAGGCTCTGAACGGACTCACTTTAACGATAAATGACGGTGATTTCGTTACCGTTATAGGCGGAAACGGCGCCGGAAAAAGCACGATGCTTAATGCAATATCGGGTGTTTTCCTTCCCGACGAGGGAAGTATAGAGATAGACGGCGTCGATGTAACGCGCGTTCCCGAATACAAAAGAGCGAAGTATCTCGGCAGAGTTTTCCAAGACCCTATGAAGGGAACTGCTCCGGATATGGAGATTGCCGAGAACCTTTCGATAGCGGCAAGAAGAGGTACGCGCCGCAGACTCGTTTGGGGACTTCCCAAAAAGGAGAGGGAAAGCTACAAGGCAGTCCTCGCCAAGCTTGAGCTTGGACTTGAGGATAGACTCTCCTCAAAGGTCGGACTTCTTTCGGGCGGTCAAAGGCAGGCGGTAACGCTGCTTATGGCAACCTTGAAGAAGCCGAAGCTTCTCCTTCTTGACGAGCATACGGCGGCTCTTGACCCGAAAACCGCGGCAAAGGTGCTTGAAATCACAGAAAAAATCGTAAAGGAAAACAATCTTACCACCCTTATGATTACGCACAATATGCGCGATGCAATCAGATACGGCAACCGCCTCATTATGATGCACGAGGGCAGAGTTATCGTTGACGTTTCGGGCGAGGAAAAGAAAAATCTTACGGTTGAATATCTGCTTGAGCTCTTCACCAAGGCGAGCGGAAGTGAGTTCTCGAACGATAGAGCGATACTGGCGTGATGCTCGCGAAGCATGCACGCAAAGTTATGAGTGACTTCGTCATGTTATGATACTTGCGGAGTGAGCAGTTATGAGATGCTTCGCATCGTTATAGCTTGCTTTGGAAATTTTTGCGGTAACAAAATAATAGGTTTTTATGGGCTGCTCCGTTGCAGAAATGCGCGGAGTGGCTTTTTTACTTGATTTTTTGTCAGTGTGAGGCTGACAAAAGTAGTGATTTTGGGAAACTGTTCAGTACTGCTGAAAGATTTTTGCGATTTTGGGAAACTGTTCAGTAGGATTGAAATTAAATGATTGGGGACCGAATCTGTTTGTTGACTTTCTTTTAACTTTTATTATTTTTTAAAATAATATTGATTTAGCGGTGGTTTTGTGGTAAACTATTTTAGTTACAGCGATTTATTAAGCCGAAATTTGTCAGCAAATCTACGGTTTGCCGTCGAAATTGTTTGATTTTGACTTTCGATTGTCGCTATTTGGAGAATTTATGATTAAAAACGTTTTGCTTGATTTAGATAATACGATACTTGATTTTCACCGTACCGAGAGCGAGGCTATTAATAAGACGCTTTTGAACTTTGGCGTTGAGCCGACCGAAGAGATCATCGCGACGTACAAGGCGTACAACAGAAAATGCTGGGAAGCCCTTGAAAGAGGAGAAATGACGCGTGACGACGTGCTTTACGGCAGATTTAAGCTTCTTTTTTCAAGCCTTGGTAAGAGCGTTGTTCCTGAGGACGTTCAGCACTTCTATGAAAGAAGACTCTCCGAGGGCGCGTACTACATCGATGGCGCGGAGGAAATGTTAAAGAAGCTTCAAGGGAAGTACAAGCTCTATATAGCGTCGAACGGAACTGCCTTCGTGCAGGATAGACGTATCGCGGCATCGGGCGTGGATAAGTATTTTGATGGGATTTTTATCTCCGAGCGCATTGGCGCGAATAAGCCGAGCGCACTCTTCTTCGACGGTTGCTTTGAGCTTATGGAGAATAAGGAAAGAGATAAAACGGTTATCGTCGGAGATACGCTTTCCTCGGATATTCTCGGCGGTATAAACGCGGGAATACACACCGTTCACTATACTCTCGGGCAGGATTTTGAGTATTCTGACGTTGTTCCCGAGTTTTCTGTGAGAACGGTTGAAGAAATACCCGAAATTATAGAGAAAATATAAGAAAATAAATATCACGGGGCGGAAAATAATCTGTTTTTTGTATTTTTTCTTCTTGAAAAAGATAGGATTATTTGTTTTTTAAAAACGGAGCGAAAAAGAACCGATTATACGCCTTTTGGTATCAAATAATTCGAAAAGCAAAGCCGTGATGAAATGCGTGAAACAAAACTGTGTTTTCACCGAAAAATGCTGAAAAATATAAGAAAATAAACATTACGAAACCAAAAAGGAACTAAAAAAATGTACTACGGATATAAGATAAGTGACTATACCGCCAATATGGCAAGACAGGCGGAAGAGGATTTAAAGGACGTATTCCGCGGAATCGAAGAGAACGCGCTTCTTTGCTCGGCAAAGGTTCTCGCAGCTTTCCAGGAATGCCGAGTTTCTACCGCGGATTTTATTGAGATAACCGGTTACGGATACACAGACTCGGGAAGAGATAAGCTTGAAGAAATCTACGCGAAGGTGTTTGGCGCAGAGGACGCGCTCGTTCGTCCCCAGCTTATGTCGGGAACTCACGCGCTCGCGGTTACCCTCGGCGGACTTCTTAAACATGGCGAAACTCTCCTTTATATCTCGGGCGAGCCTTACGATACCTTGAAGAGCGTTATCGGTACTGCAGGAGATAGCAGAAACTCGCTTATTAAATGCGGTGTTAAATATGAGGAAATAGACTTAAAGGGAAATGATTTTGACCTCGACGCAATAAGAGAAAGAGTTTCCAAGGGTGATATTAAGGTTGCCGCTATACAGAGAAGCCGCGGTTATTCGCAGAGAAAGAGCCTTACGATAGACAAAATTGCCGAGGCGATTAAGGTTGTAAAAGAGGCTTGTCCCGAAACTGTGGTAATGGTAGATAATTGCTACGGTGAATTTACCGAGGATAGAGAGCCTACCGACGTTGGAGCAGACGTTTTCGTTGGCTCGATGATGAAAAATCTTGGAGCGGGCTTCGCGGTTAGCGGCGGTTACTGCGTTGGAACAAAGGAAGTTATACTCGATATTGCGGAAAGACTTACCGCACCTTGCGTTGGAAAGGACCTCGGAGCGAACTTCAATCAGCTCGCTTCGTTCTATAAGGGCTTCTTTATGGCGCCCGCTGCGGTTGCTTCAACGCTTAAGTCGATGGCGTTTGCCGCAAGACTTCTTGAGCTTGTCGGCTTCTCCGACGTTTCTCCGAAGTATGACGAAAAGAGAACCGACATTGTGCAGACAATGAATCTCTATTCTGCGGATAAGCTTATTAAGTTCTGCAAGGGTATTCAGATGGGCTCTCCCGTTGAGGCTTACTGCATTCCCGAACCCGGCGATATGCCCGGCTACCCTCATCCCGAAATTATGGCGGCGGGAACGTTCATTACGGGCGCGACTAACGAGCTTAGCTGCGACGGACCTCTTTGCGAGCCGTTCACCGCTTATATGCAGGGCGGACTTACTTACGAATACGGAAAGCTTGGCGTTATGCGCGCGGTTGACGAAATGCTCGACCTTTCCTGTGAATAAATAAAAAGAAAAGCAACAAAAGTCGGTTTGTTTTAAGCGCTTAACTTTTGTTGCTTTTGCTCTAACTCCACGTTTTTGAAGGAGAAGCTTATGAAAAAATGTTATATTGTCGGGGCGGGGGATTTTTACGGAAGTATCCACCCGTGTGAAGATGATATGGTTATCGCTGCCGACGGCGGTGTTATTCATCTTTTGTCGCTCGGTATAGTCCCGGACGTCATAGTCGGCGATTTTGATTCGCTTGCCGAGAGCCTTGTAAATGGAGATTGTTATTCCAAAGAGCCATACCGTGTTAAGAATAACGCGAAAAAGCTCGGATGTGACGTATCTTCGGATGCGATGAAGGAGAAAACGGGTTTTGCCGAGGAACTGATTGGCGAAGTAGTGTGCCGTGTTAAGAATTGCGAAGATCGTGAGCGCGAGATTGACTTCTTTACGATGGGCGGAAAAGATGTTGAAATTCACCGCCACCCCGTGATGAAGGATGAAACGGATATGTATCTCGCATATGAAATCGGAACGCAAAAAGGGTATCGGAATTTTGAGCTTTACGGCGGTGTTGGGGGCAGAGAAGACCATACGTTTGCTAACTATTGTTTGCTTTTAAAGGCTAAAAACGATAAAAACGATATGATTCTCGTTGGAAACGGCACGAAAATATTCGTAGTTAAAAATGAGAAAATCAAGGTTTCGGGAAGAGTAGGAGCTACCGTTTCCGTATTCGCGTTCGGTGAGCGCGCAGATGGCGTTTCTGTTCGCGGACTTAAATACGAAGCGGAAAATATTTCGCTTGATATTTCGATGCCTCTCGGTGTTTCAAATTCGTTTCTTTCATCGGGTGAGGGTGAAATATCCGTTGATAGCGGAGCTTTGCTCGTTGTGGTTTATGATTGATTTAAAAGAGGCAAACCGTTTGCGGATTTAAGATAATTTCCGGGGATAGAATTCCTCTTTGCGTTCCATAATTGATTCTAAATGCCAATCAAAAGCAACAAAAGAGTCAATGGGGGGAAGGCAGTCGGGGACGTCTATCCATACAGCTCTTTTTACGATTGAATTGTGATGCTTAATGCAATATGTTTTTTCGTTTTTTCTCTTTGCTTGCCCGATAGGGCAAAGGCTATTTTCTTGTTTGGATAATCAAAAAAGTCGAGAATTTTTTCACCAAAGCTATTGACAAATCGCGATTTTAGTGTTACAATCAACCTATGCCAAAACAGAATATATCAGGGGTGCTATTGCTGAGATGCGCTTCGGCGCAAACCCTTTAACCTGATACGGATAATGCCGTCGTAGGAAGATAAAATATGAAATGGGGATTTTTCCTTTTTCAGCTTGATTTTGCCACACGGATATATCTGTGTGGCAAATTTTTATATTTTTGCGCGTTTTACCGTACCGCTTTCGGTGGCGCGCGAGAGATGGAGGAAAAATGAAAAAAGAAAAAAACTCAACTCAAAGAATGGTAGAAAGCTCGATTATGATAGCTTTCGCAACCGTTCTCAGCATGCTAAAGCTCGTCGATATGCCGTATGGCGGTTCGGTAACGGCGGCTTCAATGCTCCCAATCGTCATCGTATCCTATAGACACGGGCTCGGTATGGGTCTTGGCTCGGGATTGGTGTTCGCGGTAATTCAGCAGCTTCTCGGACTTAACACGCTCTCCTACGCTGTGAATTGGCAAGCGGCGGTTGCCATCATTATTATTGACTATATTCTTGCCTTTACCGTTATTGGACTTGGCGGTATATTCAAGGGGAAATTTTCCTCTTTATATCCGTCTTTACCAAAGTCGCAGAGTGCAGAAATCGGGCTTGGGGTGGTATCCGTGTGCATTTTGCGCTATATTTGCCACACAATAGCAGGCGCAACCGTTTGGGCGGGACTCTCTATTCCGAGCGAGGCGGCGCTCGTCTATTCACTCGGCTATAACGCTACCTATATGCTCCCCGAAACGATAGTAACCGCGCTTGCTGCAGTATGGATTGGCTCGGTGCTTGACCTTTCTAAAAAAACACCCGAAAGATTCATTGGAAATGGCGTAGAAAATACAGTTGGTGGCGGTGCGTGTGAGCTTTTACCTCATTTAGCAACGCTTCTTGCGGTGCTTACGGTAGCCGTTGACACGATTCTTATAGCTCCCCACTTGCAAAACGCGGAAAGCGGTGCGTTCGATTTTTCCGACGCAGCGAATGCGCCTTGGGTTGCAATAGCTGTAATTACCGCTGTAGGTATATTGGGCGTGGGGGCAATGATATTTGCAAGAAAACGTCTTCAAAAGAAAAACGAAGGGTAAAAACCTAACGTAAAAAGAACAAGAAGAAAGAGATAACAAACGGTTTTCAGCCGAAACGTTATCTCTTTTTAATTGTTTAATATTAACAATAAATTTCCATATTATTTGTACACTGCTACGAATTTACAATTACCGACTTGACTCGAAAAACGCGCTCTGTTATAATATATACGCGAAAATATGAGCGATGCTCAAAATTAAGGAGGAAATATGAAGAATATTATTTTCAAAGTCCTTGTTGTTATGATGCTTTTAAGCGTGGTATTTGCGTTCGCTTCATGCGATAAAATACCTTTCTTTGGATCAAACAATGATGACACTAACGATGACGGCGGAAACGGCGATACCAACGTTGACGATAACGTTATTGACACAGTGAAGAACTTGCTTCTCTTTGAGAACGGAAAAGCTAATTTCCAGGTTGTCTTCACCGAAGCATCTGCATCGAACGGTTTGGTTGTTGCGGATATGTTCGTTGAACGTCTTAAGACGATGGGAGCTCTTCCCAAGGATGCTGTTGCTGTTAGCGACGCTGATGCGGATAAGGTTAAAGATTGCGAAATCATTATCGGTGCAGAAGCTCTTAACAGAGGCGAAGAGTGCTCGGTTTCCACCAAATATCTCGGTGATGACGGTGAGACTGTAAAGGTCGTTGGTAACAGAGTTGTTATCGCTACCGGTAGAGGCGAGCTTCTTAAGAACCGTTTTGATAACTTCGTAAGAAACCAGCTCGGTATCTCCAATAGCGCTACAAGCATTAACGATACTGTTTTCATTGAGAGAAGCTATCTCTATGAGAAGTTCACAAAGTACCTTATCGAGTCCATCAGCTTCAATGGTAACGATATGAGAGATTACACTCTTGTTCTTGACCTTGAATCTGTTGCAGACGGAGAAAAGGTTGATAGCATTAACGCTTTCCGTAACAATCTTTATGACGTTTCCGGCTACTGGCTCAACGTTGGAACTCCCGATAAGATTGATACGTATAAGAACGCATTTATCATCAGAGCAGTTGACTATGCGGGTGAAGCAGGCTTCCGCGCTCTCGTTGAGGAGAACGGAAACGTTGTTGTTGAGTGCGCTTACGATAACGCATTTGACGGTGCGTTCGGTGACTTTGCCGCTAACGTATTCATCAACGCTTCGGGTAATATCAAGTATGACTATGCAACGAAGGTTAACGCTGAAACTCAAGAGATTGAAACCGCAAGCTTCTATGAGAAGACCGTAAGCGTTGCTTACTACGAGGACTTCGGTGCAGTTGGTGACGGAAAGACCTGCTGCTTCGAGGCTATTTACAATACTCATCTTTACGCTAACAGAGGCGGACAGAAGGTAATGAGCCGTGGAGGTATTTCCGCTACGTATTACATAAGCCCCGCCAAGTTCACAAAGTCTATTCCCGTTAAGACCGACGTTAACCTCAACGGATGTACTATTCTCGTTGATGACGTTGGAAGTGACGCGTTCAAGTACTACGGTACTCATCTTTTCAACTTCACAAGAGATGTTCCCGAGGTTGTATTTGATGACGTTATTAAGAACAAAGAAGTTCTTGATGAAAAAGGAAATCCCACCTACAATAACGACGGTTCTGTTAAGATGACCGTTGATAACGAGATTGATGACGAGAGATTCCAGAACATCAAGCTCATGAACAAGACCGAAGAAAATAAGGATGACCCGAACGTATATGACAACTTCTCTTGGCTCGTATCCGAGGGACTTATTGAAACCCAGTGTCTTGTTAGAATTACAAACAAAAACCACAGAGACTTCATCCGTCACGGTTCTAACCAGAACTCCGGTAACCCGAGAACAGACGTATTCGTTGTTTATGCAGACGGAACTATCTCCGAGGATACTCCTATCGTTTACGAGTTCGAGGATATTACGAAGATTGAAATCTTCCGTACCGATGATAAGCCCATCACCTTCGAGAACGGTAACTTCATCAATATCTGCTGCCGTACGGTTGCAGACACTACGTACACCACTCCCTCGAACGTTGTTACCAAGTACGCTTGTAAGTGGAGAGGATACCAGAGAACTCTCGGTATCTTCCGTACCAACGTTACTGTTAAAAACCTTCACCACGAGATGAAGGACGAGCCCGCTGTTGGATTTATTCCTACCGGAAGCGGATACGTTAAGGATATTAAGCACACCAACTTCGGTTCAAGACACGAGAGCTATCCTTACTACGGATTCTTCTATATCTACAATACCTATAACTTCAACGCGTATGACAGCGTTCTTACCGGTCACACCACATACTATGAGGATAAGCCCGCTACCGCTTCTACCGGTTGGAAAATTCCCGACCCCGTTGCTATGGGTACTTATGACCTTATCATAGAGTATAGCTCGCACGTATATCTTCACAACGTTGTTCAGGTTAACTCCTCTACTCCCGAAACCGGTATCGGTGACGGTAGATATTGGGGAATTATGTCCTCGAACGGCGCGAGAAACATCTTCTTCTACGATTGTGAAATCAACCGTTTCGACGCTCACCGCGGATTCTGGAACGCAGAGCTTCACAACACCGTTATCGGACACTCCTTCCAGGTTGTCGGAGGCGGATACCTTCTTGCTAACAACGTTACCAAGGTTACCAAGGGTAACTATATGACCTTCAGAGGTGACTACGGTGCAACCTTCAACGGTGACATTACACTCATTGACTGTACTCACCTTGGCTTCGAGACTTATAATACCGCTCGTGGACAGAAGGATACCACCAAGGATAACGCTAACAGAAACGTTCGTCAGACTTGCTGTATCTTCGACCCCGGCTTCGCAGGCGAGAACACCGGTTGGGACAGCACTCCCGGTAAGACACCCGAAGAGGCAGGACAGGGCGCATATTGGCTTTGGAACTTCGGTTACGAGTGCTACATGCCGAGAAATATCGTTATCGATAACTTCACCTACGGATGCGGTGAAATGTACGTATTCGACGCAGGACTTCCCAATGAAATCTTCGAGCCCAACTACGTAGAGGGTGAGCCCGTTACTATAGACACCGTTAAGTACGGATACCACATTACCGAGTCCGTCACCTTCAGGAACACAACGAAGCTCATTCCCTTGACTTCCGACGATACAAATACAAGCATTAAAAACATTCCTGTTATTTGGGATAGAGACGACGAGGAATAATAGCAAACGCAGTTTGATTTAAAATTGCAAAGCGGTGGATTGTAAAACAGTAGATTCTGAAACAAAAAACCGCAAAACCATAAATAAAAGGCTCGAGTAGCAAAGAAAATCGCTACTCGAGTCTTTGTTTTTGTGTGAAAATTTGTTTTTGTTTTTGCTTTAATCGCTATGGTTTAAAGTTCAAACTATTGTAAATTTAAATTTCGTTTTTCAGCAATATATTACTCTTCGGGAACGTAGTTATAATGAATTGTTGCGCCGGTAAGATTATAATTATTCGAGTCAATCGAAATAGCCTGCCACTCTTCCTCGCTACCGGTGTAATATACGTTTTTGAGGCTGGAGCACCAAGAGAACGCAGCAACACCAATAAACTCGACGCTATCGGGGATTGTTACGCTTGTAAGGCTGGTGCATTCACAGAACGCATAATTACCAATAAACTCGACGCTATCGGGAATAACAAGCTCTGTTATAAGTTCACCGTTTAAATATAGATTCTTTGCGTAAGGAAGAGGGTTGGAATAATAATTACCAAAAGATATATTACACCAAGCGGCAATATCACTTATATTTACGCTTGTAAGGCTGGAGCAATACTCGAACGCATAATTACCAATCGAAGTAACGCTATCGGGGATTGTTATACTTGTTAAACGAGAGCAACCGCTAAATACATAATCACCAATCCATTTAGTATTTTCATTAATAGTGTACGTACTTAAATTATAATTGGTAAGACTTATTAATACCGCATAAGGATTATCTCCGCTACGAACGTATTTTCCATATTCATATTCGGAATATAATGCGGAATTGCAATCAGAGAACGCCGCATAACCAATCGAAGTAACGCTATCGGGGATTGTTACGCTTGTAAGGCTAGTGCAATTATAGAACGCATACTTTCCAATAGCAGCAACATCATCGGGAATAACAAGATCTGTTATAAGTTCACCGTTTAAATATAGATTCTTTGCGTAATAAAGAGGGTTGGAATAATAACCATAGAAAGATATATTACACCAAGCGGTAATATCACTTATATTTACGCTTGTAAGGCTGGAGCAATACATGAACGCCTCATAACCAATAGAAGTAACGCTATCGGGAATTACAACGGATGTAATTGAAGTGTTGTTTTTAAACGCTTCTTGATATATTCCTGTTACAGGAACACCTTCATAGGTATCTGCAATAACTATCTTCGTTGCAGTTCCGCTATAGCCTATAACTTCCGCATAAGTTCCGTCTGCGGAGAGGTCATACATAATACCTTCTGTAGGAGCGAGGGGCTGGTTGCAGACTGTGCAGAAGCCGTCGTCGCCGATTGTATGCTCTGCTTTTGCGGTTACTGCATCGCAGTTTTTGCAATTGTACCAATGGAAGGAGTTATTGCGCGAGTATTCGGTAGCATAATCGTGAGCAACTATATTAGTGTAGTTTACCTTTTCCTCGTAGTCGCAGACAGAGCAGATATTGAGGTCATATCCTTCTGTCGTACAAGAGGGAGCAACTGTTGTAGTAGTGAAGGTGTGAGTCGAGCAAGTGCCAAACTTAAACTGAATTTCTTTGCAAATTTTGCAAATTGCAAACAATACTTCTGAAGAGCCATTGAACTCGTTCCACTCACCAAAGTTATGGATATGTCCCGCGCTATTTGGAAGCTCGATGGGGTCAAGAACTGTTCCGTCGGAAAGGGTGATAACCATTTTGCCTTCGTCATCAAAAGCTATGTCTTTGATAGAAATAGCATCTTTTCCGTCAACAGCTTCCGCTTTGATTCCGGTATTTACGCCGTCTATGTACCAGTAGCCGTTTTCGATATAGGGAGTTTTTCCATCAATTCCATCTTTTCCGTCAATACCTTCCGCTTTGATACCGGTATTTACACCGTCAATGTACCAGTAGCCGTTTTCGATATAGGGAGTTTTTCCGTCAACACCATCTTTTCCGTCAGTGCCATCTTTTCCGTCAGTGCCATCTTTGCCGTCGGCTCCGGGTTTTCCGTCGGCTCCGTCTTTGCCTTCAGCCTTAACGCCTGTATCAATCTCTCCTATCCACCAGTTGCCGTTTGTTCCGATGTAGGGAGTCTTTCCGTCTTTGCCGTCGATTCCATCAACACCGTCTTTGCCGTCAACGCCATCTTTGCCATTTGTGCCGTCAATGCCGTTTTTGCCGTCAACGCCGTCTTTACCATCAGTGCCGTCAGCTCCGTCTTTGCCGTTACAAGCAACAAGGAACAAAGCAAGCGTCAAACAAAGCATTAAAATAAATAATTTTTTCATTTTCTTGCCCTTTCTTTTATATTTTGTCTTTTATATGAGCTAATCTATAGCTAATACTCATTTTAACACAATATTTCCAATTTGTAAAGAGAAAAACGCTTTTTTGCAATAAATTTCAATTATCGTTCGGAAGTTTTAGTTGAGTTCGTAATCTTTGGGTGAGTTCGAAAATTCCACTTCCTAAAACAAAAAGAAAAAATCCCACGCGGACCAGGCGTGGGATTTGATTTATGCGAAATTAATAAAATTAACCGTTAATCGAAACGTCCAAATCAATGAAGGGAGTATCGGTTCCTGCGTCTTCCGCACCACTGGTACGGATAATATCAAGATTGTCAATTTTTACAAGTTCGCACATCGGAGCTTCGTATTTCATAGAAAACCTCCTTTAGCAATAGTTGTTGACTATTCGACTGCATTATAATTATAGCACAGAAAAATCAAAAAAGCAATAGCTTGAATGAAAAAAGTGTAAAAAATGGAAATAGTCTTCGAGGGTGATAAAGCAAAGAAAAAATATAAAAGAATCATTGCGGGAAAAGGTTGGTGACGCTTGTCCATGCGGTTTTAGTTGTGTGTAAGGCTTTGCGATATTTTAATTCGCATAAAGAAATGGCAGAAGCTTCATTTTTCCATTATAATGCTTCTGCCGTTTTTGTTTAGTTAAGTGCGAGGTCTTTTGGGACTATATCGCTTTTATACGCTTGATTTTATTTAAAGGCGAGTGCTTTTAGGAGCGTTTTTATCGTTTTAAACTCTGTTTCGGTGTTTTATACGCTTGTAAGCTCTCCGTCAGTTGTTTTCTTTCGTGAGCGGGAATTTTTGCGTGAGGTTTTGCGGCGAATGTTGCTCTTTTCGAGGCCGGAGCGGTAGGCTTCGAGCTTTTCATTCGTTGCCTTATCAATGGTGCGCTTGGCTCTCCAGGTGTCGTTGAAATTGCGGTGGAGCTTCAATGAAAGAATCATATCGCCGTCCTTCTCGCATTTGAAAACGAAGGTGTATTTCTGTCCCTTGGAGTGAAGCGGTCTGCCCTGTGATTCGAGCTTCTTTTTGCATATGGGGCAGAGGGGAGAGGCAACTATCTCGTCCTCGAGCATTTCGGGAATGGTAACGTATCCGTCGTCGCCTGCGTCGGCATCACCGATAACGCTTTCTTCGAGGTGGTTCGTGCGCGCGGATTCGTATGACTCAATGCCGCTTTTTATATCAAGCTTTGCCGCAACGAGTGCGGTGAAGTAAGCATCGTTAAGCGCATCGTGCGCGGGGAGTCTTTGAGGAATTTCGAAATATTCCATAGCGTATTCAAGCGATCTTTGCTTGCCTAAGCCGTCGGTTTGTCGGTTGAAGATGATCTGAAGGTCATAAACCTTCTCCGCCCATTTCGAGTCAAGGCCGTTAACGTAGAAGTTCTCTTTGAGCATCGGAATATCGTCAGGACCCCAGGTGAGAAATACGAAATCGTTTCCGCACCACTTTTTGAAGCTTGCTGCCGCTTCAACAAGAGGCGTTCCAATGTCAATCATATCCTGCGTGATACCCGTAAGCTCACTGACGTGTCTATGGAGCTTTTTGAAGTATTTCGGCTTTATGATTACTTGATATGAGCCGCAAGGCTGCATATTTTCGTTGAGCTTTACCGCTCCTATTTGAATGACCTCTCCGCGAAGCCTCGAGCATAACTGACGCTGAACTGCGAGCGCTTTTTGCGCGTATGCCTGGTTCCACTCAAGGTCTAGTGTGATATAGTACATTTAAAATCCTTTATACGAGGCTTGAATCCGTTTTCGCGTAATTAAAGCCCTAAATTTTGGTAATACCAAACTATTATACACCTATTGGGGATAAAAGTCAAGACGGATAATTTAACATTTGCATACATTTTGCATTTCTTTATTTATTCAAAATACATTTTTTGGTTAAAATTCGTCTTGACATCGTTCTTTATATAATGTATACTAATATTATAAATAAAATTTTAGCGTAAACTTACGTGCTAAACACTTTGAAAGGCGGAATAAGTATGAAAAATATAAACGTTCCGGAAATCTTCGGTTCTCTCGTTTTCAACGAAGAGGTGATGAGAGAACGTCTTCCCGATGACGTGTACAAATCGTTGCTCAACACTATAGAGGCAGGCAAGGAAATAGACCCCGGTATTGCGGATACGGTTGCTTCGGCTATGAAGGACTGGGCTATAGAGCATGGCGCAACGCATTTTACCCACTGGTTCCAGCCCTTGACGGGTGTTACGGCGGAGAAGCATGACGCTTTCCTTTCGCCTAGTGAGCACGGTAAGGCTATAATGGAGTTCTCGGGCAAGGTTCTTATAAAGGGTGAGCCCGATGCGTCCTCGTTCCCCTCGGGCGGACTTCGCGCAACCTTCGAGGCGCGTGGCTACACTGCTTGGGACCCCGCTTCTTACGCCTTTGTAAAAGACGGCTCGCTTTATATTCCCACCGCATTCTGCTCCTATACGGGCGAGGCGCTTGATACCAAAACGCCCCTTCTTCGCTCGATGGACGCTGTCAGCACGCAGGGACTTCGTATCGTTAGACTCTTTGGTGATAACGAGGCAAGACGCGTTACCGCGACAGTTGGCGCAGAGCAGGAATATTTCCTTATTAAAGACGAGCATTTCAAGGCGAGACGCGACCTCTTCTACTGCGGAAGAACGCTTTTCGGTGCATCTGCGGTTAAGGGTCAGGACCTTGAAGACCACTATTTCGGAACGCTTCCCACAAAGGTCAGCGAATATATGCACGAGCTTGACGTTGAGCTTTGGAAGCTTGGAATTTCCGCAAAAACGAAGCACAATGAAACCGCTCCCGCGCAGCACGAACTTGCGCCCGTTTATCATACCACGAATATTGCAACCGACCATAACCTTCTTACGATGGAGTGCATGAAGCGTTTAGCGCCCAAATACGGCATGGCTTGCCTTCTTGCGGAGAAGCCTTTCGAGGGCATCAACGGCTCGGGTAAGCACAACAACTGGTCGCTCGGAACTGACACGGGTAAGAACCTTCTTAAGCCCGGCAAGACTCCGAGAGAGAATAAATCATTCCTTCTTATGCTTGCGGCGGTCGTTAAGGCGGTTGACGATTATCAGGACCTTCTCCGTATTTCCGCGGCTACCGCGGGCAA
Source organism: Eubacteriales bacterium (assembly GCA_045660185.1). Lineage (GTDB taxonomy): Bacteria > Bacillota > Clostridia > Oscillospirales > CAG-272 > UBA1740. Next base: position 1,403 of record JAZRDI010000066.1, on the reverse strand, counting down.
CGATTGCCGTCTTGGCGGTCACGAAGCGCCCCCTGCAATTATTTCGATGTTCCTCGGCGACGAGCTTGATACTCTCGTTAATTCGATAGTTGACGGAACCGAGTTCCATAACCCGAATAGCAATTATATGTCTTTCGGTAGTAAAACAGTGCCCGCAATCAAGCGCGATAATACCGATAGAAACAGAACTTCGCCCTTCGCGTTCACCGGAAATAAATTCGAGTTTAGAATGGTTGGCTCGTCGCAAAACATTGCTCTCGCCAATACCGTGTTAAATACTGCAGTTGCAAAATCCTTCTCGGACTTCGCAGACGTGCTTGAAAAATCCACCGATTTCGAAAACGATCTTGATAAGCTTATCAAGGATACTCTCACCGAGCATAAGAGAATACTCTTCTCGGGCAACTCTTACTCCGACGAGTGGGAGAAGGAGGCTCGCGAAAGAGGACTTTCGAACTTCAAGACCTCTCCCGAGGCGTACGAGCATTTCGACGATGACAAGAACGTTGAGCTGTTCGAAAAGTTCGGAGTAATGAGCCGTGTTGAGATTCGCTCGCGAAGAGAGATATATTTCGCAAACTACAGAAAAATCAAGAACATCGAAGCAAAGACTATGCTTGAGATGGCAATGAGAGATTATATCCCCGCGGTCAACAAGTACGTTGGCGACCTTTCCTCGTCGATGAACAATCTTGTGAAGCTTATGCCGAGCGTTAATATCGACAACGAGCGCGCTCATATCGAGAGACTTTCAAAGCTTCTCTCCAACGCATACTCCGCGCACAGAAAGCTCTCCGCCCTCGAAGCTCGCGCAGCAGCCATCGAGTCCACCGAGGAAGCAGCCTTCTTCTACTGCCGTGACGTTAGCTGGGCTATGGAAGAGCTTCGCTCGTATATCGACGGTCTCGAAGAAATCACCGCCCGCGAGTATTGGCCCGTTCCCACCTACGGCGATATGACCTACGGAGAGATTTTGTAAAGAATTGTTGGCATAAACCAAATAAAATCATATAAAAAGAGGCTGAGTCAAAAGTTTTTTAGAAAGCGATTGGCTCGGCTTTTTGCTATGCAATTGTTGTAAATTCCGTTATGACAAGTATACTCGTCTTTCTTTGAATTGTATTCCATATTTTATACAGTAGTCTAAACTCTCACATATTTATACTACTTTGAATACAAAATCTCCCTCAGCAAATTCCTAAATCTAATGGTAAAACTATTTGATTTTTCTCTCGTTGTTGTATAATTAACCTCGCTTTTGGTGTGTTAGGTTTGGTGATTTAATTATACCAAAAGCAAGCGGATGCTCAATACCTTTTGGTAAGGAACATCCGCTTTTTACTTTTTTAGGGGCTGTCGCATTTAGGCAGAACCAAACAAAAAAATATTGGAGGTATTGATTT
>JAZRDI010000065.1:0-6966 GCA_045660185.1 Eubacteriales bacterium | reverse complement strand
ACGCTATCGGGGATAATGAATGTCGTATCACTTTTACCTATAGCGTATTGAATTAACGTTTTACCGTCTTTGCTATAAAGATTTCCATCTATAGATTTATATTTTTCATTTTCTGTGCCTACGTTTATGCTTGTAAGGCTGGTGCAATCATAGAACGCAGAATTAATACTCGTAACACCATTACCTATGCTCACGCTTGTAAGTCTGAAGCAATAAGAGAACGCAGAATCACCGATTGTTGTAACCCCATTACCAATGATTACGTTTGTAAGTCCATCACAATCGTAGAACGCAGAATTTCCAATACTTACAACACTATCCGGAATAACAACAGATGTAATCGAGTCGCAATTTTTAAACGCTTCTTTATATATACTTGTTACCGAAACACCGTTATAGGTATCTGCTATAAGAATTTTAGTAGCAGTTCCGGTATATCCTATTACTTCCGCATAAGTTCCGTCGGCGGAAACCTCGTAGATTATTCCGTCGGTTGCGGTGAGAGGGCGGGAGCAAGTTTCGCAGCAGCCTGTATCGTCTGTGTTATGCTCGCCGTAGTTGGTTGTGGCGGTGCAGTTTTTGCATTCGAGCCAGTGGAACGAGGCGGTTGTTGTGTATTCGGATTTGTAATCGTGGTCGATAATGTCGGTATAGTTTGTCTTCTCAACAAGTCCGCAAACAGAGCAGGTGTTTTCGTCATAGCCCTGCGCGGTACAGGTGGGAGCGAACGTTTTGGTAGCAAACGTGTGAGTCGAGCAAGTTCCGAACTTCCACACAATTTCCTTACAAGACTTACATACAGTGAAGAGCATTTCGGTTGAACCGCCATAAGATACCCATTCACCGTAAACGTGCTTGTGAATCTCACTATCTGCGGGAAGAACTATAGTTTGAGTAGTTCCGTCGGTGTAGGTTATTACGAGATTTCCGTTATCGTCAAGCTCTACCTTTTCTATGCCAACACCGTTTATACCGTTTGTTCCGTCAACACCGTCTTTTCCGTCGGTACCTTCTGCATTAACGCCGGTGTCGGTTTCTCCTATCCACCAGTTGCCGTTTGCGCCGATGTAGGGGGTATTTCCATCTTCGCCATCCTTGCCGTCAGCTCCGGGTTTGCCATCGACTCCGTCTTTACCATCAGTGCCGTCAACGCCGTCTTTACCGTCAGTGCCTTCAGCTTTAACACCGGTGTCGGTTTCGCCTATCCACCAGTTGCCGTTTGCGCCGATGTAGGGAGTCTTTCCGTCTTCGCCATCCTTGCCGTCAGCGCCATCAGCTCCGGGTTTTCCGTCGGATCCGTCTTTACCATCAGTGCCATCAACTCCGTCTTTACCGTCAGTGCCTACCGCTTTATATTCGGTTTTAACACCGTTGATTACCCAATAGCCGTCATTACTGATTTCAACAACTGTTGATTCACCGTTGACCGCTACTGCTTTGTAGATGGTCTTCTCGCCATTGATTACCCAGTATCCATCATCGCTGATTTCGATAGTGGGAGTTTTGCCGTCTGCACCGGGAGTTCCGTCTGCGCCGTCAATGCCTTCGGCTTTAATGCCGGTGTTTATCCCGTCTATGTACCAATAGCCGTTTTCTATATAAGGTGTTTTTCCGTCAACACCGTCTTTTCCGTTAGTACCATTGATACCATCTTTGCCATCTACACCGTCCTTACCGCTGATAAGCTCGATAAACTCTTCGAGCGTTCCTTCGAAGCCGAGGCTTTGAGCTTTTGCGTAAGCCGATGCGAATGTGATTTTGTTTGTGTCAAATTCGTTATTTGACGTGTTGCCACCGTTATTGGTGTCGGGGGTTGTGTTGTTACACGCTATGATAGAAAGCGAGAGAAGCACAACGATTAGGAGAGAAATCAGTTTTTTCATTTCCAAATCCTTCTTTTCTTTTTTATTTCTCGGTGAAAAACAAAAAGTGCGCCAACGTGAGCCGGCGCACCGAAAAACGCAGGACTCCAATTGTCGCCAAACAATCTATTCGTAGCATAGCTCAATACCATACAATCAAACAGGGATCTGCGTTTTTTCCTAAAACGAGTCCGTTGGATTGTATGACAGAAAAAGCTATAGCTCTCCCTTGGTGCGGTAAAAGCGATAACTACGAATATTAAGATTGTTTGGCAAATTTATTGTATCACAATAAAACCAATTTGTAAATAGATTTGACAAAATTTGATATATAGATTAACATATTTCATATATTTCATATATTTAATTAAAATACGTTTGACTTTTATCTCGATTTATGGTACAATATTTACGTACGCAAATTTTTAAACGGAGGAAGCAAGTTGCACACTGTATTACTGAAGAAAATAAAGGAATCCATGGTATCAGTTTTACCTATCGTTGCCATCGTTGTTCTTTTAAATCTCACACCGCTCGTTGCTTTCAGCACTGCTGAAATTTTGACCTTCGCTATATCGTCATTTTTCTTGATTTTCGGTATAGGACTTTTCAACCTCGGAGCAGATTTGGCTATGACGCCTATGGGCGAGCATATCGGCTCGGGACTTACAAAATTAAAAAGCGTTCTGCTTCTTCTTTCGGTTGCCTTTGCTATGGGAATACTCATAACGGTTGCCGAGCCCGACCTCTCGGTTCTCGCAGGGCAGGTTAAGGAGATAATCAATTCAACCGCGCTAATTTTGACGGTTGGCGTTGGCGTTGGAATATTTCTCGTTCTCGCTATTTTGAAGATAGTATTCAGAAGACCTTTATCGTCGCTGCTTATGTTCTTCTATATGATACTCTTCTCATTTTCGGCACTTCTTATAGTAAGCGGCAACGAATCGCTTCTTCCCCTTGCTTTTGACTCGGGCGGAGTTACTACCGGTCCTATTACAGTTCCCTTCATCATGGCGCTCGGCGTTGGTATAGCTAATGCTGTGGGCGGAAAAAATTCAAATGAAAACTCATTCGGTCTTATTGCGCTTTGCTCGGTCGGTCCTATTCTCGCGGTGCTTATTCTCGGTTGCTTATCGTCGGGAAGTATGTTCTTTGAGCCTGACTATGAGCTTAACGTTCATTTCGGTTATATCGTACATAAGATTTTAGACACTGCAAAAGAGGTAATTATTGCTTTAGGGCTTATCGTAATTTTCTTCTTTATGCTTCAATTTGTGTGTCTTAAGCTTCCTAAAAAGAAGATTTTGCAAATAATTGTTGGCATTATATACACTTTTATCGGACTTGTTGTTTTTCTTTCTGCAGTTTCGATAGGCTTTATGCCGATTGGATACAAGCTCGGCGGTGAGCTTGGTTCAAACAAGGCGCTCTTCGTAACGTTTAGCTTTATTCTTGGAATGGTGGTAGTTCTTGCAGAGCCTGCCGTTCACGTTTTAAACAAGCAGGTAGAAGAAATCACCGAAGGAACAGTTAGCCGCAGAGCCATGATGGTTGCGCTCTCGCTCGGCGTTGGACTCTCACTTGGACTCTCTGCACTTCGTATTGCGCTTGATTTTTCTATTCTCTATTATCTTATACCGGGCTATATTATTTCGCTTGGTCTGTCATTCTTCGTTCCCGGTATATACACTGCTATCGCGTTTGACTCGGGCGGAGTTGCAAGCGGTCCTTTAACGTCAAGCTTTATTTTGCCCTTTGCGGTGGGAGCGTGCGTAATTATAGGCGGCCCTGCGAGCGTTTTATCTAACGCTTTTGGAACTGTTGCGATGGTTGCTATGGCGCCTCTTATTACAATACAGCTTCTCGGCTTTAGAGCAATACTTATGAAAAACATCCGAGAAAAGATTGCTATGAGCAGAATTCTTAATGCGGATGACGAACAGATTATAGATTTTATGTAAAGGAGGTCTTACCTTGCAAAACGAAAATATAAAAAACAACGTAAAAAGCGCGAGCGAGGTGAAGAACGCTCCGAAGAAAAATTATAAAACCACGCAAAAGAACACCTTTGAAAAAGATAAAAAGCCGCCGGATTCCAACGCGCCAAAGCGCAGATATTACAAGCCAAAATATCCAAAGTCAAAGGCGGCAAAGGAAACCAATGTCAAGTCTTCTATGGTTGCGCCTAAAAAGATTAAGCTTCTTTTCACAATTGTCAACAGAGAAAAAACCGAATTTTTTGTGGATTTCTTGCACGAATTCGAAATCAATATGCAACTCGTTCTTTCCGCGCAAGGAACGGCGAAGGATGATATTATTTCACTTCTCGGTCTTACGGACAGCGATAAATCAGTAATTATCAGCGTTATTCGTCAAGACAAAATCAAGGACGCGCTCGCGGCGCTTGGCGAGAAATTTAACACGGTTAAGGGCGGAAAAGGCATTGCATATACCGTTCCGATTAAAAGCGCGATAGGCGTTGCGATATACAGATTCCTTTCAAATACATCAGGCGGAGGTTTGATAAATGGCTAAACACGAGGTTATATTTTGCATAGTAAATACAGGTTTCTCCGATGAGGTTATGGACGCTGCGAGAAAATTCGGAGCAAGGGGAGGCACTGTAATCAGAGCGAGAGGTACTGCAAATACGGAGGCGGAAAAGCTCTTCAATATTGCTATTCAACCCGAAAAGGAGATAGTAATGATACTTATTGAAAGCAAGCTCAAAAACGATATTCTCCACGCGCTCTACAACGCAGTAGGACTTAATACACCCGGTCAAGGAATTGCGTTCACGATGCCCGTCGATGACGTCGTTGGTCTCACAGAATTCACAAGCTTTGATAAAGAAAAACAGAATCAGTAATTTTTCAAACGGTTAACAAATAGTAAAAATGCGTTAAATGCAAACATTAGTTGTATTTTAACGCATTTTTATCTTCTTTACAACAAACGTGCTACGGCAAACACTCAACAAACAAAATGTCGAAATGACGAAAAAAGAACGCAGAAATTCATCTGCGTTCTTTCTATTTATATACTAATTATTAATTAGTTTTCTGCAGTTTCCTCTGCCTTAACCGCTACGAGCTTAACGATAGCCTTTTCAGCTCCGTCGCCGCGACGGGGGCCCATTTTAAGAACCTGGGTGTATCCGCCGTTAACGTTAGCATAGCTGGGAGCGATAACAGAGAATACCTTCTTTGCTACATCTTCCTTTGTGATATAAGCAAGAGCTGCGCGATACGCTGCGAGGTCGCCCTTCTTACCAAGGGTGATCATTTCATCAGCCTTAGCCGATACTTCCTGCGCTCTGGTATACGTAGTTTCGATCTTGCCGTTTTCAAGAAGAAGAGTAACCATGCCTCTGAGCATAGCTTTGCGCTGTGCAGTTGTTCTGCCAAGCTTTCTCATGTATGTGTCCTCCTAATTCTTATTCTTCATCCTTCTTTAAGCTGAGGCCTAAAGATGCGAGCTTCTGGATAACTTCCTCGAGTGACTTTCTACCAAGGTTTCTAACCTTAATCATATCGTCCTCGGTCTTGTTAATCAAGTCTTCTACCGTGTCAATGCCTGCGCGCTTCAAGCAGTTGAAGCTACGTACAGACAAATCAAGTTCCTCAATGGTCATCTCGAGAACCTTATCTCTCTTAACTTCGGGTCTTTCAACCAAGAACTCTTCTCTCTGTGCCTTATCGGACATGTCGATGAAGAGCTTGAGGTGCTCATTGAGAACCTTGGCAGCGAGAGATACGGCTTCACTTGCAGTGATAGTGCCGTTGGTAAGAACCTTCATCGTGAGCTTATCAAAATCAGTAGCGCTTCCTACACGAGTATTGTCAACGTTGAATTCAACCTTGTATACAGGTGTGAAGATAGAATCTACGAAAATAAGTCCGATAGGTGCTCCCATATTCGTGCCTGCGCTTGCCAAATAGAGCTGCTTGTTTGCTTCGGAAGAGCGGTATGCTCTGCCCTGATCAAACGTAATCTCCATATAGAAGCGTGCGTTCTCGCTTACGGTGCAGATGTGTTTGTCGGGATTGAGGATCGTAATGTCTGCATCGGGAATAATATCGCCTGCAGTTACGTTGCAAGGACCGGTTACGTCAATAACAACGGTCTTGGGACCCTCGCACTCAAGTTTAGCAACGATACCCTTAACGTTAAGAACTATTTCCGGAACGTCTTCCTTTACGCCGTTGCAAGCAGAAATTTCATGGAGAACTCCATCAATCTTAATGCTTGTTGCAGCGAATCCGGGCAACGTGGAAAGAAGAATTCTACGAAGAGCGTTACCAAGAGTGATACCGTAGCCCTTTACAAGAGGCTCGGCTACGAAAATGCCTTCACTTTCGTCCTCCCTGGTATTCGTTACCGTAATATTGAACTTTTCCATTGCGTTCATCATAATAATAAATATCCTCCTGTTTCTCTTTGTAATCGTTTCTTCATCAAGAAGAAATATTTATAAACAGATACCCACCACTCCGGAGAATAAAGCGAAGCGGAAAGCTTCCCTTTGTTCTCGTAGGTAGTATCGGAGGGATTATTTGGAATAAAGCTCGACGATAAGCTGCTCGTTGAACTCGAAGTCGATGTCCTCTCTTGCGGGAAGAGCAACAACCTTAGCTACGAGGTTCTGTGCATCCTTTTCAAGCCACTTGGGCGATACTGCGGTTGCGCAAGCCTCTGCGAGTGCCTTTATCTTTACGCTTTCCTTGCTGGTTTCCTTAACGGCGATTACGTCACCTGCTTTAACAAGGATGGAAGGAATGGATACCTTCTTGCCGTTAAGAGTGAAGTGACTGTGAAGAACGAGCTGACGAGCTTCCTTTCTGGAGGATGCCATACCCATTCTATATACTACGTTATCAAGTCTTCTTTCAAGAAGGACAAGGAGGTTTGCACCTGTGATACCGTCCATCTTTTCAGCCATTTCATAGTAGTGCTTGAACTGGCCTTCAAGAACACCGTAGTAGCGTCTTGTCTTCTGCTTCTCACGAAGCTGTCTGCCGTATTCTCCGACCTTCTTACGAGCCGCACCGTGCTGACCGGGTGCTGTGCTTCTGTGGTCAAATGCGCATTTGCCGTTAGTGCA
>JAZRDI010000064.1:0-6560 GCA_045660185.1 Eubacteriales bacterium | reverse complement strand
GTCTTGCTTGTGAAGTTCATATTGATTATACGGCATATAAAGGTTCTGATCCAGGGAATCATCTCGCTCACGTCGTAAACGTCGGCTGTAAAACGATAGGTGTTGTCATCAATCTTCTCGACCTTACCTACACGCTTTTCCCTCTCTAAGCGCATTATAATGTGTGCCTCATCATTGTCAACCCTTACCGTGAAGTCAACGTGCTCGAGCTTTTCGATACCCCACTTGTTACGCTTAGTACTAACTCCCCACATCTTGCTTTTCATTTCATCTATCTGCGCACGCAACTCGTCAAAGCGAGGGGTTTGCTCTTCAAGCTTTATATTCGAGAGATAATCAATGCGGTATGACTGGAAGCTATTATACTCGGGTAGGTATGCAAGCAGATGCTGTCTACCGCTTTGTACGCTAATAAATACTCGAAGCGGTATTATTCGGTTTCTTCTCGGAGTATCCTTTCTGCGACTAAGGTTAGAGACGCTTATGATTCTCTTTTCTCTCATCGCAGTAAATATAGATGCTAACACTCCGCTGTCGATAGCTCCGGTTATGTAGTGATGCTTAAAGGTAAATGTGTCGGTATCTAACTCTTCCTTATCTAATATAAAGGAACCAATAACTCCGCACGGGGCAATCTCTGAGTAATAGTGAAGAACCTCGTTTAGATCTTTAACGTCTGCATCTTCAGTTCGACTATACGAAACCTTTCGAGCAACCTTTTCGGTTACAATGATACCTGCTTCGGCATACTCCTTTAGCTTCTTGCGTACCGTTGACTCGTCAAACATCATCGGGTTTCCAAATCCCGAGAGGTACTTCTCATCGATGAGCTGCATGATTTCCGAAAGAGTGCATTTAACCGACGGCTCGTAGAGTATATCAAAGAGGATGAAATGGAGAGTAACGTCTCCATCGGTAAAGCTCTTAGCTTTCCATGCGTTATAGAAAGGATTATGTCTGATCGAACGGCTATCTATGGATATGAACACGTTCTTGCCTTCCGGAGTTCTCACGAAGCTCATGTGATCACCAAGCCAGCTTTCAATCCTGCGACGCTCGTCATCATATGAACGAGAGCTTTTCTTGCTATAATCGTCACGGCTCTTGAAGCCATAAATATAGAACTCACGCATATAAGCGCGAATCTTTTCAAAGTTTTTTATAAGCTCGCTGTATGATGACATGCTTTACTCCTTTCTTCATCAATTTTCTTTCGCCACTCAAGCTTATTTAGTTAACGTTTCGATTGCGATTCTCATGCCAAGCTTGAATGCGTAGCAGAATATTGCACACTCACCGAGACTTGCATATTCGCTCCAACATTTCTCCACCGTCGCATAGTCGTTACCTATCGCCTGCGCCACTCGGCTCTGTCGGCTCGTTGCTTTGGGCGGTTTCACTGCGCTAAAAACAACACTCAGTTGTTTTTAACTTGCTACATATTAGCCGCCATACCAACGCACCCCTCTCGGTGCGCTATAAGCGTATCAAGCAAGTCCTGTGCGACTTGCAAATCCTCTTTCGTTGCGACTTCCGACTTCCCTGCAAGAAATATCGGATCGTGCATAAGTTCCTTTATCATACCTTTTTACTCTCTTAGATATTGTTCCGGATATATTTGCCGCTACGGAATAACGTCAACGTTATCTTTTGATTAATTATATCATATTTTTATAATTTTTTCAATCTCGAAACGACCCATCTTCTAAAGTTTCTAAAGGAATGCCAATTTTCCGGGAATGCATTATTGCCACCTTTTCGGATATGACCGAGATTATATGTGTCAATCTCCATATTCCATGAGTCTCCATCCATAACAATCTCTTCGGGTTCATAACGATCTTGCCACTCTAAAAGGTTAAGATTAAGAAGCTTGGTTATCAATGTTTTTGAATCCGCCTCGCTTAGCACGGTAACAGACTGAATACTCTCATCTATATTGTACGAGCTATATTCAATTCTGGCTCTATCCTTAGAGGAAATATCAATTACAAAACTTTCGTTCTTCGAAAAGTCACCGAAGCAAGAATAAGAGTAACTGATTTTAGTAATGACGTCTTCTTTAAGTAGCGTTTCATCAAAATCCTTTAGTCTCAACAGTAGCTTTAAGAACGAGCCATTTTCAATCATGCTCATAATCAAACCTTCGTTAACTCTATCAGAGCGAATGATAGCAGTTATCATTGCCAAGATAAGCTTGTCATCGTATTGCATCATATCCATCTTGTGAATATCGATGTTTTCGTACTTGATGCCGTAAGACTCGATAACCTCAACATAGTTATATACCATAAATGAGCGCATTGCGTCTAAGAAATCTACGACGTCGGATTCGTAGATAGGAAAACCAGAGCTTAACACGGTATTTCCGTCCTTATCCTTGTGAGCTTCTGCACTGTGCCACCTTGCAAGTTTTTCGGGGTATTCCTCTAAAGGCTTGATAAACTTGAGAAGCTTGCCGTACCTAGTAACCCTTGAACTCTGAATTTCACGCTCAAATCGGCATACGATTTCTTTCATATCTCCGGGGATGAATTCCGTTACCGCTTCGGCTATCTTAGTAGGAATGCCATAATAAGCTTCTGCTATCGCACAAGAAATAGCAGCCGTGGTATCACAGTCGCCACCGATAGAAATAGTGGTTCTAAGGCAATCCTCAAAACCGTTGCTTATCAAAAAGCAAAAGATCGCTTGAGGAACGGTGTTCTGACAAATCTCCTCATCGTGCCTATAGGTTCTCCTCAAATGCTCGTAATCAAAGTCAATATCATAGTATTTTTCTACAAACGCTTTGATTTCCTTTTTAGATGCACCTTTGCGCGCCAAATAAATGCACATAGCCGTTACATACGCACCTTTTATTCCTTCGGGATGGTTGTGCGTTACTTCGGTCACAGCTTTTGAGTATTGCTCAACTTCCTCTGCGGTGTTCGCGTAGAAACCGATAGCCGAAATCCTCATAGCACTTCCGTTGCCGCACGAATTATACGGTGCCGGTTCATCTGACAGTACCCAATGGAAGAACCGATTACCGTATCCCGCGTAAGGATATCGCTGGCCCCATTTTTTGAAGGTCTGAATAATTTTCGTGGTGTAATCGGGAACGTATCCGTTCAAGCACATTTCGGCAACGGCAACGCTCATAACCGAATCGTCCGTAACCCTGCACTTTTTATCAAACAAGTTGAATTTCTTTGTTTTTATATTATTAAACTCAAATCTGGAGCCTACTACGTCACCAATTATTGCTCCTAACATTTTTACCTCCTATTAGTTGTCCGAGGATTCCGAGAGATTCTCTCCCCCTTCAGCCTCTGCTGTTTTGATAGCATCTTCTTGCGTTTTCGCATATTCTCCAAGCTTATACTTTTTTCTTAACTCTTTGGGAAAATAATCTGCCGGCTCAACATAAACGACCTTCTTTATCATTATATTGTTCTCCTCTTATTCAATTCTAAAGGTGATTCTTACGCTATCACTCGTATAAATATCATCGGGTTCAAAATCAACGTCATATGAAGCTTTTGCGCAACAATCTTCTAGTGCCATCGGTTCACAAAACTTCATGTTGTCCGACTCTAATGTAACGTTAATCCATGAATAATCAATATCCAAAATCTCACACAGTTTCACGCCAGATGCGCTGGTCAACAGCTCTGCCTTTTTCTTTGCGTCCTGAATTGCAAGCTCGAGGAGCTGATTCTTAATGCTTTCCACGTCCGTGCAGAAATAAGAGATATTGATTTCCGGAATGATTGGCAAATGCGCCAACGCATAAAGGATTTTACCGAGTCGTTCGTTATCGTTTTTAAAGGTAAAGTTGAGGTTTTCGGTATATTCGTACCCAAGAAAACGCTCCTTCCAATTATCGTACTTATCACGATAAGATTGCATTTTTCTGTCAATTTCGAAACTCGATGTCTTGAGTTCGTTTCTTTCAAAGCCGAAGCCCTTAATGCACTCCACGATAATGTTCATGTCCTCTACGGACTTTGCCAAGCATAAATCGTACTCCTTTAAGGTGTCCGAAATGGTGAGGCTGATCCTTGTGCAATCCGGACTTGCTTGCACGTTACTTTTTCCTGTTACTTTAATTGTTCTGGTCATAAAAAATACCCTCCTTGTTTGTTTTACAAGGAGAGTATATCACTTTTGTCAAACGTTTTGGTAAAGTCAGAATTTACTTTTACGAGGCACTGTTAAATACGGGCAACCCCAGCTCGTAAAGGATAAGGTCAATAACGTCGATTCGTGTGAGCTTCGTAGTGTTTTTAGCCTCGATTATTTTCTTTATGGTCTTTTCAAACTTATCACTTAAAATAAAAGTATATCCGGCACTCGCCAACAAATCCGAAGCTTGTTCAATGTTAATGGGGAGCGTTAAACACAACTGAAAAACAGTCTTTTTCTTGGGGATTACACCCTTTCTCAAATTAGAAAATACCATTTTGCTAATGCCCGCTGCATTGTAAACGTCGGAGTCCTTTAATTTGTTACCATCTATAATTTTGAACAGCTTATAGGTAAAGGAATCTTCGTTTGTCCATTTGATTTTGTCAAGCTCGGGTATCAGATCCTCTAAGTTCTCTTCATCAACACATTCGCAAAAGTTCGCCGCCATCATAGGTGCACAACACTTGAATACGGGTTCAATGGCGTCGCTAACTCTTATTTTGCCAACGGGTCTTCTGGAAAGAGGAATATCGTTAAATTCGTAGAAGGATAAAAGCTTTTGAATTCGTTTAACTCTTTCGTCCTCTTTGGCGTCGGCTTCTATGTACGATTTAACGTCGTCCACTAACTTTTGAGAAATACCGAATGCCTCGCTATTATAAACAACCAAATATACGTCCAGATCAAAATCTATTAAAAAGGAATTTATGGTGTTTATAGCAATTTGAATCGCCTTGTCCGTAGGGCATCCGAAAGAGCCGGTTGCAATCAAAGGAAATGCGATGCTTTCAAAATCCTGTTCAAGAGCAATCTCCAAGCAATTTCTGTAACAGCTTTCGATGGCTTTGAACACCTTTGCATCACCGTTCCAAATAGGACCAACGGTGTGAATTATGTATTGACACGGCAGATTGTATGCATGAGTTAATATCGCATCTCCCACGTTGCATCTGCCGAACTTCGCAAGCTCTTGCTTCAATGCTTCCCCTCCGGCACGGTGTATTTTCAAATCAATGCTACCCGAACCCGACAAATAAGAATCAGTAGGGTTAACAATAGCATCGACATCCATTTTCAATAGGTCGTTGCGTATTATTCTCAAAGGCATAAGCACACCTCCTTTTTATAAGAATCAAATAGTTAGGTATCCTTGCGATACCAATCTTCTTTCGTCGCGATCTCCGACTTCCCTGCAAGGAATATCGGATCGTGTATAAGTTATTTAATCATCGCATTCCTCGCTACCGGATGTGACTTCCTCGCGAAGATTTCTCTTTTTTGCTTCGGTAGCAACCACCGCATCGAGATTATCCAAAATAAATCTCTGTGCTTCTTCATTATAAAGGACAACCTGATATTCACCATAACGACCCATTCGGGTCTCTACTGTAATTCCTATTTCATTTCCCGCTTCTGTCGGACGCTTAACGGGTTTTCTTCCTCCAAAATCACGCAAGCAAAGCATTTCTATATTCAACAGCCACTGATTGATCTGTCGATAGGAGACCTTGTCCATGTTCTCGTTTTCTGCCATCGCGCAAATTCTTTTTGCGATTTCGGTAACAGAAATAGGATCTGCGGAATATTCAAACTTATCAAGTTGTTCGGCAGAAACCGAAAACGGAATTTTAGGAGTACGTTTTGGCTTTGTTACACCGCCGTTTTCATAAACCTGACGAAGAATGTCAGACACATAGAAAAAACAACGAGATAGACGAACGTTGTTTGCAATGTCATCATCGGGAATAGGTGTATCATTCAAAGGATTGATACCGTTTGCCAATTTGTCTATAAAAGATTTTGCATATGCGATTTTTTCAAGCTCTGTCATAAATTTATCTCCTATTTAAATAATTAGTCGTTTAACCCTGTCATTTCTTCTGATAGAATACAACTATTGCTTCCGCAGTAAACTCGGCAGTTCCCTCTCCGTACTTGTCTATGTTCTTCTTGAATCGCTCGTCCGTAACATACATCTTACCTAAGCCTGCAAGGATTTCATCTGTGCAGGTGTAGTAGTTCTCCGTGATGTGTGCCTGAAGCTTGGCTACCAATGCCTGTACCTCAGTAGAATCTGCACTTGCGCCACTATCGTTGCACGCAGCAAACTCGGCAAATATAGACATCAAGCCATCATTTGCCTCTGCCCACTTCTCTTTGGTGTAATTCTTTGTTTTCTGCTCGTGCTCGCGATAGGCGTCGGTGTCACCCCACCGGGAGCGAGTTTCGGTTTCGTAGTGTTTCATTTCATTTACCCAACTCTTTCATATACATCCATTCTTCTGCTTCTTGTTCGGGAGGGAAGAATCCGCCGACCTTGTGATAGCCGAGCTTTTCATAAAACCTCCAGGCATCTTCATCTGCTTGCGTGCTTGTCATAGCGTATT
>JAZRDI010000063.1:0-3633 GCA_045660185.1 Eubacteriales bacterium | reverse complement strand
AAACGTAGGCACAGAAAATGAAAAATATAAATCTATAGATGGAAATCTTTATAGCAAAGACGGTAAAACGTTAATTCAATACGCTATAGGTAAAAGTGATACGACATTCATTATCCCCGATAGCGTTACTTCGATTGGTGATCGGGCGTTCCAGCGTTGCTCTAGCCTTACAAGCGTAACAATCCCCGATAGTGTTACTTCGATTGGTTGTGAGGCGTTCTATTATTGCATCAGCCTTACAAGCGTAACAATCCCCGATGGTGTTACTTCGATTGGTGAGAGTGCGTTCTATAATTGCACCAACCTTACAAGCGTAACAATCCCCGATAGCGTTACTTCGATTGGCGAGCGTGCGTTCTATAATTGCACCAACCTTACAAGCGTAAATATTAGTGATATTGCTGCTTGGTGTAATATATCCTTTGGTAATTATTCTTCCAACCCTCTTTATTACGCAAAGAATCTATATTTAAACGGTGAACTTATAACAGAGCTTGTTATTCCCTATGGTGTTACTTCTATACCGATGTACGCCTTTTATTATCAGTCGAGCATAACAAGCGCAACAATTCCCGATAGCGTTACTTCGATTGGTTCTTCTGCGTTCCATAGTTGCTCCAGCCTTACAAGCGTGAGCATAGGTAATGGTGTTACTTGTATTGGTAATTATGCGTTCTATAATTGCTCTAGCCTTACAAGCGTAACA
The DNA here is from genome assembly GCA_045660185.1 of Eubacteriales bacterium. Taxonomy (GTDB): domain Bacteria; phylum Bacillota; class Clostridia; order Oscillospirales; family CAG-272; genus UBA1740. The sequence goes on along the minus strand of JAZRDI010000063.1, from coordinate 2,927 downwards.
ATCCCCGATAGTGTTACTTCGATTGGTGATTATGCGTTCCGTGGATGCACCAGCCTTACAAGCGTAACAATCCCAAATAGCGTTACTTCGATTGGTGATTGGGCGTTCGTTTATTGCTACAGCCTTACAAGCGTAACAATTCCCGATAGCGTTACTTCGATTGGTGAGGGGGCGTTCTCTGATTGCTACAAACTCACGAACGTATATTACACCGGCAGCGGGGTAGAGTGGAAGGCTATTTCGATTGGCAGTAACAACTCATATCTCACCAGCGCAACAAAGCATTATAATTACGTTCCGGAAAAGGAATAATATTTTCGTGGAATATTAAAACCAAATTACATTTTAAAAACGACTATTAATAAATAGGCAAATGATTAAAAAACTCGGATAGTTCCTTAAGTGGAGCTACCCGAGTTTTTTATTGAATAATAGTTTGGTGTTTTAGAATTACAATTCGATATTTTAAAATCAAAATCCTACATTTTATTTCCCGCGCTCGTTTAAATCATTAATTCCGAAATAAGCGAAGCGAATTCTTTGGGATTTTCTATCGAAATGCCGCCGATAAGGCAAGCTTCGAAGTAAAGAATTTTAGCGTATTTTTTAAGTGAGTCTTTATCGGTTGCGAAGAGCGTGAGAAGCTTTTCGGTAATTGGATGCGAGTGGTTGATTTCGAGAACTACCTTTGCTGTGGGCGCGTCGTTTGCGCCGGGCATTCTCTTAAGGATTTTCTCCATTTCAACCGAAAGCTCGCCCTCACTCGATAAGCATACGGCGTGTTCCTTAAGGTTTGGAGAGAATTTAACCGCGCTAACGCTTTCAATAGCCTCTTTCATAAAATCGAGCATATCCTTTGCGCCTGCGTTTGCCTCGTCTATTTTCTTTTTCTCATCGTCACTCGCAAGGTCAAGCGCCTCTGCAGTAACGCTCTTGAATTCCTTATCGTTGTAATTTCCAAGAACCTTTAAAGCAAATTCATCAACGTCATCGGTGAGATAAAGCACCTCGTATCCGTAAGATTTAACGGCATCTACCTGAGGAAGCATAGAAATCTTTTCCTTATTCTCGCCAACTGCGTAATAAATGCATTTCTGCCCTTCCTTCATAGATTCGGTGTATTCTTTAAGCGAAACGTATTTATCTTCTGACGAACGGAAGAGAATAAGGTCCTTGAGTGTATCCTTATGCGTTCCGTAGTCGGAATAAATTCCAAATTTGAGCTGCACGCCGAAAGCTTCGAAGAACTTCTCATAGCTTTCGCGGTCTGCGCTCATCATCTTTTCAAGCTCGGTTTTAATTTTCTTTTCTATTGATTTTGCTATTATCTTAAGCTGTCTATCGTGTTGGAGCATTTCTCTCGATATGTTGAGCGAGAGGTCCGAGGAGTCAACGAGTCCCTTAACGAAACCGAAATAATCGGGAAGAAGGTCCGCGCATTTCTCCATAATCATAACGCCGCTCGAATAAAGCTCGAGTCCCTTTTCGTAGTCCTTCGTGTAATAATTAAAGGGCGCGTGAGAGGGAATGAACATAAGCGCCGAGTAGGTCGCAGTACCCTCGGATTTTTGAGTAATTACCTTGAGAGGCTTTTCGTAATCGTAAAATTTATCTGTGTAGAAGCTCGCGTATTCCTCTTCGGTAACCTCTGACGAGGATTTTTTCCAAAGGGGAATCATACTGTTGAGCGTCTCGGTTTCGATAACGGTTTCGTATTCGTTCTCCGTTCCGTCTTTAAGCTTCTCATTCTCAACATCCATCTTTATGGGGTATCTGATATAGTCGGAGTATTTTTTGATAAGTCCGCGGATTCTGTATTCTTCAAGAAATTCGGAGTAGTTGTAATCCTCGCTGTCCTCTTTAATGTAAAGCGTTATCTCTGTGCCGAAGCTTGCCTTTTCGCATTCTTCAACCGTGTAGCCCGAAGCACCTTCGGATTCCCAGAGAAACGCGGTATCTGTACCATAGGGTTTCGATTTAACCTGAATTTTAGATGCGACCATAAACGCGGAGTAGAATCCAACGCCAAACTGACCTATAATGTCAACCTCATCCTTCTTCTCATTCTCGCGCTTGAAATCAAAAGAGCCGCTCTTTGCAATAGTACCGAGATTGTTTTCAAGCTCGCTCTCGGTCATTCCTATTCCGTTGTCGGAAATGGTGAGAGTTCTGTTTGCTTTGTCCGCCTTTATCCAAATGGCATAATCATTTTTGGAAAGCGGTATGGAACTATCGGTCAATGATTTGAAGTATAACTTATCAACCGCGTCGCTCGCGTTGGAGATAAGCTCTCTCAAAAATATCTCCTTGTGAGTATATATAGAATTGATCATCATGTCCAAGAGCTTTTGAGACTCTGTTTTAAATTGCTTTTTTCTCATCTTAGTAAAACCTCTTTCTTTTTAGCACTCTATGCTCTAGAGTGCTAAAATATTATAACATTCATTTTGCCCAAAGTCAATAGATTAATTCGAATATTAAAATAATTAATTAGAATGTTTAAAAAATATAGGGTGAATGAATGTTTTTTGATTTGTGTCGAGAAACAGTTTTCTTCATTATAATACATATTCACACGCGCGTATATTATATATAGGCTATGGCGCAGAGCGTTTTTTGAAAAAATATTTAAAAAAAGATAAAAATATTTTTCTCATTACAATCAATAAAGAGATTATTTTGATAAGAAGAACCCTTCGATAAATGTAAAAACGTCGGAAAGTTTTGTTTAAACTGCACAAAACTGAATGGTAATTTTCGTAAAAACATAACTAAAAGCTAAAAGTTGAAAAAAATAAAAAAACTTTCAAAAAAAGTGTTGACATTTTGGAAAGTTTGTTGTATAATAGATGAGCTGTCAAGTTGAGGGCAAGAAAATGCCACTTAAAGCACAGCAGATTGATTTTAAATATCAATCACTTGATCAT
>JAZRDI010000062.1:0-4858 GCA_045660185.1 Eubacteriales bacterium | reverse complement strand
TATATGTAGAGCCATCGTCATAACCGGTATCATAGGAGAATACGTCAACGCCGCTCTGAGTTTCCCACGTTGCACCCGCCGAGATTCTCGTATCCCAGTCCGAAGACGTTGCAGAACCGTTTTGAAGTACGTCCCAAATATACAATGCGATATATTTATCGGGATTTGCCGCATCTGCAATGATGATTTCGTACGCCTTTGCCTGCATATTCTTCGAATTGGTAGAATCAGGCAAATTCGCGAATGCAAGCTCGATAAGCGTATCGGACGCCGTATTATCCGAGATATCTACCGTTCCGTTAAACGAAACACCTACGGGATCTCTGCCCGTATCAAATTGAATAAGCCAAGGATTGTCCGTATTGCTAACAGCTGTGCTCGCTGCGTTTTTAGATGCCTTATTTCTAGTTGTAACCATAACGCCTGAGCCAGAGAAGTTGACATTTGTGAAATCGCCGTAAGAAATATCCTGGACAAAAGCCGAGTTGCCTATCGCAGTAAAAGCGTCGGACTTATTGCTTACTTCTGGCATCACAACATTCAATACTTGTTCGTTATAATAGATTTTCCCATCGCTATTTGCTTTCAAGGAATTTCCATCAATATTCATAATGCAGAATTTACTGAATTCATCTCTTGAATATTTGTTACTTCTTACAACACCTACACTGATTTTTACTTCGTTGTTAGTAAAACCATCAAAATAGTTGGTGTTTGGAGATACGTCCTTAAACGAACGGATAAGTTTACCGTTTACGTAAAGTTTACCAGTTTCATTATCAAACTGTACTTTTGCACTAGAATTACTATCCGCTGCAAATCTAATGTTCGCATCTTTGATACCAGCAGTAGTTTCATAATAAGAGATATCTCCCACCGAAGTATATGTAGAGCCATCATCATAACCAGTATCGGAGGAATAAACATCAACGCCACTCGAAGCTTCCCACGTCGCGCCTGCCGTTATTCTCGTATCCCAATCCGACGAAGTTGCCGAACCATTTTGAAGGGTGTCCCAAAGATATACCGCAATATATTTATCGGGATTTGCCGCGTCTGCAATAATGATTTCATAAGCTCTTGCCTGCATATATCTCGAATTTTCCGTCCCTTGCCAAGTAGGGAAGGCAAGTTCAATCAAAGTATCATTTAACGTATTGTCCGAAATATCAATCGTTTCGTTAAACGAAACACCTACGGGATATCTACCTGTATCATAATCAATGAGCCAAGGATTTTCCGAATTGCTAACCGCCGTACTGTTTACATATTCGGTCAATTTGTTTCTTGTAGTGACCATAACACCAGACCCAGAGATATGGTTGATAGCAAATTCACCATAGGAAATGTCTTCTACATATTCTGCTTTACCTATTGCGCTGAATGCCGCATCCATATCATCCGCTTGTGCGACGTTTGCAGGTACCATGCTCAATGCGCCAAAAGTAAAGCAACAAACAAATGCACCCGATAATAAAGTAAGTAATCTCTTTTTCATTTTCTTTCTCCTTATATTTCTTTTTTGAGTCCCCATCAATTAAAAGGGACTCCCCCTTTACTTTTATTTAATCTATCTACTGTTAAGCGGTAAAGTCTTCCACCGTAAGGTTAATTTCTACTTTCCAAATGCCCAGTTCATTACACATCGTCTTAAAAGTTGTCTTATCCGCGCCTGTATAACTACATTTAATTTGCAGATATCTATAGAACATAGACAAATAATCCAAACGCTTTACAAGGTCTGCGTTGTCACCAACAGCCGCATAAGCATTATTGAAAAGCGTTTGCACTGCATTTACCCAAGTCGAACTATATCTACTCTTTAATTCGCTAACAGTTAAATCTTCACCTATGCCAAATTCCGTCGAACCAAACGCATCTTCAAGCTTTTGAATAAACTGCAAAACATAGGTACTCGCAGAGCCATAATAAGCATTAACAAACTCATCTCTCAAATCATTGTAAGAAAGCGTTGTATCCCAATACATTCTGCTTCTAATCCAATCGTCCATTTCCGCGAAAGGATAGATTGCAATCTTTTTACTACCTGCGATGCCTTGGGAATAAATTTCTTTTACGCCAATGGCTTTATAATATTCAATATTCGCTTCAGTAGATTTTTGTAAAGGAAGCGGTTGCAAATATATGCGGAAGTCCGCGCGGTAATCCCAGATTGCAAGGTGTACAGCCGCTTTTGTCCAATTTTCAAAGATTGTCGTCCAGGTCGTTCTATTGAACCAACTATCATCATAATAATTGTTGCTTGCAGTGATAGGTTTAGAATAACCCAACTCAATGGGAGCAATACGTACGATTACGTTATCCGCTGCAACCACACCACCCTTAGGCGCTTCAATGAATGCCAAGTAAGCATACGCCATAAGATAAATTTCTCTGTTGGGACAATGGCTTGCCTGCCAAACTTTCACGTCTTTTGCAAGCTTGTTCACCAAACGAAGATATACACCGCTTGCCCCATAGGTGTTATAAGCCGACTTACAATCCGTACAAGTACACTTTTCCTCATTGTCACCAATACCGATTTCAAAGAAAGTTTTGGTGGAATTTTTAGAAATAACGTAAGTCAACTTATCAAAAATGATATCGTACATACCGTTATTATTGTTGTACGCTTTGGTTAAACAAATCTGTTTCGCTGTACCATCTTTCACATAATACCAATCGGAATGGGTTTCGCCATATGTTTTACCGGTACCGTAATAATCCCAACTGTCATCATAAGGCAAAAAGTACGTTAATAAACTTTGGTCATCAAGTTCATAAGCAAAAGGCGGTACGTTTTTACCATAATCACCCGAAGAATATCCATCGCCTTGGAAAATTTGATAAGCCGAACCGGTATTATAAAGGTGCATATTGATATAAGCAGCCTTCATATCGGTAGCCATCTCCGTGGAGTCAGTATCCCCAGTACGATAACCCATTCTCGTCAATTCACTGTACAAAGAACGGTATTTAATATCGGGATAATCTTCATAGTCAAAATCTTTCAACGTTTGTACGGGATTGCTGTCGATTACCGTACAATCGTACGCATAGTATTTGTAGCCGAAGTTTTCTTCCAAAAATCTATAGAGTCCGTAAAACAACGCATAGTCGTCTTCCGCGTAGATCGCAACGCCTTCCTCGCAAGATTTAATAGCAAAACCGCCTTGCTCTTTGGTATAAGCAGAAAGGGTTACATTCGCTTTTTGTTTAAATTGAGTGTCGCCTAAAGAAATATACTTAGAGGTAGAATCGTCATAATCGCTGACAATCGCCATCTCTGCATCGTAGTTACTACGCATAATCGACTGTAACTCGGTTGCCGCATACAGGTCTGACTGCGTTGCATTTTCAGGGACTAAAATGGAATATTCAGTAACGCCGTTGTCAACTAACGTTACCGCTTGCGCGGTTGCATTTTTACTTCGCGTAGGAAGTAAAAATGCAACGCTGAGCTTTCCGTCTTGTTCATACATTACAAGGGGATTTTCATCCGTGGGAGTTCCCTCTTCCACAGCCGAATAGGTTGCCCCATCGTACACCAAACATCTTGCACCATTTGCGCCCGATACTGTCAAATAAAGGATAGTGCCATCGTTGGAACTACTTACCGAATCAACCGTATAACTTGCATCGTCGTTTGCTTTTACGCCGAGAGAATTGATTTCTACAGCCTTATTAATATAATTCGTGAGCAAGAAATTCTTTATCCATCTAGTTTCGGTTTCAGTCTTCCCTTCGTACTCTTCTTCAGAATTGTATGCAGCATTTGCAACGAAGTAAGCACTTCTAGAGTTATCTTCCTTAGAATACTTAGAATAGATAACTGCCTTTTCTCCGTTTGCATACGTTACTTCAACGTAGGTTCTTGCGGAGATCTCTCTTGTAAAGTTCGTCGCTCTGATTTGCGTCATTGTGATATAGAACGTTATATCATCACCCTCAGCAACAGTATTTGTTGCCGATTGTTTCTTCATATAGCCTTCTGCGTAATCGTCAAGGGTAAATTCTTTATTTTCAATGTAGTCCGTAGGAGCAATAATCATGCCGTAATCGGTTACGGAGCCTTTTAATGCCTCGGATATGCCCCCGTTGATGGTTGCCTGGAAACGAAGACCAGTATAGGAACCAAGTCTTACAGCCGCGCCATCTTCCGTTGCAAAATCCAACCAAGCAAGACTGTATGTCTTATTTTCATTCATCGTAACAGCCGACAAATCATTGATGCTATACAACTCTTCGCCAACAAAATAACCGATAGGTTGCTTGCTACCGTCGGTAAACAACTCACTTACATTGATAACTTCATTTTTATAAACAAGCTTGTCAATACCCGTCGTTTCATCAACGATATGTCTATAAGCCGCAACGTCCAAGTCTTCATAATGAATTTTCCCGTCACTCAATGCGCATAAGCTTACACCGTCAAGGTTCATAATACAGAATCTGCTGAATTCGTCCGTAGAATATTTATTACATCTAACTACACCTACGCTTATTTTTACTTCATTGTTGGTAAAGCCGTCGAAATAGTTGCTACCATTTTTCGATACGTCCTTAAACGAACGGATAAGCTTGCCGTTTACATACAGCTTTCCGGTTGCATTATCAAACTGTACTTTTACGCTCGACTTACTATCCGTTGCAAATCTAATGTTCGCATCTTTGATACCAGTAGTAGTCTCATAAGCAGCGATATCTCCTACCGAGATATATGTAGAGCCATCGTCATAACCGGTATCATAGGAGAATACGTCAACGCCGCTCTGAGTTTCCCACGTTGCACCCGCCGAGATTCTCGTATCCCAGTCCGAAGACGTTGCAGAACCGTTTTGAAGTACGTCCCAAATAT